>DASRVY010000100.1:0-4549 GCA_035654855.1 Bacillota bacterium | reverse complement strand
AGAACATTATACGGTACGAATAGATAATCGGATACTATTATATTTCAAAATAATTGTCACTGTGTTTTTCGATAACAGTTTTGAATGGAAATTGCCGGGCAGCCTTGCTTATTCAATTATAGATATTCACTAAATTGTACGTAACTATTTGTCTTTTATTTCCTTCCTAAATTGACAATTCAATATGGTGATGTTATCCTAAATTTGGGATACCAAAATAAGGATAGAATCCAGAATAACTAATGACAAGGAAAGAACAGATATGACAAACCCTGTATTGCAGACAGTAAAAGAAACGCAAACCTTATCTTTATCTGAACAAGCGTATATGGTCATCAAACGCAATATTTTGGATTTGACCTATGAGCCCGGTTCCGATTTGACTGAGGCGCGTCTGGCAGAAGAACTGCAAATGAGCAGAATGCCTATACGTTCCGCTCTCCATCGCCTGGAATTGGAAGACTGGATTGTAGCTGACTTTCGCAAGAAGACCAAAGTTAAGCCCATCTTTAAACAAGATGTACTCGATATTTATCAGATGCGCAGCCTGCTGGAGATTCCGGCAATGGAAAAAATTTTCGCAGAAGAAAAAACCTGGAAGTTTTCCTTTGTGATAGAGGAAGGTTTGCTCCGCATCAAAGCAAATGTCAAAAACCTGTATGAGCGCGAACTGGCAGAGACCAATCTGCATATGGCGATTGTAAATGTATTGGGCAACAAAAGAATAAACCGCATCTACCGTAACGCTCAGGATGAGCTGGTCCGCATCGGGCTAAGCTTTGTTCGCAGTGAAGAGCGTGACAATCAATATCTTGCACATATCATTCAAGGCTGGGAAGACATAATTCTGGCTATCCGCGAAGAGCGAAGAGATGATGCCTTGCGCATTTTTGACCGCGATCATCTCAGCGGGGCGCTGGAACTAGCCTTGAAACAGTTCTAAGCGAATCGAGGAGGATTAAAATGGCTGACTATAGGGAAAGAATCTCCAGACTTAAAGATAGACTGTTATCTGTAAAACCTGAGATGGATTTAGAAAACGCCAGAATTTTAACAGAAGGCTTTATTGAATATGAAAATATGCCTTTGATTTTGAAAAAGGCATATGCGTTTCGCAAGCAATGTCGGGAGAAAACGATTTTTATTGCTGATGACGAGTTGATTGTCGGCAATTCCGGATCTAAAATCAGGGGAGGTATTTTGTGCGCTGACTGCTGCTGGTCCGTTCTCGATAACGAACTGGAGACTATGAGCGAGCGTAAATATGATCCCTTTTACCTGCGCGACGACGATAAAGAAATGTTTCTCGACACTGTCAAGCCTTACTGGCGAGGTCGTTCCAACTTCGAGCAATGGCGCCGCCAGATTCCTGAGGATCTGCGGCTGCTGCGCGACAATGGCGTGGTCTTCATTGACCGTAAAGGCGTCAGAGGCTTCGGTGAGACGACAGCCGGATACAGCTGGCTGCTCAATGTTGGATTAAAAGGTATCAGGGAGGCAATTGATGAGCGTCGTTCGCGCTTAGACCTGGCAGTGCCCGGTGACCTGGAGAAGGACAATTTCCTGAAGTCGCTATTGCTTGTCTGCGATGGCATTGAAACGATGGCTGAACGCTATGCCAATCTGGCCGAAGAAATGGCGGCAGAGGAAAAAGATGTGGTACGCAGGGCAGAGCTGCTGCAAATCGCGGATGTGTGCCGCAAAGTGCCGTTGAACCCGGCAGCCAACTTCCATGAAGCGCTGCAGTCATTCTACTTCTATCATACGAGCATCTTCATGGAGCAAAACGCGGCCTCCTACAATCCCGGGCGCATGGATCAATATCTTCTGCCGTTTTATCGCAATGATATCCGGGCAAAAAGAATTACTCAAGATCAGGCGCAAGAGCTGCTGGACTGTCTTTGGATTAAGTTCAGCGAACCTTGTCTGTTCCAGGACGCTGAGACAGCCGAGTTTGCAGCCGGTTACCCCATGTTCCAGAATGTCTGTGTCGGCGGAGTGGACGAAACCGGCCGTGATGCTGTTAATGAGCTGTCCTACCTCATTTTACAGGCCTCAATTGACGTGCAGCTTTACCAGCCATCGCTCTCGGTTCGCTACAATATGGCCAAAAACCCTAATTCCTTCCTGAGAAAGGTTGTCGAGCTGATCAGCCTGGGCACAGGTTTCCCCGCCTTTCACAATGATGAGGTCGGTATTCGCATGATGCTGAACAAAGGAGTGCCGCTCAAAGAGGCATGGGACTGGAACCCCTGCGGCTGCGTTGAGACAAATCTGTCCGGCCGCATGCGTCAGTACACAGCTCTGGCCGATATTAACCTCGGCAGCATTGTAGAGCTGACCTTAAATGACGGCGTCAACCGCAAAAGCGGCGAAAAGATTTCTGTAAACACCGGCAATCCTGCCGAATTTGAATCATTTGAAGATTTTATGAAGGCTCTTAAGGCTCACCTCGCGCATACTATTCACGCGACAGTAGTCGGCAGCCATCTGCTGGATGAGATCTGTCTGGAGAGACCGGTACCGGCACTTTCCTTGACCTTCAAGGAATGTATCGAGAATGGAACAGACTACTCAGCCGGGGGGGCCAAATACAATGTCGGCAACGGCATAATAATGATCGGAGTTGCCGACCTGATAAACAGCATTGCTTCTGTCCGCAAACTGGTCTATGAAGATAAGAGTGTCAACATGAAAGAGCTTTGTGATGCTTTGGCTGCAGACTTTCAGGGCTTCGAGCATGTGCAGGAGCTGTGTCTTAACGCCCCTAAATATGGCAACGACGAGAAGGAAGTCGATAATATAGCAGCCGATATTTTCACCTATATAGCGGACGAGATTGAGCAGTATGAGAGCAAGTTCGGTCAAATGACTCCGGGTATTCTGCCTGTATCAGGAAATACTCCCTTCGGTCTGCAAGTCGGCGCCCTGCCCTCAGGGC
Organism: Bacillota bacterium; assembly: GCA_035654855.1. Lineage (GTDB taxonomy): Bacteria > Bacillota > Clostridia > Saccharofermentanales > DTU023 > UBA1046. Next base: position 1,608 of record DASRVY010000100.1, on the reverse strand, counting down.
GCAAAGCCTGGAAGCCACTGGCTGACGGGGTAAGTCCCAGCGGCGGCACAGATTTGGGCGGCCCTACAGCAGTGCTTAAATCGGTATCTCACATACCGCATGACAGATTTAATCAGGGAACCTTGCTCAATATGAAAGTTGAAGATGAACTCCTTAATTCGGAAAAGGGCATTCAGCAGATGATGGCTTTATTGAAGAGCATGTGCAGTCTTGGCGTCTTTCATGTCCAGTTTAACGTTATAGATCAGGAAAAGTTGTTGAAGGCGCAAAAGAACCCGGAAGAGTACAAAGGACTCCTTATCCGGGTCGCAGGTTACACAGCCTATTTTGTAGAACTGGGCAAAGATGTTCAAGATGAAATAATTGCCCGCACCGTTCAGAAGCAGATAATTTGAGGATAATATGAGCTTAGAGGGAACAATCTTGCGCATCGAGCGCTCTTCTATACACGATGGAGAAGGACTGCGCACAGTAATATTTCTCAAAGGCTGTCCTCTCAGATGCGCCTGGTGCTCAACTCCGGAAGGTCAGGCAGAGGGGATTGAGAGCGCAGGCGAAAAGATCTATGGCACCGTGATGACAGTCGAAGAATTGATGGCCGAGATTGTTAAGGATGAGGTTTTCTATTTCCATTCCAACGGTGGAATTACTCTCTCCGGCGGTGAGCCATTGCTGCAGGCTGACTTCGCAGCTAATGTCCTGCGGCGCGCGCAAAAGCTGGGCATTAATACCGCCATGGAATCCAGCATGTGCTTTCCTTTCAGTGAGCTGGAGAAAGTCTTGCCCTATCTGAATACACTCTTCGCTGACCTCAAACACTCCGATGCGGAGCAACACCGCGGTCTGGTCGGTATAGATAATCATTTAATAATGGACAATATCAGGCGGACAGCTGAAACTGATTATCCTTTGGAGCTGATTGTTCGCATACCCTTGATTCCGGGGGTGAATGACGATGATAAAACCATGAATGAAATGGGTGAGTTCTTAGCTTCGCTGAGACATTTGTCCGCTGTAGAGCTATTGCCTTATCACCGCTTAGGCGTCTCTACTTACAATAAACTAGGCATGGATTACAGTTTGCCGAATGTAAAGATACCGTCTTCATCACATATGAAAGCCAAACGAGATATAATCGGCAGATATGTGGAGACGGTGAGATAATCAGAAAACAGTCAGATATCAAAAAAGCCGGCTTCCGCGTAATTGCGGAGACCGGCTGTTTTTTGATCAGATATTCAGGTCCGCTGAGCAGGCCTGAAATTGTGGCATCCCGAATTGCTAAATGCGGTCAGGATACACCTTCAAAGCTTTATCCAAAATTTCAACTGCGCGCCTCAGGTCCTCAACCTTGAGCACATAGGCGACACGAACTTCGTCAACACCCATGCCGGAAGTCTGATAGAAATCCTCAACCGGGGCTACCATAACGGTCTCGCCATTGTCGGTGAAGTCTGTGAGCAGCCATTTGGCAAAATCTTCAGCGTTCTTAACGGGCAATTTTGCGATAGCATAGAAAGCGCCCATCGGCTTCTTGCACACGACGCCATCAATAGCCGCCAGTCCGTCACAGAGAACGTCGCGGCGCTCTTCATAACGTTCACGGAT
>DASRVY010000099.1:0-1909 GCA_035654855.1 Bacillota bacterium | reverse complement strand
CTCAGTCCAATAGTTATTCGCGGCAGCCACCGTTTGGAAATTAATCGCCACCACTTGAGAAGCCGCTGTCAAACTGTCGGCATTTTCGGAATACCCCTGTCGTAGTTTTGCCCGGATTTCTGCGGATGGTTGAGTATAAGCTACCGCTTTCCGCGAAAGCATCATTGCCAGCTCAAATCCCTCCTCCTGGGGAGTGGCAGTTTTTAGAGTTGTAAGCCATGTATCCATTGTGAGCCTCCTTATTTCAGTCATTAGAGTAGCCACAGTTAAATCAATAGCAGCAACCTGCGTAGCATCCATCAAACTGTAGGCATTTCATGTGTCTCGCGGGGTGAATTATTTTCCCCATCTCCGGAGACGTTTGGGTATATCTCGCTTCCTTTTGTGAAAGCGACTTTGCCAGCTCAAATCCCTCGCGGGGAGGGGCCATCCTTAACGTCATTAGCCATGTGTCCATTTTGAGCCTCCGTTCTAAGATTTCCCAATTTCTGTTAACATACAATAATATTTTTGACCGCTGTAGTGCATGATTCGATACGGATAGCACAACCAGACCTACAACAAGATTATAAGCGGAATGAAAATAAAATTACTCGATTTTGTTACAATGGTGCAAGTTGTGGCGATTATTTATTATCAATATATTGATCTCCGCTGAATAAAAAACCTGCCCATTACAGAGCAGGTTTTCTCAATTTGCGAATTGTCTTTTACAAATTAAATGCTTTGATGCAAACCATCAATTCTGTTCCTTCTCCCACTGTACGATCTTACCGGTTAAGGCATCGATCTCGTACTCGTACTTATAATTTCCGTGCTCAAATTGAATCTCGTAAATCACGCGATCTTGTTCGCGTTCGCGTTCTACTTTAAGGTTTCTGACCGAATTTCTCTTTAAAGTCGCGTGTTGCAGGGCGATCTCTTCAGCTTTTCCATCTCCTATATAATTGGCTTCAGGATCTGCCGAAGTTTCTGGATTGCCTTCACCGTTATTGCCTGCCTCGAGTTTCTCAACCTCGCTCTGCAAGATTTCGCCTGTAACTGCATCGATCTCGTATTCGTACTTAAAATTGCCATGCTCAAACTCGACCTCGTAAATCATGCGGCCGTTTTCGTCTTCAAATTCGGTTCTAAGTCTGTTGACAAGTCCGACCTCGTATCCCGCGTGTCGAAGCGCAATCTCCTTGGCTTCCACGGCTCCAATATATTGATTGCCAGGTGTGGTAGTGGGAGTGCTGCCATCGGGTCCGTGCCTATTCTTGACCTTGAACTCTAAAATATTACCGTTCTTGGCATCGATCTCGTAATCGTATTCTTTGTCATTGTGATAAAACTCAACCTCATATACCATACGACCGTCTTCGAAATCGAGTTCTACTTCAAGCTTTTGCACCTCAGTTTTGAGAACGCCGGCATGCTCAAATGCGATTTGCCTTGCCTTTTCTTCTCCTATATACCCCTTGGTACTCGCCTCTCCTCTAAAATTCATGCCCTCCATTTTTGTGTTTCGGGCTCGGATGAGGAGGTTGATGTCATTGATGGACAGATCCGCCACATCGGCATATTGGATAGTTGGGTCCTGTTTTACAAGCCAATCGATTAGAGATGCCTTACCTGTGGAGATTCTGTACTGATTGGCAAGTTTTTTTTGCCGGGCGTCTGCTTTCGCAGTCTGGCTGAGAATCGCACCCTTGACAGAATAGTTATTCAAAAAGCCCTCAATCTCTTCAGAAAGATGTTGTTGCAACTGAATGCCCTTTTCCGCGTTTTTGCTATTTACCGTAATCAGGATCGAGTTTTTGATTTCATCGATGTAACCATTCTTCACCATCGATCCGATCAACGCGTTGACGGCGGTATCAAGATCCATTCCCTTGAGCGCTTTGACGGCGTCATCAAAGCTCATCCC
>DASRVY010000098.1:0-5500 GCA_035654855.1 Bacillota bacterium | reverse complement strand
CCCAGCAGCAAGATAAAGCTGACTATCCCCAGCCAGGTTAAAAGATTAAGCGACAGCGCCAGCGAGAAACCGCCGGCATGCAAAAGTCCCGCCAGGTGATAAAAGAAAAAGTGATAGCGAATGCCGTCGGCGGCAAAGTGCGGATAATCAGGCAAAATATTCGCGCCTTTAGCGAAAGCTGAGGTAAGCGCAGTATGAGGAGCCATATCCGAGAAGACAGAAGCTCCCGCCTGAAGATAGCCATTGCTCTCTCTGAAGGAAGTATTGAGGAGCCAGAAAGCAAAGATGGCGGCAGCGATTGCCAGAATCAACAAGTACCGGGGCGGAGCCTTCGCCAAAGAAGAAAACAGAGGGCTCTCCCGGCTGAGTCTGCAAGAGTCAGCAGATTTTTTGTTGAAGGCGCTTATGGCTGAGGTTGACCTCTTCTTTCCGCCTGCAATTTTACTTAGAACAGAGCCTTCTCTCCTGTTTGCAGCCGGGACCCGCGCCGAGCCCCCATCGCGTTGCGCGTCTGAATCTTGAGTGAAGTTCGCGCAGCCGGCTGGGCCTGTTCCCGGGCCGGGTACCTTGCCGCCGGCCGCGGCTTCGTCCTTGGGCAGAGCTTGTGCGAACTTATCGGGTGGCGCCGCAATACGGTGTCGGCGTCTTCGCATTATGTCGATGAATATATAGGCAGCTGCAGCGATGAATACAGCTGACGCCGATAGCCTCTCGGGCGCTAAGGCAAATAAAGAATCCAAACCGGCAGCGCGCAATCCCCAGCTAAGCCAAAAGATGAGCGTGGAAAAAAAGATCAAGCCCAGCCAGATTCCGGTCAGACCGACGAAAACCGCGCTGCCCCAAGGAAAGTTGCCGGAGGGATGGCGGACGGGCTTGTTAAGCTTGCTTTCCGCGAAAATTATCCCTGCACCGCTAAATGCAAGCAGAATGGCTAATCCGTACATGACTTTAAGTTTTAGGGACCTTCAGATTCTGAATACTCGTCAGATCTGAAGGAAGAAGATCTGTCCGGAATGTCCCGGTCTTTAGCGCCGATTATATCCGGTTTTTCTTTGACTGCCCTGTCAGGGATGAGCATGCTGTCCTTGTCTTCGTCAGTTGATCTGCATAGACCCTCCTGTCCGTCGGCGGCCACGATGCTGCCGCTGTACCGGTGGTAGGGGGGAGAAGATAGCTCTCTCATATTGACCGCATCAGAGATGATGTAACGCGGTCTGGCCTTGGTTTCGCTGAATATGCGGCCAATATAGATGCCAATCAGCCCCAGACTGATCAGAATCGAGCCTCCGATTAAAAGCTGGAGCAATATCACCGTTGTGAATCCGGAGGCGCTATTCCCGGCAAAATAATTGACCAGTGTCTGGATACCCAGAACAAAGAAAATAAGGAGCAAGACAAATCCCAAAAAAGAAATCAAATATAACGGTCTGGCGGAGAAACCGGTAATCGCATCCAGCGAAAGCCGAAAGAGCCCGCTGACCTTCCATTTGCTCTTGCCCTTTTTTCTCTCAGCCACATCGAAGCTGAAGTTAGTGCGCTTGAAACCCAGCCAAAGAGACAAGGCCCTAAAAAAGGTGTGATGCTCCGGCAGATCACGCCAGGCATCCACAACTTTGCGGTCCAGCAGTTTAAAATCGGAGGCGTCAGTCAAGTCATATCCTGAAAGGCAGCGGAAACTGCCATAAAAAATGCTCGCGTTGAATCTGGAGATGAAAGATTCTTTGCCGCGGTCGGACTTTTGTCCTTCCACTACTTCATAGCCTTGATCCCACAGCTCCAACATCTCGGGAATTAAGGCGGGAGGGTGTTGCAGATCGCCGTCAATCAAGATAACCGCATCGCCTGCAGCCAGATCCAATCCTGCGCAGATTGCAGATTCTTTGCCGAAGTTGCGTGAAAAATGAAAAGCGCGGATCCTGTTGTCTTTTTCTGCGGCGCTGTTGAGTAATTGCCAGCTCTTATCGGTTGAGCCGTCATCGATGGCGATGATTTCCCAGTTTCTGCCTGTATCATTCAGCACGGAAACGCAAGCGGCCAAAGTCAAAGGCATTTGCTCTTCTTCGTTAAAAAACGGGATTATCAGGGATATCAGCACGTCAACCTCCGCCAGACTAGAATCATGTCTATTTTAACATAGGATATAATTGTAAAAACAACCGCTCAATACTAAAATAAGGCTATGTCAAATTAGTTAATCTGCTAAAAGTGAGCAGCCCTGATATTCATATGCTTTTCAATTAAAATCAAAGCGCAGTCGGGACTGGATTATATGCCGTCTTGAGCGATCAAGGCGAAAACGCGGCTGACTGAACAAATATTAACAAATATCAATAATATTCATTTGACACACAGTGTCCACTACAGAAGGAGGAGCGAAAATGGCGCAGCTTCAGAAAAAAACTCTCAAAGATATGGATGTACACGGCAAGAAAGTAATTGCGCGTGTAGATTTCAATGTCCCTCTCGATATGGAAAGCGGAGCTATAACCGATGACTCAAGGATCCGGGCAACAGTGCCGACAATTAAGTATTTACTGGATCAGAAAGCGAAATTGATTCTGATTTCGCACTTAGGCAGGCCGAAAGGATTTGACGCCAAATTTTCATTGGCTCCCGCAGCTGCCCGTCTGGGCGAGATTCTGGGGCAGGAAGTTATTCTGGCTGCTGATGTAATCGGCGAAGACGCTAAGGCTAAGGCCGCAGCCCTCAAGGAGGGCGAAATTCTCATGTTGGAGAATGTCAGATACCATCCGGAAGAAACCAAGAATGACCGCAGCTTCGCTAAAGAACTTGCCGGCATGGCGGAAGTGTATATTAATGACGCTTTTGGAACAGCCCATCGCGCGCATGCTTCCACCTATGGAATATCGAGATTTTTACCTTCAGCAGCCGGATTTCTCATACAAAAAGAAATAGAAGTTATGGGCGCTGCAATCGATGCTCCTGAGCATCCTTTCACAGCTATTATCGGCGGCGCCAAAGTCTCTGATAAAATCGGCGTGCTTGAGAATCTGCTGGATAAGGTAGACAATTTGTTGATCGGCGGGGCGATGGCTTATACCTTTATCGCTGCTCAAGGTCATGAAGTGGGAACTTCCCTTTATGAACCGGACAAGATGGAGGTCGCGGAGAGCATCTTGGCTAAAGCCAAAGAAAAAGGTGTCAATCTGCTGCTGCCTTCCGACATTGTAATAACTGAAACATTCGCAGACGATGCGCCGTATAAGACAGTGCCTGCCGACAAGATGGAAGAGGGCTGGATGGGTATGGGCATCGGCGCTGACACCGTAGAACATTTCAGTGAAATTATTAAGGCATCTAAGACAATAGTTTGGAACGGCCCGATGGGCGTGTTTGAATTCCCCGCTTTTGCCGTCAGCACACGTGCGATCGCTAAAGCAGTGGCAGAGTCAGATGCCGTCTCCATTATTGGCGGCGGCGACTCAGCGTCCGCAGTCGAGCAATCAGGCTTTGCTGACAGGGTCACACATATTTCCACCGGCGGCGGCGCCTCTCTGGAATTGTTGGAAGGGAAGATTTTGCCGGGTATTGGCGCTCTGTCCAATCAGGACAGCAGACGTCTAATGGTGGCAGGTAACTGGAAAATGAATAAGGGCACGCCCGTTGAAGCGGAAAAGCTGCTCAAAGAGCTTCTCCCACTGGCTGCCGATGCCAAAGCGGAAGTTGTTGTCGCTGCTCCCTTCACCGCCCTGAATAAGGTATTGGATTTGACAGCCTATACTGCTGTTTACGCAGCTGCCCAAAACGGCCATGCCGCTGATTCAGGAGCCTATACAGGTGAGATATCGATGAAGATGTTGGCAGATCTGAATGTCCCCTGGGTAATAATTGGTCATTCCGAGCGCCGTGAGTACTTCTTTGAATCAAACGCTGTTGTAAATGCTAAAGCTAAAGCGGCACTGAGCTGGGGCGTCTTTCCTATCATCTGTGTGGGAGAGTCGCTTGAGCAGCGGGAGAAAGGCGAAACCTTCACATTTATACGCCGGCAAATCAAAGAATGCTTTGACGGTATCGATGCTAAAGATTTCTTCCGAATCGTTGTCGCTTATGAGCCGATCTGGGCTATTGGCACCGGCCGGACAGCTACAGATGAGCAGGCAGAAGAAGTTTGTGAATTCATCCGTCAGGAGCTGGCAAATATGTATGATGCGCAGGCGGCCGCTAATATTCGGATCCTCTACGGCGGGTCTGTCAATGCAGCCAATGCGGCAGGCCTGTTTGCTCAGCCGGACGTAGACGGCGGTCTGGTCGGAGGAGCTTCCTTAAAGGCGGAAGACTTCGCTGTTATAGCCGGTTCATAAATAGCCGGTTCATAAATAGCAGGTTCATAAATAGCCGGTTCATAAATTGAGAAATTAGAGAGTAAATGATGAAGAATATACCGAAAAGACGCCCGGTCATGCTGATGATTTTGGATGGCTGGGGATTATCAAAGGAAACAGACAACAACGCTGTATATCAGGCCGAGACACCTAATCTGGACCGTCTGGCGGCTGCATGGCCGACAACAAAAGTGAATACCTCCGGTCTGGATGTCGGACTTCCTCCGGGGCAGATGGGCAATTCTGAAGTCGGCCATACCAATATTGGAGCGGGGAGAATTGTCTATCAAGATTTGACCAGAATCAGCAAGGATATGGAAAGTGGAGCTTATCTCAGTAATCCGGCCTTCCTAAATGCGATAAATCAAAGTAAAGAGCACGGCAGCGCACTGCACCTGATCGGCCTTTTGTCGGACGGCGGCGTGCACAGTCATATTGAACATTTATTTGGCCTGCTTGACCTCGCCGCTCACCATCAGGCAGAGCGGGTATTTATCCATGCCCTCTATGATGGCCGAGATGTATCTCCGACCTCAGGCTTGAATTTTACCGCACAACTGTCGGATAAAATGGCGGAGACGGGCACAGGCCAACTTGCCACGATCAGCGGCCGCTATTACGCCATGGACCGGGACCGGCGCTGGGAACGGGTAGAGAAAGCATATCTGGCTCTTGTTCAAGGCTCTGAGATCACAACCTCAGACCCCCTCGCTTATATTGCCGATTCATATGAGCAAGGCATTACAGATGAGTTTTTGCTGCCTGCCACAGTGCTTAAGGACGGCAAGCCGACAGGGCTGATCGAGCCGAATGACTCTGTAATTTTCTTTAACTTTCGGCCGGACCGGGCCAGAGAACTCACTCGCAGCCTCATGCAGCCGGACTTTGACAATTTCAAACTGCCCTACGGCCATTTCCCTCTCCATTTTGTGACCATGACAGAATATGATGTCGCTTTTGACGAGTATCCCGGACTTGAAGTGGCGTATGCGCAAGAAGATCTTGATCAGACTCTGGGTCAATATATTTCTGAACTTGGCCTCAGACAGTTAAGGATTGCCGAAACCGAAAAATACGCCCACGTCACCTTTTTCTTCAACGGCGGGGCGGAGAAAGAATTCCCCGGCGAAGACAGAGTCCTGATACCGTCACCCAAA
>DASRVY010000097.1:0-1208 GCA_035654855.1 Bacillota bacterium | reverse complement strand
TTGACCCGTCTGATTTTGATTACGATTTCCTAGGCGATGCCAAACTGAAAGCCATTGAGCTTGTAGAAACATTTTATGACAAGATAAGACCTGTCGTTAATTTCATAAGAGAGAATTTCGACTGGATATCAACCATTGTCCTTGGCATTGGTACGGCCATGCTTGCTTGGAAGATTGCCACAGGCGTACAAGCCGTTGTTAAGACTCTAGCTGGAATGACAGACGCTGGGCAAATTACTCTTGGCATAGCTTTAATGCTAGGTGGAATAACATTAGGCGCAAGTGGCTTTTCTGAAATTTTCTCAGGAGAAGGCACTCTTGGCTCTTGGCTTAAAGCAGGAATAGGTTCTGCTCTTGGCATAGGTGGCGCCTTAATTACGTTTGGCACAGGAGTGGGAGGGTGGACTGTTGGCATAGGTCTAGTTTTAGCAATGGTGATAACGGGCGTGACCCTAGGCTACAAGCAGGGCATGGAAAACATTATTGAAGGCGTGATGCAAGGTAACGGCGGTGTGCTTATTACTGAGCTGGCGAGCGCTTTCTCTCAAAAGCTATCAGAGATAACAATAACGCTTGATCCTCTTATCGTGGGTAGCGAAAAGGTGCGTGGCTTTGCGTCTGAGGCAGAAAGCTATAAGACTGAGATGGTCAACATCTTTACTGCTATACAGCTAGCAGTTGATGATAGTGCAGAGGCGTTTGAAAATCTTAACACAGCCATGCAAGACTTTACGACTGCGACCCAAAACATGGCTGACGAGGCTTACATAAATGTTATATCGGCGATATCCGGCGCGATTGCTGGAGCGGCTGGCGACGCCAAGGTGGAGTGGGAAGGATTGCTTGAGACAATCTACCTAGTAAAGGCTGAGGGCGACAGCGCGAGAGCCGACAGATTAAAGCGGCTGAGCGAGCTGCAGACAGCATGGGCTGAAGGCACAATAAGCCAAGAGAACTTTAAGAAGGCAACGTTGGAAATATACGAGGAAATAGCAGCGGGCGAAAGAGCTGTGTTAGACGCTAGTATCTCTTTTGACGACCTGCTCATAAGCATGAAAAAAATCGACTGGCAAGACGAAGCCGACAGATCAAAGGCGTTCGAGGATATCGGTGGAAGCGTACAAAGTGCCAGAGAGAAAGTTAATGAGGCTCTCAATGGCTTGACGGAAGACTTCTACGTTATTTTAGCAGACGTAAAAGACCCGCAG
>DASRVY010000096.1:0-5688 GCA_035654855.1 Bacillota bacterium | reverse complement strand
GCGACTCTGCTTTCCCTGATCATATTTACTTTGATCTGACCCGGGAAATTCAGCTCCGCTTCGATCTGTTTCGCGATGCGGTGAGCGATCAAGGGCATCTCATCATCTCGCACCTGGTCGGGCAGGACAATGACGCGGATTTCTCTTCCCGCCTGGACGGCGTAGGATTTCTCCACCCCATCCATCGAGTTTGCAATCTCTTCCAGCCTCTCAATTCTCTTAATATAGGTTTCTACATTTTCTCTTCTCGCTCCGGGTCTGGCTGCTGAAATCGCATCTGCAGCTGCTACCAGAGAAGAAATCAAAGTAGTGGGCTCCTCATCGCCATGATGCGAGGCAATCGCGTTGGTCGTAATCTCATCCAGCTTGAGTCGTTTGGCGATATCGACACCGAGAGAAATATGGGATCCTTCCATCTCAAAGTCCACCGCCTTGCCTATGTCGTGGAGCAAACCGGCCTTCTTGGCTGCCATCACGTCGAGACCTAACTCTGAAGCCATGATGCCGGCAATTCCGCTAACTTCAACGGAATGTTGTAAGACATTTTGTCCGTAGCTGGTACGATACTTTAAACGTCCAAGTATCTTAATCGCTTCCGGATGAATACCGACGACACCGGCTTTGAATACCGCCTCTTCACCTGCCTCCTTGATCGACTGTTCCAACTCTTTTTTGGCTTTTTCGACCATTTCTTCAATTCTGGCCGGATGGATACGCCCATCCTGGACAAGTTTTTCGATGGCGATGCGGGCGATTTCACGTCTGATAGGGTCAAAACTGGAAAGTATTACCGCCTCAGGGGTATCATCAATGATCAGATCTACTCCCGTCATAGTTTCAATTGTTCTGATGTTACGGCCTTCTCTGCCAATAATCCTGCCCTTCATTTCTTCATTGGGCAATGACACGACAGTCACAGTAGCTTCAGATACAAAGTCTGAGGCATATCTTTGGATCGCACCCACGACAATCTCTTTTGCGAGCACATCGGCGTTCTCTTTCGTTTCTTCCTCAATCTGGCGAAACAAGATTGCCATGTCGTGTTCGTACTCATGTCTTGCTTCATCTAAAATCTGTTGCTGGGCCGCCTGCACTGTCAGACCGGAGATGCGTTCGAGCTCTTCCAATTTACGGTTCTCAATTTCCAGTAAATGCTCTTCATTGGCGCGTAAATCGCAATTTCTTTGCTCTATATCTTTCTCTCTTTCCTCCAGTGCGGTCACCTTGCGATCCAGAGTTTCTTCCTTTTGGTCAATCCGGTTTCTCTCCCTGGACAGCTCATTTCTCTTCGCGCGGACATCTTTTTCCAGCTCTGCCTTAACTTTGTGTACTTCTTCCTTCGCTTCAAGCAAGTACTCTCTTTTCGTGTCCTCGCCTTCCTTACGCGCATCCAGAATCAATTTCTTTATGTCTTCAGCAGTTTTTTCCTTCTGCTCTTGTAGTGCCACGCTTTCTTTGCTCAAGCCGCGCTTAAACCAGTTAACTGTAAATACAACAGCCGGCAAAGCGCCTATAATTAAGCCAATAATTAAATATAGCCACTCTATGACAAATCACCTCCATGATTAAATTTTCAAGATACATCTAAAATTTCAATTTCAAAAACAGGCGCCCCGGAGGGCGTCTTGCATACTTAGGATACATTCTATTAAATATTAGCTTGCAATGTCAATCAAAAGGTGTTAAAGAAAGAGAGAGCAAATGATATACAAATATACATGCAAAGATGAAGACGCTGAAAAATCAGTCCGGCAAGTCCTGGCCCGGGCCGGTTTCTCCTCCCGTCTGCTAAAACGCGTTCGCCATCAAGGCAGCGTCACAGTAAATGGCATACCCCTGCGCCTGATAGACCCGATAGAAGCCAAAGATACAATCATTGTCACTCTTCCAGAGCCTCAAGACACAGAAGCGATCAGGCAAGACCTTGATTTGGATATCGTCTATCTGGACGACTGGTATGTCGGAATCAACAAGAAAGCCGGTCAGGTTGTCCACCCCACTATCACTCACAGTGTTGGAACTATCACAGACAAGCTAGCAATCACACCGCTGCATCCCGTCATCAGATTAGACCGCGAAACCAGCGGAATTCTCTTAATCGCACGGCTTTCTTTTGCCCACTATTACGCTGTATCCCACCCTATGCAAAAAATCTATCTGGGCGTCGTGCACGGTCGTTTTCAGCCTTCCGGCGGCGTGCTGACGGGAGCGATAACGCGCAGCGAGGATACCTTTATGCGCCGCCGCATAGACCCGGAAGGCAAAGAAGCAAAAACAATCTTCGAAGAAATCGCAGTTTCCCCCGACGGAGCGTACTCACTAGTGGCTTTCAAGCTTGTTACGGGGCGAACGCATCAGATCAGACTGCATTGTCTATGGCATGGCCATCCCCTATTGGGCGACAGCATGTATGGTCTGCCTCAGTTGGAGAATATCGCGGATAGTCAAGACTATGTGCGACCTGATCTCCTGGCCCAAACGAAAGCGCTCCTTACTTCTGACAGACTGGAGAAAGATGGCCTGATATCTCGTCAGGCTCTTCATGCCGCCTATCTAAAATTCCGACATCCCAAATCACAGCAATATATCGAGCTTGAGGCAGAGCCGGCTTTAGATATGAGAAATCTGCTGGCTGAGCTGGAAATCCCGCTTAATCTGCCGGTGTCGATTCCGAAATCACTCTTAACGGCAGACTGTTAGCCCCTGCCAGACCAAAATCTCTTAATGAAGGCAGCCGCTTTTAGCTCTAAGTTTATTAAACAAAGATACAACTTTTCGCCAGAAACCTTAGTAGAAAAGCCTCATTCCTGATCAATATTCGTATAGATCAGCCGGCGAATCAGGCCGTGCAGATCTATACTCTCGCGGTCAGTGATTTTAATTGGCGGGTGAAGGCTGGCCGGGGGATGCGGTGACAACACGTGGATAGTGTCAGCCAAGGCAATGGCTTCATCAATATCGTGAGTTATCAGGAGGATGGTCAGGTGGAACCGCTCTTTGATTTCTTTTAGCCAGCTTTGCATATTTTCGCGCGTAATGGCGTCAAGTCCCGAGAAGGGCTCATCCAAAAGCAAGATGTTGCCGGCGTAGAGATAAGTGCGCAAAAGAGCAGCCCTTTGCCTCTCACCGCCGGAAAGCTGCGCCGGCCACCTTCTCTCCAAGCCTTCAAGTCCAAAAGCAGCCAGATGTTTCTGCACCTCTGCCAGCGAATCTTTTTTGGACATGCCTCTCATTGTCAGAGGCAGGGCGATATTGTCGGCAACCCGCTTCCAGGGCAAAAGCAAATCTTTTTGCATCATATAGCCTATCGCCTCTGTGACTTCAACGCTGCCTTCGTCAGGCTTGTCCAGTCCGGCAAGAATGTTGAAGAGCGTCGTCTTGCCGCTGCCTGAAAGTCCGAGGATGGCAGCAAACTCGCCTCGCATCAGTATTAAATTCAGATGTCTGAACGTCCAGATACCGGGATCAAAGGTCCGCCCCAGATCTTTGGCCTGCAGGACGATATTGTCAAGTGCAGCCGGCTGTTCTGGTGTCCGGTTTTCTATTTGCTTATCAGCTTGCTTTTTCATTTTATTATCTGTCCTGTTTTCGCCCAATTTTTATCCGCCCGCTCGTCAGATAAGCGCCTTCGTCTCTGCAAAATTATCGTTTGAGTTTTATGGCAAGTAGTCGTTACTGAAGGCCTCAGAGGTATCCGGATCACTTTCCAAAGTATTGTGCTCCAGCATCCAATCTTTAAATGAAGACCAGATCTCAGCTTTCATCTCGCCCCAGCGGGAGGCGTCATCGATATACTTGTCACTTAGCCAAATCTGACTTCTGAGCAAGAGTTCTTCATCCAGTTCAGGCGCCGCTTCCATAATGGCTTTGACAGCCAGCTCGGGTTCTTCGATCGCCAGTTGATAACCCTTGGCGCTGGCCCTAAGAAAACGCTCAATCAACTCAGGATTCTCATTTATTACAGTCTCATTGGTAATAATCAGCGGCGAATAAAAGTCTAAGCGGGGATCAATATCCTGCAAAAGGATGAAATCGATCGGATAGTCCCCCACCTCGGTATTGATGCCGTCCCAGCCCCAGTAAATCCAGGCAAAGTCTGCCTCCATCTCCATGCTGGCGATAAAATTGCTGGCTGACTGGTTGATAATGTTCACCTGATCATAGTCAGCCCCTGCCTTCTCCATCAAGGTTTTAATGAAGGCCAGTTCCAGTTCAGTGCCCCAGCCGCTGTATGTCATGCCCTCAAAGTCAGCGGGTGACTTGATATTGCGATCTACAGGCGAGGCGAAACCGGAAGTATTGTGCTGAACAATCGCCGCAACGGCGACGATGGGTATTTGGGCCGATGAAGCTCTGGCCTGAAGAACCTGCTCCTGGCTGGCGATACCAAAGGATGCGCTCTCGGCGGCAACCATCTCAATGAAATTCATATCGGATTCCTGAAACAAAATCTCCAGTCCTTCATCGGCGTAAAATCCTTGCTGTGCGGCCAGATACAGACCGGAGTGATTTGTGTTGGGAGTCCAATCTAAAGCAAAAATAATTTTCTCCGGCCGCCCGGCGGCAGGATCTGCCTTATCCTTATCCTTGGCCGACAAATCTTCAGAAACGCCCGGCGAAGGTTTTGTAACCTCTGCCGGATTATCTGCCATCTGACAAGCTGCAGTCATAATTGTCAAAACTAAAAAGAATAGAATAGTTATAAAGAATTTGATGTTTTTTTTCATATTGTTTTCTCCGGTTATTCTTTGGGTTTGACTCTGAGCCATGGCGTAGCCAGGCGCTCGACAACAAGCACAAAATAGTAAAGCAATAAGCTTAAGCAGACGATCAAGATGATCGAGGCGAACATGCGGTCGAAGGCGTAGGATCTCTTAGTGCGAAGCATATAAATACCAAGCCCGGTACCGCCACCGGACCATTCCGCCAATACTGCCGCCATCACGCAATAAGTTGCAGCGATGCGAATACCTGAAAATAGGTGGAGCAGGCCGGAGGGAAATTTGACATGCCAAAGTATCTTTGCGCGATTCGCGCCTAGTGTGCGCATCAGGCGGATCTGATCCTGATCGACCGCTGAAAATCCCTGCAGCAGATTGATTGATACCGGGAAAAAGCAGACTAAAACAACCACCGCCAGACGCGGCAAGATGCCATAGCCGAACATCAGCACAATGACGGGCGTGATAATCATAGTCGGAATTGTCTGCGAAACCACTAAGAGCGGATAAATCGCTCTGTAAATCAGATTAAAGCTATCCATAAGCAAAGCGACTAAGATACCTAGGACAATACTAAAGAAGAAACCCAACAGCGAGACATACAGTGTTTCCTTGAGATGTCCCCAGAGCAGATTCGTATCTGTAATGAGAGCGCGCCAGACTGCCGAGGGCGCAGGCAGAACAAACTCCCGTATCACTCCGGTTACAGAAAGCAGCTGAATCAGAGCGAGAATCGCAGCCAGCACCACCAACGGCGGCAAAAACTTTTTTAGTTTATCTTTCATCTGCACACCATGCCTGTCTCATCTAGCAATAATCGCCGCCACTCCGATATATTTTGTTGACATAAAAAAACCTCCAACAAAGCGGAGGCTAAAAACAATGCTGTATGTTCTCCCTCCGCCGGTATTACCCGGATCAGGTTATTAGGGTCGACCACAAGTCCTCTCAGCCATTTATCGGCTCC
>DASRVY010000095.1:0-4303 GCA_035654855.1 Bacillota bacterium | reverse complement strand
GTTTCTGCGGCAATTCCTTCATATTGTACCGGCATTTCCCAGCCGGCATATTCAACCATCCTGGCACCCAAGGACTTATGTTTCTCATTCAGTGGTGTCTTTTTCACTTCGCATCCTCCCTGCCTGTCAGCATAACACTGTCATTTTGTCTCTCTGAATAGTCATAACACTCGAGCCACTATAACTGCAACAAAAGAAATTATTAAGTAATTTATTTTAGCATTATCAAAGGCGTTGCTCCAGTACAGTGAAATATTGTCGCACCGATATTATTATCTATGTATATAATGTATCCGTATTTAATCTACTGGAGGACTATATGATTGATCTGCGTGAACACCTGCGACATGTTCCGGACTTTCCCGAAGCAGGAATTGACTTTATTGACATTACCACTGTTTTAAAGGATCCTGTGCTCTTCAAGGAAACTCTTAATCAAATGCTGGCGTTAGTATCTGATTTGGAGTTTGATATTGTCGTCGGTTCAGAATCGAGAGGCTTTATCATGGGAGCGCCTGCAGCCTTAGCGGCCGATGTAGGATTTGTCCCGGTCAGGAAAAAAGGGAAATTACCTGCTGAAACAGTCAGTAAGAGCTATAATCTGGAATACGGTTCAGACACACTGGAAATGCATAAGGACGCTATAAAACCGGGGGCGAGGGTGTTGATCGTTGATGACCTTTTAGCTACCGGCGGTACAGCCAGAGCAAATATTGATCTGATTGAACAATTAGGAGGAAAGGTAGTAGGACTGCTATTCTTTATTGAGTTGGGTTATCTTAACGGGAGGAAGAATATTGGGGATTATCCTGTTCGTTCGTTGATCATATTTTAATTTTATTTCTAAAAATATTGCTAAAAGACTGCCAATTCAAGTCTGCAGGGCAGTCTTTTTTATGCATATTATTTTATCAATGCCGTATTAAACAACTTTTTCCGACAGAGCATGACGTGAAAAAATTTGTTCGTAGGTATTTCAGTCTTCCGGCGTAACAATAATTAACAGACTGCCGCTGGCGAAGCTAAAGTTAAAATCAACCACAGACGAATTAACACTGCGGTTGCTTAGTCCAAGGCTTGTACCGCGAGAGATTGTGATCTTGTCAACCGGGAATTGTACATTTCTATAACTCAAATTTGTAACCCTCTCACTCAACGCCAGCACGGAAAAAAGCCATTCAACTTTATCTTGAGGTTCTTTGGGCCAGAGAATGTGAGCTTCGCTTTCGCCGCACAGAGGAACAAACAAACTTAGCCCATCACTCAAAAGAACAGGCATTCCCATTTCTGTCAGTTTTTCTGCCAGGGCAATATTGGCCAGCATATGGTCCGGTCTAGATCCGGTAGCACCCAAAAATAACAATTCTAAATCATCTCTGAGAATTGTGTTTTCCCACAATTCTCCTGCGAGCAGTGAAAGGTGCGTATCATGGAAATAGTCCGGCTGTGAATCGATCTGAGTTACATCTTCAATAGCTAAGAGCAGATACGCAGTCAATTCAGCATCAGTTTCATCCTTAGCAACAAAATAGTCATATAAAGGGACTTTGTTTTGTCTGAGCCAATTCAAATCTTCGTTTGTAATAGAATCAAAATCCCCAACAGCCAAATCGGGAATGCGCAGCATTTCTCTCGCATAGAAAGCGCCGCTGTCAGCAGCTGCCACGAAATCACATGAAGCAAGCAGTTCTCTGCTTTCGGCGGTCAGGTGTAAATCGCCCCCTAAAAGGATAGCAGCTCGGTATTTGCGTCTTTTTTGCCAGGGTATTGTCAACATTAATTTTGCTGTTTATCTAAACAACTTCAAAGGTCTCAATATAAGCCGTATTGGCAGCTAAAGAGATCTTTCTGGCAGCGGCTGCAGGATCATCGGTACCAAAAACAGCACTTCCGGCTACCAACATGTCAGCCCCTGCTTGAATCATTAAAGGAGCTGTCTTTGCGTCAATACCGCCGTCAACTTGAATATGCAAAGGCAAATTTCGATCTACACTGATTTGACGAAGTCTTCTAACCTTATCAATCATCTCGGGGATGAAGGCCTGACCGCCAAAGCCCGGATTTACTGACATAATCAGCACCATCTGCACAAATGGCAGCAATTCTTCCAATGCTTGCAGCGGGGTAGCAGGGTTAAGACTAACGCCTGCAGTGCAGCCCAGTTCTTTGATCCGGCTTGCCAGACGCTGGCTGTGAACTGTGCTTTCAATCTGGAAAACTAAACTGTCTGCTCCGGCTTCAGCAAAGGGAGCTATCCAGTCTTCAGGACGAGAAACCATTAAGTGCACATCGAGCGGCAAATCCGTCGCTTGTCTGATTTTTGCTGTTACAGGAGGCCCAAAGGTAAGATTTGGGACAAAATGACCGTCCATTATATCGCAGTGCAGCATATCAACTTCATTTTTCACCCTGTCTATCTCATCAGCAATACGCGCAAAATCACAAGACAGCAAAGAAGGGCATATTAGGGGTCTGCCTGCCGTCTCTGTATATGAAGGTAACATTTCACAACTCCTTAGTTTGAATATATAGGCTTAGTATTCCTGAGCTGCCAAGATTTCAGTTCTAAGCTCCAGATAGCGTTCATATCTTCCCGCAGGCATTGTCTCTTCGGTTACTGCACAGCCAAGATCGCCGGCATGCCTGCAGCTGGCGAAACGGCACATATTCTTGACCTTGCGGATCTCATCATAACCATTGGCAAGATCTTCCAAAGTGATATCTGCTTCCGCCAGGTTAACCTGACTGAATCCTGGAGTATCGGCTAGATAGCCTCCTGTTTCTGCCGGAAAGAGTTCCGTATAACGGGTTGTATGTCTTCCTCGCCCGATCTTACCGGACAGACCTCCTGTTTCCATCAGTTCCATATCAAAGAGGCGATTAAGCAATGTAGATTTTCCGGTCCCTGATTGTCCCGCAAAAGATACTGTTTTCTCCTTGATCATATCCTTAAGCTGCTGTATATCCGCTTCACTTGAAGTAAAGCCTGTTTCAAAAATCATTATACCCGCCTTAGCATATTCATACTTGATATTGTTAATTGACGTCGGATCGTCCAGCTCGTCAATTTTATTAATTAGCAAGATAACATCGATATCATGTGTATGCGACATCACAATAAGACGGTCAACCATTTTTAGATCCGGGCGAGGCCGAGAAGCAGAGATCGTAATCAAAACCAAGTCTAGATTAGCTATCCCCGGTCTGGCAAGAAAACTCTTACGCGGCAATATTTCCTCAATAACATAGGGAATGTCCGGATCATCACTTGGTCCATAGACTGCCTTATCGCCTGGAAGCGGCCGGACATTTTCCAGGCGCAAAATACCTCGAAGCATAGCCAGACCTTGAAAGTTATCCTGATGGCTGTGCAGCAGATAGTGACCACCGATGCCGCGCAGCAGTATCGCAGTGGATTTATTGCTATCAGCCGCAGGCATAAATAAGCTGTGTCCGTCTATAATTTGCCCTCATTACTGCTCCCCCCTGCTAATCATCAGGATTCGAATCCGGATCCGGATCGGTATTGGGCGGGATTGTGGTTGGCGGAGTTGTAGGATCTGTAGGTATTGGGGTCGGATTAAGGAAGTTTTGATAATCCTGTTTTGAACCATATACCACGTCTACAGTATCGGTCGTAAAATCGCTTCCTGCAGCAATGCTTTGCTGGATAATGTAAATGGAGTCCCATTGACTTTCTTTACGAGGGTCTAGAGCATTGGCTTCACTTGAACCTATGCTCGAAGTATTTATATGTTTGATGCCCACTTTACTGAGCAAAGTGTAAGCTTCTGTCATATTCTTACCAACCAACTGCGGCATGATCTGCACCTGCGGAGGTACCGGTGTCGGATTGAAATAATTAGTATAGTCTTCTCTCGTCCCCACCAGAACGGAAACACGGCTGCCGCTTTCCGTTGTGGAATAGGCAGCAGGGGTTTGCGTGATTACTACCTTCTCTGAATCAGGAATACTGCGGCCTCCCACAGTTGTCTGTCCGCCCAAAACAAGATTTGACTCCTCCAGCATTTGAATAGCCTGCGACAGGCTTTGGTTTGTAATGTCAGGAACCTGAACCGCGGATGAGCCCGAACTGGCAATAATTGTTATCGTCGCGCCATAAGGCTGCAGGCTGTTTGCCTGAGGAATTGTGCTTATTACGTTATCCCTTTGAACCGTCTCAGAGAATTCCTGCCGAAAAAGAACGTGAAAACCCTCAGCGGTCAAAATCTCCTCAGCTGCCAATGTAGACATGCCTGACACATCAGGCACCGGTATGCTGTCTTGCCCCTGACTGACAATA
>DASRVY010000094.1:0-1229 GCA_035654855.1 Bacillota bacterium | reverse complement strand
ACTGTCAGCGCCGGTAAGAGAGCGCAAAGAATACCCGTCTATCTTCACATAGATCAGCAATAATACCGCGACAATATATATTCCGGTACCGAACAGGCGCAAAGTTGGCGGTTCCATCAAACAAATACCCATTGCCAAGGCTAAACCAAGCAAGACGGCCCCAACTTGTCTGTAGAATCCTTGAGGATACGACAATGTTGTGCCTACTCCATCAGCAGCAACATTGTGCAGCACAAAGAGTCCAATAATAACCATGATCATGACAGGGACCAGTATCCAATAATCCATTGCAGCGAAAAAAGCAGAAGCACGAGAGAAACCCGTATCTGAACGTTTCATAGATACATTGTCAAAATTTGCTTTAGAATTCATAGGTTTTCAAATATTCAGCAGGGCCAAACTAAATTTATACCATCTGTCAGGACTAATCGTCATCCTCATCAGGTTCACGCTCATCATCAGCTGACGCGGCATGTATAACACCCTCTTCATATATTGTATCATTGTCATTTTCTGTGATAACTTCGTCAGTTATAGAAGCATCGTCAACAGGTATTTCCGGTTGTATCGCTTCGTTGTCCACCTCTTTTGTTGCAGATGCTCCGGCAGCATCCTCACCTGCGGGTGCAAGATCTTCTCCGACAGGCTCAGAATCTTTACAGTCTGTCTCGGCATCTGCATCTCCGGATCCGGTATCCTCACCTTTAGATACATTATCTTCACCTTCTGTCCCGCTGCCTGCACTTTCAACTGCAGAATCCTCTGTATCAGATCCTTCTGCTTCAGGTAACTCCGATACCGGGATTGCAACAGTAACTGCTCTTTCAGGGTGACGCTGCTTAATAATCCCTGAGATAACAAGATAAATCAGTGCAGTTATAATCATCAGGGCAGACAGCAATTGAGACACCCTGATATCAGTTCCGGCAAAGTAAAGTGAGTCGGTGCGTAGTCCTTCAACCACAAATCTTACAATCCCATACATGAGAAAATAGCTGGCTAAGGTTGTGAAAGGCCGCTTTGAGCGTTTTCGGATCTGCAATAAGATCACAAATATAATTATATTGGCTACAAATTCGTACAGAAAAGTAGGGTGAACCGGCTTTGTCACATCCAGATTGGGCAGCATTCTGCGTTGACCCACACTGAGAGATGAGAGATATTCCTGAGTGCCGTTACTGTACATACCCCAGGGTAAATCTGTATTAACTCCGAAAGCCTCTTGATTG
>DASRVY010000093.1:0-2313 GCA_035654855.1 Bacillota bacterium | reverse complement strand
TTGGATTATGACTGAGATAAAAGAACTAATCCCACAAGGCCGTGACAGGGCCGTAACGGTCAAAGAACTGTCAGACCGGACCGGGATACCAGAAAGAGAAGTTAAACGGCTTGTGCAAGAGCTGAGAGACTCTGGCGAGTTTATTTTATCGTCCGGCAAGGGTTACTTCTATCCGACTAATGATGAGGCCGGGTGCGAAGATGCCAGACGCTTTATTTTCATGATGGAGACGCAGGCCAAGTCCAGATACGTCCGAATTCGCTCCGCTAAGCGCTGGTTAAAAGAATATCGCCAGGTGGGATTATGAGTGAAAAAATGCGAGAGAAAGAAAGGCGAGAGCTGGAGCGTAGATTGAAATCGCTGTATGGATTGAAAGAAAACACGAGGCTTGTGATAGAGCGCTACTGCCTGTTCTTCAAAAGTTTGCACGAAGAGGCGCTCGAGATTGAAGAAAAACTAAAGAAGATGGAGGAAAACGAATGAATAATGTGTGCTTAGTTGCTCGCTTAGTCCGGGATCCAGAGCTGAAAACAAGCCAGTCCGGCACGGATGTTGTGAAGTTTGCCGTGGCTGTGGACAGAAACTATAGAGATAAGGAGACCGACCAGTACGAGGCTGATTTTCCGAACTGTGTTGCCTTCGGCAAGACGGCGGGATTTATCAGCAAGTATTTCAGCAAAGGCCAGCGGATCGGCATTGTTGGACATCTCCAGACCGGAAAATATGAGCACAAAGATGGCTATACGGTTTACACAACCGAGGTTGTGGTTGATCGCGCTCACTTTGTTGAATCCAAACAGTCACAGCCAGAGCCAGAGTCACGTCAGGAACAGATGCATACTCCGGAACCGGAGCCGGAGCCGGAGGATCCCTACGGTCTGCCCTTCGATATGTGAGGTGTGGAGATGGCAAATATCAATTCAAAAGCTAAAGGCAAAACCGGAGAATTAGAATTCGCAAACCTTTGCAAAAAATACGGATTTCACCAGGCCCGCCGGTCTCAACAATACGCCGGGATTAACAATGACGCGGACGTGGTTGGCTTGCCCGGTATCCACGCCGAGGTGAAGCGGGTCGAGAAGCTGAACGTATCCAAAGCCATGGAACAAGCAATAAGAGATTGCGGAGAGGGCGACATACCAATTGTCGCCCACCGCAAAAATTACGAGCCGTGGCTGATTACGATGCTGGCCAAGGACTGGTTCGGACTGTACGGGGCGTGGCAGGAAGGAGCAAAAAAAGAATGATGACTAATCATGAATATTACAGCATAACCGATGGGCACGATATAACAGCGGAGGTCTTTGCGGCAAGGATGACTATTTGTCACGTGCTGGAAGGCAAAGGCGTTGAATTGTCAGGGAAGGAATGGGTAGAGATGGAAGCCTACTATGCCCTCGCTCTGGATTGGCTGAATTGTCCTAGAGGGGCAAGGGAGGATTAGGAGGTAGGCATGGCTAGACTTATCAAAGAAGGACTGGATTACTTTCCGCTTGATGTAGACATAGACCAAGACGATAAAGTCGCCATTATTGAAGCCAGGCATGGCATAACCGGCTTTGGTGTAGTCATTAAACTATTAATGCTGATTTATAAAAACAGTTACTACTACAAGTGGACCGAACGTGAACAATTACTATTCTCCAACCGAGTTAATGTTGACATTAATACTATTAACATAATAGTTAACGACTGCATTAAATGGGGAATGTTTGATGAAACCCTATTCAACAAGTACAGGATTTTAACCTCTAAGGGAACTCAAAGTCGCTACATTGAAGCAACTAGCCGCCGGAAAAAGGTAGAAATCTTCAAAGAGTGGCTATTGGTCGACATTCCAACAGATGAAGAGAAATATCAGAATGTAGTTATTGTAAACATTAACACGGTAAATGCTAACAATAACACCTACTTAGAGGTAGTAAATGCTGACATTGGTACACAAAGTAAAGTAAAGGAAAGTAAAGGAAAGGAAATAAAACAAGATAACAGAGACAATCTAAAAACTATATATAAAGGGAATGGTGTTGTTGTCAAAAGACAAATAAATGAAGAAGTTGAAAAAATGAATGAGTTATTAGGCATTAAGTCACCTAGTGAGGAATATTTCAGTTCCTTTGTTGACAAAAAAGAGGAGCCAGAACCGGAACCAAATCCAAACACGGTCCTAATCGAATACATGAACATCATGGACCCAGTCCCGACCAAGGCCCAGATGGACCAGCTTGACCAATGGCAGGAAAGGGATGGACTGGAGCCGGAGGTGTTGATTGCTGCCATGCACACGGCGGTCGACAATGGCAAGCGGTCATT
>DASRVY010000092.1:0-12262 GCA_035654855.1 Bacillota bacterium | reverse complement strand
GCCGCACGCGGCGGATTGCTGCCACCGATTAGATCCGGAGCTTATCTTGTGACTTTGGAAATGATTGATTATTTACGTAAGCGCCCGCAATTGATTCACGCTTCCAATTTAGGAGCCGAACTGGCGTACACTCTTGGAGCTCCCTACAATTTACCTTGCTATATTTATGATCCTGTGACCGTTGACGAAATGCTGCCAGTGTATAAAATTACCGGTCTAGCTGAATTTGAGCGAAGAGCACTGGGACACAATCTCAATATGAGAGCAATGGCCCATCGCTATGCCGAAGAACATCAGTTATCTTACAAGGGCGTCACGTTAATCGTAGTTCACTTAGGTACAGGCATAACACTTACTTTACATCAAAATGGCCGAATTATTGATATGATCAACGATGAAGAAGGACCTTTCTCTCCTGAACGCACTGGAGGTCTTCCTTCCAGTCTCTTAATTGATTTCGCCCTTTCCGGTCGATATACTCGCAATGAACTGCAAAATTTGTTGAAGACAGGCGGAGGTCTTATGTCACATTTGGGCACCAAAGATGCCCGTGAAGTTGAAGGTAGAATCAAAGCGGGAGATGGCAAGGCAAAACTGATTTACGATGCCATGGGCTTGTCTGTCGCACGCTGGATTGGCTCTTTGGCAGTGGATGTCAAAGGCAAAGTTGATGCGATTATTCTGACCGGCGGCATTGCATACTCCAAGTACTTCACCTCCATGATCACAGATCATGTTTCTTTTTTAGCTCCGGTAGTAATATATGAAGGGGATGATGAGTTGTCGGCTCTTTCCCGAGGTGTTCTGCGCGTTCTTAGAGGAGAGGAAGAGGCATATATCCTAAGTGAGGAAGACCTGAAATAATAGATTTGAATATAGAGTATTGAAGATCAAAACCACATTACGATTAGACATAAACAAACAAATAATTTGTTTTTATCATCTTCATCTTGCCGCCGGACTTTAACATCAGCCCATCTTCGTCTTATGATTTAGGAGATACTAATGAACAAAATTGTCTTAACCGCTAAACAAAAATGGACCAGAATAATACTACTCATTATATTTACTGCAATTATTTGTTTAACCTTATCAGCGTTTTGGGGTTATTATTTTTCGCAAACCCCAATAAAAGAAGTTAGCCGAGCAAATATCTCCTATGGTTCAGAAGAATATGACGCCGCTTTGTCAAATGCAAAACTCGAACAAAAAAATATATTTAGAAATTTTATTTTAGCAGGACTTGTATTATCTTCTATAATCGCCTTGATCGTTATTCTCTCCTGGGACAAACTGTATGAGAACAGAAAGTTAATGAGCAATACATACCGCGCTGTGACAGTTTTAGTCTTTTCAGCGCTTGGCTTTGGCATCACCTATCTCGCCCATTATTTGGTGCACAGTTTTCTCTTTGAAAGTCTGGGCTGGTTTTCTTACACAGTAAACCGCATGCGCATCAACAATATCATTGTGTTTTTAGGTCTGTTTATAGTCACGCTGTGTGTCGTTTTGGGCTTAATAGTGAGTTATTTTATCGTCAATCGCTTTCTCTACCCGGTGCGTGACGTAAAGAGCTTATCCTACTCCTATAAAGAAGATGCAAATGACAAATCATAAGATGAGCGGATGATGCATAAGCCTTAGCTGCACCGCTTTGAAACCATTCAGATAGTCTAGCCCCGACTGCCACGATGTCTCGCGTGCTGCTCATAATAGTGAATCAGCCTGCGTTCATCTTCTTTTTCAAGATCACGCTCTCTGGCACGATGTTCCAGGTGATGAGTCAACTCATGCTTGACAACATCCTCAAGTTTTTTAATATACTTCTCCTCTGACAAATGACCATAGACACGCTGCATCGACCCGAAATAGATCACAATATAACGGCCATATACCCGGTCAAAATGATACTCCCCCAGAATGTATAGGTCATCATCAATCCGGTGCGGTGACAGCTTAACCTCCTCCTTCAACAGTACGCCGCCGTTCAGATCAAAGAAAATCTCTTCCGGGAGCGATGCAACTATTTCAGTCAAAGCTTTTTCTGTTTGTTCCAAGTCCGGCATACTCAGATTATACACACTTTATGCGAGCACATTCCCAAATCGCAAAACCCGTATCTTATGTTTAACATCTATTTATCGTCAAAATATTTATTTGATGAAGGCGCGCAGCTTTTATAATCTGATATTGACATCCTCACCATTTTAGCGCCACACTCTTATCTGATAACAGCTGTCAAAAACAACCCCTGCAGATTGGGGTCGCCGCAATATAAAGTGACCCCCTTGTGTTGGATTTATTTGGTCCAACTTTTGAGGGTCACTTCAGATAACAGGAGTCATCAATTATTGTTAATCGGATATGATGCCACTTATCGTCAGGTTAATAAATTGACTGCAAAATTACTTTGTCAGGTTCTGTTTTCTATGATCCGACTAAAATCTTCTTATCTTTATTAGGGTAGGCAATTTCTGCCTGTGCCGCAGACAGTCTGGCAATCGGCACGCGGAACGGAGAACAGGAAACATAATCGAAGCCCAGCAAATGACAGAACTCAATTGAAACCGGGTCACCGCCATGTTCACCGCAGATGCCCAGATGCATTTGAGGTTTTGTTTTACGGGCTTTCCCGGTAGCCATCTCCATCAGCACGCCCACACCATCGCGATCAATATGGGATGTCGGATCGAATTCAAAGATGCCTTCTTTATAATAGGCAGTGAGAATCTGGCCTGCGTCATCACGTGACAGCCCATAGCCCATCTGAGTCAAATCGTTAGTGCCAAAGCTGAAGAAATCAGCCTCTTTGGCGATGGCATCTGCAGTTATGCAGGCTCTGGGAATTTCAATCATTGTTCCAACTTCGAACTCTACACGCTCTCCGGCATCTTTAAAGATGCGTTCAGCAGTATCAAGAATGACCTTTTTAAGGAAAGTAAGTTCCTTTACTTCCGAAACCAGAGGAACCATGATCTCAGGGAAAACCTTCACGCCTTCTCTCTTTACCACAATAGCCGCTCTCAAAATGGCTTCCGTCTGCATCTCCGCGATTTCTGGATAGGAGATAGCTAAACGACAGCCTCGATGCCCCAGCATAGGATTGGTCTCATGCAGCTCAGTAATAATTCCTTTAAGAGCTTCATGTGTCATTGCCAGTTCAGCTGCCAGCTCAATGATTTCCTTTTCATTGGTAGGCAGGAATTCATGCAATGGCGGATCCAGCAGGCGGATAGTAACAGGCAATCCGTCCATAGATCTGTAAATATTCTCAAAGTCATCTTGCTGTACGGGCAGGATTTTAGCCAAAGCTTTGCGCCTGTCAACTTCGTTGCGGGCAACGATCATTTGACGGAAGGCAAAGATGCGATCTTCACCAAAAAACATATGCTCAGTCCGGCAAAGACCGATACCTTCCGCACCCAATTCCCTGGCTTTTTCGGCGTCAGTCGGTGTATCAGCGTTGGTTCTGATACCTAGTTGACGGATATCGTCAGACCACTGCATGATGGTGGCGAAATTGTCAGAGATCTCAGCAGGCTGGGTTTCGATCTGGCCGGCATAGACATTACCTGTCGTTCCGTCAATAGAGATCCAGTCTCCGCTGGTATAAGCTTTACCCTTAATTGTAAGCGTCTTCGTCTTCTCATCAATCTGAGAGGCCGTACTGCCTGTAATACAGGGAGTACCCATGCCTCGGGCCACAACAGCTGCGTGCGAAGTCATGCCGCCTCTGGAGGTAAGGATTCCTTCCGAGACATTCATGCCCTGAATATCTTCCGGTGATGTTTCAGTACGGACAAGCAGAACTTTCTTGCCTGCCTCATGGGCAGCAAATGCTTCTTCTGCGGTAAAGGCAATTTCACCTGCTGCCGCTCCCGGTGATGCCGGCAATCCGGTTGCTATAACATCTGCCTTAGCCAGAGCTTCAGGTTTAAAAGCGGGATGCAAGAGCGCATCAAGTGAATTTGGATCAATCCTGCTGAGTGCTTCCTCTTTACCCGCAATCCCTTCCGCAACCATGTCGACAGCTACCTGTAAAGCAGCCATAGCAGTACGTTTGCCACTTCTGGTCTGTAAAATAAACAGCTTACCCTTTTCGATTGTAAATTCCAAATCCTGCATATCTCCATAATGATGTTCCAGTCTGTCTGCGATATTCTGAAACTCATTATAAATTTCCGGCATCTGTTCATGCAGATGGGAAATCGGCACCGGAGTTCTGATTCCTGCAACGACATCCTCACCTTGAGCATTCATAAGGTACTCACCATAGAGCTTATTTTCACCGGTGGCAGGGTTGCGGGAGAAAGCAACTCCGGTTCCGGACGTCTCGCCCAGATTTCCGTATACCATCTCTTGTACGTTAACTGCTGTACCCCAGCTGCCGGGGATATTGTGCATGCGGCGATAATAAACAGCGCGGAAGTTATTCCACGAGCGGAAGACTGCTGTAATGGAAGAAATCAATTGTTCTTTGGGATCTTGAGGGAAAGGCTCACCTTGAATTTCTTCATAAATCTTGAGGAAAGTTTTGGTGATCTCTTTCATGTCATCGCTGTCCAGATCATTATCAGACAACGCTCCGGAACGTTCTTTAATCTCGTCCATTGCTGCGTCAAAATGCTCTTTGTCGATTTCCATGACAACATCGCCGAACATGGTGATAAAGCGCCGGTAACTGTCATAAGCGAAACGAGGATTGCCAGTCTCTTTTGCCAGAACTTCTACTACCTCGTCATTTAGTCCGAGATTGAGAACTGTATCCATCATTCCGGGCATTGAAGCTCTGGCACCGGAGCGAACAGAAACCAATAAAGGATTTTTTAAATCGCCGAAGACCTTCCCGGTAAGAATCTCCATCTCTGCCATAGACTTGAAGATTTGCTCTTCCATCTCAGCAGTCAGGACTCCTCCGGCATCATAATATTCATTACAAGCTTCCGTCGTAATCGTAAAGCCCTGTGGCACGGGCAGTCCCAGCCTAGTCATTTCAGCCAGGTTTGAGCCTTTGCCGCCAAGAAGATTTTTCATGC
The DNA here is from genome assembly GCA_035654855.1 of Bacillota bacterium. Taxonomy (GTDB): domain Bacteria; phylum Bacillota; class Clostridia; order Saccharofermentanales; family DTU023; genus UBA1046. Next base: position 7,226 of record DASRVY010000092.1, on the reverse strand, counting down.
CGGCATTTCCTTCAGCAAACATGTAAACGTACTTTTTCATATATCCCTCCTTGCTTAAATACAATATTATTTTAGACCTGATATCTATTCTTAAGACGCTGCCTGCGTACAGAATAAATCGTATTTAAGGCAGATCAAATTTTCCGCTAAACCAATCAACCAGTTCTGAGATGGGCAAGCGCACCTGTTCCATGCTGTCGCGTTCCCGTACGGTGACTTGCTTATCCTCCAAAGAATCAAAGTCAAAGGTCACGCAATAAGGCGTGCCAATCTCGTCTTGACGACGGTAACGTCTTCCAATTGACTGACGCTCATCAAATTCTGTCGGAAAATGCTGTAGGATCTGCTCGTACAACAAGTAGGCTTCATCCTTCAATTTGGCGGATAAGGGCAATACAGCGATCTTAACCGGCGCCAGGGCCGGATGAAATCTCAGTACAGTCCTAATGTCTCCATCCGGCAGCTCTTCCTCGTCATAAGCATCACATAAGACTGCCAGTGTCAGCCGATCAACTCCTAACGAAGGCTCAATAACATAAGGAATATATTTCTCATTAGTGATGGGATCGAAATAACGCAAATCCTGGCGGCTGTGTTCCATATGCTGCTTTAAGTCATAATCTGTTCGGTCAGCAATTCCCCAGAGTTCACCCCAGCCAAAGGGATAGAGAAACTCAATATCGGTAGTGGCAAGTGAATAAAAAGATAATTCTTCGCTGCTATGATTGCGCAGTCTTAAGCTATCCGGATTAAGTCCCAGATCCAGCAGCCAATTCCAAGAGAAGTCACGCCAATAATTAAACCATTCCAAATCTGTGCCGGGCTCACAGAAGAATTCCAGCTCCATCTGCTCAAACTCCCGTGTGCGGAAAATGAAATTGCCAGGTGTAATTTCATTGCGGAAGCTCTTACCTATTTGGGCGATACCAAAAGGAATCTTCCTGCGTGAAGTACGCTGTACATTGACAAAATTCGTGAAAATTCCCTGAGCTGTTTCAGGTCGCAAATACACCTCAGTTCCCTTACCTTCAGTAACACCCTGGGTAGTCTTAAACATCAGGTTAAACTTTCTGATATCAGTAAAATCCTTCTTGCCGCAATTAGGGCAGCTTATCTCATGCTCGCGTACAAATTGCATCAATTGTTCTTCCGGCCAGCCTTCAACATTTATCTCTTGAGGCGGATCCTGGTTTTCAGCCCAGTTCTCAATCATTTGGTCAGCGCGATAACGCGCCTTGCAAGCTTTACAGTCGATTAAAGGATCGCTGAATCCGCCGACATGACCTGAAGCGACCCAAACTTCACTATTCATCAGTATGGCACTGTCTAAACCGACATTGTAAGGATTAGCAGTGACAAAGCGTTTCCACCATGAATCCTTTACAGCGTTCTTCAAAAAAGTACCATAAGGCCCGTAATCCCAAGAATTGGCCAGACCTCCATAAATATCAGAACCGGGATAGACAAAACCACGGTTAAAAGCAAGTGCCACAATGCGATCCATCGTAATTCCAGAACTTTGCATTAAATAATGCCTCCACTATATATTTAGTTTCCGCTGTTACAATCAGTTTCTGCCCATTTCAGTATTAATAACAGCTTCCCGCCTCAAATAAACTCGCCCTCTATCTGATCAGCATCAACATTTTAAACGCCGGCAGTCTTAGCAGAGCAGTCTTATGCCAAATCGACTTCAGCATCTGTATCGTCAGCAGCCTCATCAAAGCTGTCTTCAGACTGCTCAGCCAATCCGGCTGAAAACTCTCCGGCATTTTTAGTCTCTTCGGCCAGCCGGGCAGCCTCTTGCCTATCTGCCTCATCCTGATCTTCAACAGCCTGAATTAATTGTCTGGCCAAGGCAACAGCATCATCAGCAGTAAAGCTCTCTCCACCAAGTTCTTCGGCGACTTCACTATCTTTAATGCCAAGACGAACGTCGCGTTCAATCATGCGTCTGGTTTCTTCCGCCATTTCGGCAGCACGCTTCTCCTGATCTTCAAGCTCCTCCGCCAGCAGTCTAGCTTCGATCTCAGGACGCAGTGGCACAAATGGTTCGTGTCTGCCATGACGGTATTTGACCTTATCAGCGACAATTTCTTCGCAGGCCATGGTGACAGGATTAGGATGCTTAGACTCAACCAAAGGATTGGCGCCATCAACAAGCTGGCGTGCTCTTTTAGCCGCTAACATGGCCAAAATATAACGATTTTCCGCTTTTGGCAATAGTTTTTCTAAGGGAGGTTGGTTCAACATTTTGTCAGTACCCTCTTTCTGTAAGTGAATCGAGAATCCACGGCAATAATACTGTATAGAAACAGTTTAGATGAATATGCTGCAAAGATCATAAGACTTGCAATTGCTCAATACAGACTCTCTAAACATTTCGCTGAAAGTAAGATTGACATATGGAGTATTGTTAAGTCAATATTTTGTGCTTTACCGGAGGACAGCATCCACACACTGTGGAAAAATACTAATTCTTGATAAAGAGAGAAGTGAAGCCGAGAAACTAAGAGTATTGACAAAATTCTTTCTGCAGCCTGGCAATAGCCTCACCCATTCTCTCAGTGCGCGACTGTTCAGCTGTACAGATCGAGCTAAATTTTGCAACGGTGCTCTCCAGATCATCATTTATAATTACATAATCAAATTCTACCGCCTGTGAAATCTCAGAGGCAGCAACAGCAAGACGCCTCTCTATGATCTCACCACTTTCGGTGCCGCGACTGCTCAAACGTTTTTTCAGAGCTGCCTGCGAAGGCGGCATTAGAAATACAGTCAGAGCCTGAGGGAACTTCCTCTTCACCGCCAGAGCGCCGACCACAGTTAGATCCAGAAGCATACTGATACCTTGCGCAACCAGCTCTCTTATAGGCGCCTCAGGAGTTCCATAATAATTATCCATATATTCGTCATATTCAAGAATTTTGCTTTGCCTAATCAACTCTTCAAAATTGGCCCTATCGGTGAAATGATAGTGAATGCCATCCTGCTCGTTATATCTGGGACTGCGGCTTGTCATGCTGATGGAAAGGCGCATGTCAGACCTAGTTTCCAGCATCTTTCTGATCACTGTGCCCTTGCCTACGCCCGATGGGCCGGACAGGCAAATTATCAAGCCCTCTTCGTTAGACGGTTTTATCGTCATCAATATATCACCTCGTTATCACAAAGGCTGTCGCGCAAAGTGTCAGTTTCCAGAGCAGAGAGAATTACATGATCACTGTCCATTACAAGTATACTGCGGGTCTTTTTGCCCGAAGTCGCATCTATTAGGGCACCCCTATCTCTAGCATCAGCGATCAAACGTCTGGCAGGCGCAGAATCAGGCGTGACTAAAGCTATCAGACGCACAGTTGAAACCAGATTGCCAAAGCCAATATCCAATAAATTAGTCATGCTGCGCTATCTCCTTCCGCCTTGGGAAACTAAAAATACTGTTTCACAATTATATTACTCTAGATTTTGCACCTGTTCCCGTATCTTTTCCAAGGCAGTTTTCATTTGAACAACTTGGCCTGTAATTTCCAGATCTGAAGACTTGGAACCTATAGTATTGATTTCTCGATTTATCTCCTGACAAAGAAAATCCAACTTTTTTCCAATAGGATTGTCCTCATCTAAAATAACATCCAATTGACGCAGATGACTGTCCAGGCGCACCAATTCTTCATCAATGGAAGCTTTGTCAGCAAAGATAGCTATCTCCGCCGCAACCCTCTGGCCTTCATAATATTCATCAGCATTTTGACCTAGAAGCTCTTCAACTCGACGTTCAAGCCGCTCTCTTTGCTCGCCGGGAACTACCTCTGCTCGTTTAGCTACCAGCGCCAGCTGCTCGGTCATCTGTTCAATTTTATAGCGGATATCTGTAGTAAGCTGATCTCCTTCACGCTTTCTCATGCTGATAAGCTGATCAAGAGCGGCATCAGTGGCTGCCTCAATCTGGGGCCAGAATTTTTCTGCATTTTCTTCACCGCGCTGCACTCTGAACAAATCAGGAGTCTGCGCCAGCTGACTGATCGCATCCGGTAAATGACGGTCTGTCAGATCTTCCAGCACCGCATAGGCTTCCAAATATGACAACGCCAGATTTCGATCCAGTATAACCTCTGCATCAGAGCCGCCAAAGTCTTCCCATTCTACACGCACATCAATTTTACCGCGCGAGATGGATTTCTTGATCAATTCACGCAAGGATGGCTCAAGCTCAGATAACTGACGCGGCAGTCGAAAATTCAAATCGCTGTAGCGGCTGTTAACAGAACGAATTTCAACTGTGACTCTGCGCTCCTCCTGTATGGATTCGCCTCGGCCAAATCCTGTCATGCTATAGCCCATAAGAACCTCCGGTTCGATTTTCCTTTAGAGATAGTGATTTTGTCATTCCTAACTATAGCATAAGCGAAAGCGTTAACGCGCGGTTTTAGACGAATAGCCAGTTGTTCGCGACTATATACAGCTAAAGGTTTGAATATTGGAGATTTTACTTCCGGCTGATTTGTCGAAGCAATCGCAGATGCCTAGGACAGGATCGGTTTAGGAGTGAAATTGATCTGATCGCAGGCAACCAGGCTATAGCGAATTTTGCGAATTTCTAGCCGATCAAGGCGCAGCTTGGACCAAAGATGATGTATATGACCATAGACACAATCTGTGACACCAAACTCCTCTAAAAGACTTGTAACCTCATTTTCATCTCCAACGTGTACGAAAGGTGGATAATGCAAAGCAGCAATGAGCGCCTTCCCCGCAGTATGCAGTTTTGCCGCTTCTTGCAAAGAAATTTTGAGCCGAATCAGCTCGCGTTTCATAATTCTCTCATCTGTCTTTGCCTCATAATCGGCGTCGCCCGGCAGCAGCCAGCCGCGGGTACCACAGATAACGGTCCCATCCTCAAGCAGAAAGGCATCATTTTGAAGAAAATTCAAGGTACTCAACCCTTCTGTCTCCCCTAATATTCTAAGTCTAGAAATTGAGTGCCACCAATAGTCATGATTCCCACGCAAAAGAATTTTTTTCCCCGGCAACTCATTGATTAGACGCAGATCAGGTAAAGCACCAGCTAAATCAATCGCCCAGGAAATATCTCCCACGATAATAACCAGGTCATCCGGCTCTACTGTTTTAAGCCAGTTTTTTTGGATCTTTTCTGTATGATTTACCCAACGCGCTCCAAAAACATCCATCGGCTTGTTTACTGAAGTAGAAAGATGAAGATCACCGATAGCGAACAATCTCACTCTGTCTTCTCCTCTTCTGCCCTGGCAGCTTCACAATCGTCTTTATGAAAATAATCATAAATTGCGGTAATAGTCTTAGCCGGAATGCCGGGTACAGCGCTCAACTCCTCCTTGGAGGCGTCCGCAATGCCCTTAAGACCATCAAATTTCTCCAAAAGTTTTCTTCTGGTTGCAGGGCCGACACCCGCGATATCTTCAAGCAAGAGGCGCATCTGTCTGCGCTTATGTTTATTACTGCTCAGCCGTCCGGCAAAACGATGAGCTTCATCCTGAACTGCAGTCATTAAACGCAGCATACCCATGCGTATAGCCCGTTCATTTTCTTGTTCATTAGCGCCTTCAACACAATATGGGCTTTCTGCTGAGTTGTCATCTTCTTTATCTGCAAATTGGAGGGAAGAAGGATCATGATTCGTTCTCAATTCAATAACTTCACCGCTTATCAGAGCCAAACCGCGCGTACGGTGCCGCTCATCTTTGACAATGCCTGCTAAAGCGATATCTTCAGGGATCAGAGGAGCCACTTTATTTACGTGTCCGATGCCGCCGTCAACCAATATCAGATCCGGCCTGTGGCCAAATTCTTCATCATCCAGCCGCTGTATGCGCCTCGCAATCACCTCATACATGGCGGAATAGTCATCAATCCCTTCAAAACTTGCGATAGTAAAATGGCGATATGAAGAACGTTCCGGGCGTCCTCCCTGAAAAACGACCATTGAGCCAGCTCTGTCAGAGGCGCCAACATTAGAAATATCGTAAGCTTCGATTCTTTGGATAGCTGTCTCGCTGCCTGTCAGTCTGGCCAGCTTCTTCAAAGTAAGATCCAGACCGGATGCGCTTTTACCTCCCATTAAAGTGTAACGCTGCAATGCTTCCTCTGCATTTTTCTCTGCCATTTCAAGCAGACGCTTTTTATCACCGCGCTGCGCTCTATGCAGCCGAACCCTATGCCCGGCTAACTCAGAGAGCCAGCTGGCTATTAAGTCTTGCTTCTCTAAGTCAACCGGCAAGAGAATTTCCTCAGGAATCTGGGTTGTTCTCGTATAGTGTTGCGCAATAAAGGCTTCCAGATAAGCAGAATCATCGTCTGAGCCATCTTCAGAAAAAGTCTGTACATGACTGTTAACACGGCCTTCCCTGACTTCCAGTTTTTGCAGACAGACTTCACTGCCGTTTCTGGCCAGGGCCAGGGCGTCTCTGTTGCCTCGATCTGAGCTAACCACTATTTGTTTTTCTCTCAGCTTGCCCAGTACTTCTATTCTGTCTCGAATTAATGCCGCCTCTTCAAATGAGAGATTGGCTGCCGCCTCATTCATCCGATCAGTTAGATTTATCAACAGTTCTGAATATTTTCCTTCCAGAAAGCGGACAACGTCGTCAATTACCTGACGATATTTATCAGCTGAAACATCACCCTTGCAAGGGCCAATACAACGGCCGATATAATAGTTTAGACAGGGTCTTTCTTTGCCGACATCTCTAGGCAGCACCTTGCGGCACGACTTAATAGGAAAAATTTGACGAAGCGCCTCCAGTGCACGATAAATATCTCCGCTCAGATAAGGGCCAAAGTAGCGTGCGCCTTGCTCGATGTCAGGCCCGGTGCGAAAGGCCTTAAGAATGCGGGGATAAGTCTCCTGCAGGGTAATATGTATATATGGATATTCGCGGTCGTCGCGCAGGAGAATATTGTAGCGAGGCTTAAATTGCTTGATCAAATTAGCTTCTAATATCAAGGACTCAAGCTCATTTTGGCAGATGAGATACTCAAAATCAGCGATATGCGAGATCATGGCCAAAACTTTAGCATCCCCTTCCGGATGACGGGTAAAGTAGCTAGCCAGCCTCTGCCTCAGATTATTAGCTTTGCCGACATAAATGACAGAACCTGATTTATCCTTCATGAGGTATACACCAGGCTCCTCAGGCACCAGATCCAATCTGGCATCAAATTGTTTTTCATCTAAAAGCATTTAAATC
>DASRVY010000091.1:0-1728 GCA_035654855.1 Bacillota bacterium | reverse complement strand
CGCTATTTTGTATTGGTACTTCGGCACCGAGAGCGGCATGGCAATTCGCGCTACCGGAGCGAATATTCATATGGCGAAGGCGCAAGGAATTAATACCGGCTTCAATATCGTCCTGGGTCTGATGATATCCAATGGACTGGTCGCGCTTTCAGGCGCAGTCTTAACTCAGTACCAGGGGTTTGCCGATATTAACATGGGTAAAGGAGCAGTTGTAATCGGGTTGGCGGCTGTAATCATCGGCGACGCCCTCTTCAGCTGGATCTCAAAAAATTTCGCCTTTCGTCTGCTCAGCACAGTATTGGGAGCAGTCGTTTACTATATCGTCATACAGACTATTCTCTGGCTGAAGCTCGATCCCAATTACCTCAAGCTTCTAACCGCCCTGGTAGTCGCTGTTTTCCTGGCAGTTCCCCATTGGAAGGCTAAGCTGTCAAGCTTGACCTCCCGACATAAGGAGGCAGGCGATGCTTAAGATCAATAATATCAGCAAGACCTTTAGCCGCAACACTGTCAATGAAAAGAGGGCCCTGATTGATCTCACACTATCGCTGATGGACGGCGATTTCGTCACCGTGATAGGCGGCAACGGCTCAGGCAAGTCGACAATGCTCAATGCTGTGGCAGGCGTTGTTTCAGTCGATGCCGGCACAATTTTCATTGATGACGCCGATGTGACCGGATTGCCGGAGTACAGGCGGGCAGCCCATATCGGCAGAGTTTTTCAGGATCCTATGAAGGGAACAGCGGCCGACATGATGATAGAGGAGAATCTGGCACTGGCCTATCGCCGCGGCGGACGCCGCGGTCTTGGCTGGGGTGTCACAAAAAAAGAGCGCGATCTCTACCGCGAGCAGCTAGAGCCCTTAAAGCTCGGTTTAGAGGATAGACTCTCAGATAAGACGGGGACGCTGTCCGGCGGTCAAAGACAGGCGCTGACCCTATTAATGGCGACTCTTAGAAAACCGAAACTTCTCCTGTTAGACGAGCATACCGCAGCCCTGGACCCAAAGACTGCCAAGACAGTCTTATCAATCACGGAACAAATAATTGAGCGTAACAATCTGACGACTCTTATGGTTACGCACAATATGAAAGATGCGATCGCTCTGGGCAACCGCATGATTATGTTCTATGAAGGCCGCATAGTTGTCGATGTCGAAGGGGAGGCGAAGAAACAGCTCACCGTCGAAAAGCTCCTGCAGATGTTTGACAGCGCCAGTGAGAATGGAGCAGTAGAGGATCATCTCCTGCTGCCCTGATATTTTTAAGTTCTGCCCGCCCGCTGAATGGCGGGCGGGCTTTCTATGCTATACTCACCATAATCGGCAAAAACCATTTGACGCTGGGCCTCAATTTGTCTGCCCGGCCACTCAATTGCTCGCGTGTAACGGGGAAGATGTTGTGATAGAAGAGCTCGATAAGAATAATGATTCCAATCAGATTAAGGATTCTTCCGAGCGCCTTGCCGCTGAGAATTCCCATCAAGATGGCGAGTTAAAGCGCAAGAAAAAATCCGGACAAAATCAAGTTATACGCTCGATCGGCTATATCACTCAAATAGGGATTACCATTGCGGCTACAATTATGCTTGGTGTGTTTCTAGGCAGAATCCTCGATAATTGGCTGGGCACATCGCCATGGCTGCTGCTGTTTTTCTCTTTGTTGGGAATGGCAGCTGCGATCAAAGCCCTGTTTGAGATGTCCAATACCAAAAAATAATTATTCTGT
>DASRVY010000090.1:0-4366 GCA_035654855.1 Bacillota bacterium | reverse complement strand
ATATAACCTTGGCTCATGGCGCCACATTCAGGGAAAGGTATATTATCACCGCTTTTTTCGAAAGCCAGATTGATCATCCCTACCTGGGGACCATTCCCATGTGTCAATAATAGTTGATTCCCGTCCTCTATTAAATCAATCAGTGGACGTACGGTAGTTTTGACAATTTGACTCTGTTCACTGGCAGTCTGTCCCAAAGCATTACCACCAAGGGCGACCACAATGCGATGATTTTTCATACACTCTAATTTTAGCATATTGCTTCCAAAATATCCTGTTATCTTGGCAGTGTTTTTGCACAAATAATTCCAACCCAAACCAACATTACAGGACAGGCTTATAGTCAGTTGGCCGAAGATAGAGTAAAGATTCTTCGCACACCAACATACATTTGCAGGGAGCGGGGACCCGTCTTTAATTAGCTAATAACTAAAGCAAGATACCCTTATGATGATAACAAAAGAATGAGAATATATAAAGCCTGAATATTTATTCGCGCCGGATGGGCATGGACATACAGCGGGGACCGCCTCTTCCTCGGGATAATTCGCTTGATGGAATGCGCAGAAGTTCAACTCCGGCTTCCTCCAGAATTTGATTGGTGACATGGTTTCGACTGTATACAACGACTTTCCCGGGTTCAATCGCTAAAGTATTAGAGCCGTCACTCCACTGTTCGCGCTGAGCATCGATGGGATCCCCGCCGCCGCAAGGTATCAGTGTTACTTGATCAAGCCCAAGGTACTTGGCAAAAATAACGGCGAGAGAATCATCTTGATATTTAATCTTGATTTCGCCGTTTACTCGCGATAATTCAAAAACTGTTATATCATCTTCAATCTCAGGATGAATAGTAAAAACATCATTGTCGATCATGGTCAAAACGGTATCGAGGTGCATGAAAGCTCTTTTGACTGGAATTTTTATTGCCAGCACATACTTAAATCCCGTTTCTTCGCTCAGAATATTTTCTGCCAACAATTGAATCGCCTTAATATTAGTTCTTTCACTGATTCCGACAGCAATAACCCGATCACTTAAAACCAAAATATCCCCGCCTTCCAGCGGATAGGGCGCATTGCGATCATAATGAAGGGATAGATGATTGTAGTCGGGATGATAACGGAAAATATAATCGCCTAATAAAGTCTCACGCTGCCTCACTTTTGTATACATGCTGCTCAAAGAAACACCGGTACCGATAAAACTGAAAGGGTCGCGGGAAAAATAGAGGTTGGGCATAGGGTCAAGGATCATCAGCTGTTCGTGAGAAGGGGCTGTCGGCAATTTGAGCGGGAAATTTTTCTTATTATTGCGGATTCCGGCAATAAGTAGATCGACAAGTTCCCTTGAATCAGAAAAATCCATCAGCCACTCTGTCAGCGGATCAATGTTTTTTGCATGAATTTTACCCTCGGTCAGAAAATCCCGGATGAAACTGTCACGGACGTCAATATTTGACAGCAAATCCGCTAACAGATCTTCTATATAGACTGTCTCAACTCCCTGACTGCGAAGAGTCTCGGCAAAAGCATCGTGCTCGATGCCGGCCAGCATAGCGTCAGGCAGGTCGTCAAACAACATGGTCTCTTTATTGCCGGGCGTAAGATTATCTATCTCTTTGCCGGGTCGATGCAGCAAGACTTTTTTCAGCCTGCCAATTTCCGAATGCACATGAATACCTGTAGGCTCACTCATGTTCCCCTCCTGCGGAAAATCCACTATTAAATTATTGTTTCCACAGATACATACAAGCAACAGAAAAATACGTTGAGTTGTATGTTGAGTTATCTGTTTATCCGGTCTGCTCGCAATCTGCAGCAAAGCTATTTCCCTCTAATATCTTTGCTGCTTCTCTTTAAATCTGTATCTTATGCGAGAACATTCTGAACCACTGCTTCGATGATTCAGAAACACACCCTCGACATTATCCTATTTAAACACAAAGCTGGCAACAAAACTAGCTCACCGTGTAACGAAAAGTCAGATATGTTGAAGGCGCTCAAAAGGCAGTAAATCAAGCTCGTCAGAGTTTATCGATAACCTTAGACATTATCTCTGCCGCTTCTCGCAGGTCTTCTTGTGAACAGGCGTAGCTCATGCGAACATAATCCGCACTGCTCTGACCGAAAGCAGTTCCCGGCGACAAGGCCACTCCGTGATCCAACATCAATTCACAAAACTTCTCTGAACTGATTTTCAGTTTGCCAATACGGGGGAAAAGATAAAAAGCTCCTTCAGGCCGATTACACTCAATGCCCTTTATCCTGCTTAGAGCGTCGACAAGCAAATCGCGCCGCAATTTGAACTCTTCGACCATCTTTTCAGTAAAACCTTGACAATCGCTGAAAGCCACGGCGGCCCCTTTTTGAGCAAAAGAAGCTGCACAAGTAGAGAAGGACTGATGTGCCTTGCTCAAATATGGAATGAATTTTGCCGGAGCAATCAGATAACCTATCCGCCAGCCCGTCATGGAAAAGGTCTTGGAAGCAGAGTTTATTACTATTGTGCGGTCCCGCATATCATCCAGATTGCGAATGCTGTAATGAGTTCCGGAGAATATAAACTGGTCATAAGTCTCATCGGATATTACTGTCAAATCCCTCTCTTTGACTATTTTTGCAATCTCTTTCAGGCTGTCAAGGCTCATCACCTTGCCCGTAGGATTGGCGGGTGTATTTACTATTATGCCTCGAGTACGGTCAGTAACAGCATCTTTCAAGTTGTCAATATCAATTTCAAAGTCATTATCTATACTGAGCGGGACCTCGACTATTTTCAGACCCAGCATGGCTGCGCTCTCATAATAGACAGGGAAATAAGGACTGGGAACAATGATTTCGTCACCGCGTTCAAAGAGAACAATTAATGCGCAAGTTATCGCCTCACAGGCGCCTGCAGTAATAATTATTTCTTTGTCCGGATCAAAAACTGTGCCGTTCGCCAACCTCTCTTTTTCTGCGATGGCATATCGGAGCTCAGGTATACCTATCATGGAAGTATAGTGAACAAAGCCTTCGTCTAAGGCCTTTTTCGCTGCTTCTTTTGCCGGCAGAGGGGAGTCAAAGTCAGGCTTTCCAATCTCCATGTGGATGATTTTCTTGCCTGCCTGCTCTAACAACAGAGTCTTATTGAAAATATCGTAAAGGCCGCCTTTCAGGGGGATACCTGAGAAATTACTGTTTACTTTCATGGTGTTGTCCTTTTATGCATTTCTCTGATCTCAATATTAAGCGCCTTCAACAAATAAGAATGAAGCGAAAAAGATCAGACAGGCGTTCGCATTCGCAGTCAGATTTTGTCTGCTATCCTGTTCAACGCAGGAGCTAACAGACATTCGCGCATGTCAGGAGTCAGTCTGATGTCTGTGTTTGGTATTTCTTTCCGGATTTGATTTTTGCCTCTATGATCATATCCTTGACCTTCATCAGGCGAGTCAGGTTTGCTCTCTCGTTTTCTTCCATTTTCATGGTTATAGAGGAAATCAGTTCCATCAACTCAGGGATCAGAACATATTCAAGTGAATTGACACGGCGCCTGGTTCTTTCTATCTCCGCCGCCATGAGCTTTGCCTGATTTTCTTTTTCCGCCAGTTTCAGCATCAGGGGGAAGACCTCACGTAAAGCATCGATCGCCTGATCTAATTCACCGGATACAGAAGTCATACCGTAAGGCAAATTGCTGCTGCCCAAGACTACACCGGAAGCTGTGTCGGCACGTCCATCAGCCATATGCTTATTTGCTGAGGGCAGCGCGAATAACGGCGATACGACCCCCATAGTATTTATCTCAGACACTTCCAGCTGCAGCGGCGGCAGGCCGGTAAGCAATGCCGATTCGACAACTTCTGTCTGCATTGTGGTTCGTGCCAATACCATCTCCTGATTTGCTTTCTCCAATAACTCTTCGACCTCGATGCGCAGATCTGCTGTGACTTTGACAATCTCCAGAAATTGGCGCATCAATTCGTCTCTCTTATCCTTCAGGAGTTTATGACCGCGGCGAGCCGTATTAAGCTGATTCTTCAGCTTAAGCAGTTCCATCCTGTTAGGATTGACTCGGCGTTTTGCCATGCTCAGACCTCCTAATCTTCGATATAGTATTGGTCAATGAAGTGCTGGTGAACACGCTTGAGTTCATTCTTAGGCAGCATTGACAGCAGCTCCCAGCCAATATCGAGAGTTTCTTCAATAGAGCGATTTTCAGTGAAACCCTGAGAAACATATTTTTCTTCAAATTCATCAGAGAATTTTGCATAAATCCGGTCAACGGCTGACAATGCTTCAGAGCCTAAAATTACTTCCAGTTCCTTGGCATCTTTTCCGCGGGAATAAGCAGCGAAAAGCTGATTCATCGTATCGGCATG
>DASRVY010000089.1:0-4317 GCA_035654855.1 Bacillota bacterium | reverse complement strand
CTTTTGTCCCAAATGCAAAAGTGAAATGCTTATCTGTGTCAAACAATTTCATATATCTATTATCAAAGAGCCAGACGCACAGACGCAGAGCCGATAATCCGTAGCCCTTGGGTGCGAGTTATCGGCTCTTTTGTTTTTTGGCGGGTATCAATCAAAGCTACCGCCTTATACGATGACTTTAGGAGGAACACGGCGGTTTCCATGGGGGGATCGTCGTGTTCATTTTGCTTTTTCACACTACCCATGATCTTCACCAGCTAAAAAAAGCGTAGTTCCCCCACCGGGGCAGTTTGGCTACGAACATGAAATATTTAAGTATGTAAAAAGAAATATATTTTCGTGCGTCCGTATAGCGTCATGCTGTACGGGCGCTTTTATATATCCTCACCTTGGGACAAGCTGTCCCAAAGCTGGCGGCCCCGGCTGTCGATCTCCGCCAGCCTCCGTTTGGATCTCCCACCCACAAAAATCTGAACGGAGGAAAATATAATGACTACTATCAATCTGAAAGACTATTACCCTTGGTACTTAACCAATGAGTATATCGAAGTCACCGATGAAGTGGCCGAGGCGCTCATGGCCAGCAAGCGGGCCGAGGCCGCCCATGCGGAGCGGGTGCGCTACAACAGGGCTTATTATTCCCTGGACTGTGATGACGGGATCGAATACTCCGCCTGTGTTCACGAGCCCAGCCCCCAGGAGCTCCTGGATCGCAAGGAGATGTTCTATCTGTTGTGGAACGCCCTTAACTCCCTGCCGGAAGTCCAGGGCCGCCGGGTGGACGCTTATCTGATCCTCGGCAAGACCTACCGCCAGATCGCCCGCGAGGAGGGCGTGGACAAGTGCGCTGTCCGCCGCTCTGTGAAAAGCGGCATTACGCACATGAAAAAATATTTGAGAAAAAATTTCTGATCTGCTATCTCCTTTTCGCCCTTTTTTCTGGAGGTATATGAGAGGAGGATTTCTCCCTCTCCGCAAAGAGGACGCGGGGGCCAACAGCCATAGCGCGGGGCCGGATCAATGTCCGGCTCTCCGAGCCGCCGCCCCTCTCTGCGGGGGAGCGCCGCCGCCGAGGATGCTGTCTTATGACGGGGCAAGAAAATGAGCGCGGCGCTCCCCTATATCTTTATGAAAAAGGGGAACGCTCTATGAACTACGATCCAGAATTGGCGGCCCTGCTCTCTCAGCCGTGGAGCGAGGGGGCCTGCCGGGGCTATGTGATCTCCGCGATGGAACGGTGCGGTTTCAAGCCCGCCGACATTCAGCAAGTGATGATGGAGCTCCACGAGATTTTCGACTATACCACACTGGAGGAGGCCCGCGCCTACTATGAGCGGAGCCCCTATTGACTTCTGGACAAAGTGTCCAGAGGCCATACCGTCAAGCGGCCAGCGCCCTATGTGGGTGCTGGCCGTTTCCTTTATCCATACTGTTTTCAGAGGGAGGTATTTTATGCAGGCACAGGTCAAATACGAAAGCGAGTTCAAAACTGCCGTTCTTGGTGATCGGACGATCACCGTCAAGAATGTTACCCCCATTTACCCGCCGCAGGAGCGGGACAAACGTGACCGTGAGATCGAGCGGCGGCTGTTTGATGTGTTTGTAAAGTATGCCGGGCGGCGGGGGTAGGCCGGAGTCATCCTTGTTGTATGGGGGCATCAGAGGTATAATATAGTTGTAGGTTGGCTCCCACTGATAGAAAGGGAGCTAATTATGGATAACAGAATTGACGCGATTTATGGGCGGCAGTCGATTGACAAAAAGGACAGTATCAGCATTGAAAGTCAGTTTGAATTTTGCCGTTACGAATTGAAAGGCGGTGAGGGCCGGGAGTACAAGGATAAAGGTTACTCCGGCAAGAACATTGAGCGCCCGGACTTCCAGAGGCTTTTGCAGGACATCAAGCTGGGGCTCATCAAGCGGGTGATCGTCTACAAGCTGGATCGGATCAGCCGCTCCATCGTGGACTTTGCAAAGCTCATGGAGCTGTTCAAGCAGTACAATGTGGAGTTTGTGTCCTGTACGGAAAAATTTGATACCTCTACCCCGATGGGCAGGGCGATGCTCAATATCTGTATCGTATTTGCCCAACTGGAACGGGAAAGCATCCAAATGCGTGTGCAGGACGCTTTTTATTCCCGGTGTACCAAAGGCTACTATATGCGGGGCCGAACGCCATACGGCTTTGATACCGAGCCCATCGTTATGGACGGGATCAAGACAAAGAAGCTGGTGGAAAACGCGGAAATGGATTTTGCCGAGCTGATGTTTCAAATGTACGCGGAGCCGGGCAATTCCTACGGCGATATAACCCGGTACTTTGTCAAACACTCCATTAAGGTCTATGACAAGGCGCTCCAGCGGGCCTTTATCTCCAAACTGCTGAGAAACCCCGTCTATGTCCAGGCAGATATGGACATCTACGAATACTTCAAGGCCCAGGGCGTGAAAATCGAAAGCACCCCGGAAATGTTCACAGGGGACAATAGCTGCTATCTCTACCAAGGGCGCGAGGGCGAGGAACAGATCCTTGTGATCGCCCCGCACCAGGGCCGCATTACTTCCCAGCTCTGGCTGACCGTCCAGCGCAAGCTGTCACAGAACACGTCTTTCCAGAATGGCCGCAAATGCCATAATACCTGGCTGGCCGGGAAAATCAAGTGTGGGCGCTGCGGTTATGCTTTGACTGCCCTGCGAGCTCAAAACGGTGTTACCTACCTGCGGTGCAAGCAGCGGGCGGATAACGGGAGCTGCGAGGGGGCCGGTACGCTGACGGCGCAAAGCATGGAGTCCTTTGTGTATGGCGAGATGGTGGAGAAAATGCGGAAGTATCACACGCTGAAAGGCGGCAAGGAACAGGGCTATAATCCAAAGCTGACCGCCGCCCGTGTTGCCCTGGCAAAGACGGAAAGCGAGATCGAGAAACTTCTGGACACTTTGTCCGGGGCCAATCCGCTGCTCCTGCAATACGCAAATAACCGGATCGAGGAGCTGGACACAGAACGACAAAAGCAGTTAAAGCTGGTAGCAGACCTTACCGCTAATTCCGTTTCGGACACGCAAATTGACTGTATCACGAATTACCTCAACGATTGGGAGTCCGTGAGTTTTGACGATAAGCGCAAGGTGGTGGATATTCTCATATCCCACATTGACGCGACCAGTGAGAGCGTTACAATCCACTGGAAAATCTAAAACCTTTTTCACTTGGCATTATGCCCTTGTAAAAAATAGTTTGGCATTTATGATAGACAATATTTTGAAAGAGTAAATCAGAAACAAAACATACAAGACAAAATAAAAGAATCTGAATTAAAGTACGAAAAATCCAATGAAATGAAGGAGAAAACATCACTATTATTAGGTAATGTGATAGTTCCAGAAAATATTAAAGAGCTAGAAAAAGAATTAAGTATTAGATCTAAAGAGTATAATGAACTGCTTAAGTCTATGAATGAGTTAAGATTCGGATTGACGAATCTTCGCAACGAGAAGTTCGAGTTAGAGGTTGCCCTTAATCAAATCAAGAAATTTAAAAACAATAAAGAAAAAGAAATTAGAAGTATATTGAAGCAGGATATTTGTCCTGAATGTCATTCTGTTATAAGTGACACTACGGATTTAAGGAGTAAAAGATATAACTCTATAGAAGATTCTATGCATATAGGTGATAGTATCTATGAGGATTTAGAAAAAGTTAAGCATAAAATAAAATCAGCTGAATCTTCTTATATCGGACTTTCAGAGCGAATGGAATCGTATAAAAAAAATATAAATATTACGAAAAATGAAATTGATAAT
This sequence comes from Bacillota bacterium, assembly GCA_035654855.1. Lineage (GTDB taxonomy): Bacteria > Bacillota > Clostridia > Saccharofermentanales > DTU023 > UBA1046. The sequence goes on along the minus strand of DASRVY010000089.1, from coordinate 516 downwards.
TACGCAAGTTATATAGGTTTGAACAATCTCTATAAAAGTTTAAATGATGATATGTTCTCAGAATATCAAATTCAAACAGAATTAAATGACAGACTGGAAATAATTGAGGAGAAATTAAAAAAAGTTGCAGAAGATAAGGCAAATCTAAATAAAAAGTACTATGAGATGATTGACAAATTAGTTCTTAAATTTGGTTTGAATGAACTTGAGGAGAGTCAGTATAAGTCTGTGATTAGAGTATTTTGTTCTAGTGGAAGTAATAAGCCTATTTCAACGGTAATTTGGTATTTCACACTAAATAATTTAAAAAAATATTATGACAGAGATTCTTTATCGTTGCCTATGGTATTAGATAGTCCTAAGAATGCAGAGATGGATTACGATAAGGAACAAGCTTTAATAGAATACATTCTTGAAGAGGCACCGAATTATAGCCAATTAATATTTTCATCAATAGGCTTTAATCCAAAAGATTTTAGATACGATGGGAATATTAAAATTATAGAATTAAATAAT
>DASRVY010000088.1:0-3665 GCA_035654855.1 Bacillota bacterium | reverse complement strand
CCGGCAAAAGAGGTACCCTTTGATAGTAGCGCTTATTGGAAATCAAAACAGCGGAAAAACTACTGTTTTCAATCAAATGACCGGCAGCAATCAAAAAGTGGGAAACTTTCCCGGGGTTACCGTAAGCAAAAAGGAAGCCCCAATGCGCGGACATCCTGATTTCACAGTTGTCGATTTGCCCGGAATATATTCTCTTTCTCCTTATTCATCGGAAGAAGTTGTCACTCGAGACTTTTTGATTGATGAGAAACCCGATATTATCTTATATGTCATTGACACTACTCAAATAGAGCGTTCGCTCTACCTTTGCATTCAGTTAATCGAAATGAACATTCCCATGGTGATTGCGCTCAATATGATGGATGAGGTGCGCCTGCAGGGCAGTCACGTCCATATCGATAAACTCACTGAGCGTCTGGGAGTGCCGCTGATTCCAATCACCGCCTCCAAAAATGAAGGTATCCGCGAGCTGATTGACGAAACAGTCCGTGTAGCAAAGACAGGGCAGAAACCGGCCAATCTTGACCTTTGTTCAGGACCTGCTCATCGCGCAATTCATGCCATAATGTCTCTGACAGAGGAACGCGCAGCCACAGCGGGATTATCGTCGCGCTATGCCGCAACCAAGCTCGCTGAAAGAGATCCTTTGATTCAGAATCGACTTAATCTGAATGATAACGAACTTGAGGCGATCGAGCAGATTATCGTTTTAATGGAGGAAGAACTTAAAACTGATAATCTGGCCGCGCTGGCCAATATGCGTTATTGCTTTATTGATGAAGTGATCTCCGCCGGCATTCATAAAGGCACCGGCGAGAACTTATTAACTCAACGCCTTGACAGCGTCCTTACTAACCGATTCGCAGCGATTCCAATTTTTATTTTGTTGATGGCTCTGGTTTTTTGGGTAGCTTTTGGCTTGCCCGGAACCTGGCTTTCCGATCTGCTTACAAATTACATGAGCTGGCTGACTGAACGAATAGACGTTCTGCTGACCTCAGCCGGGATAAATTTTGTTCTGCAGTCTCTGATAGTAGAGGGCATCCTTGCAGGAATAGGCTCGGTACTTTCATTTTTACCTTTGATAGCGCTGCTATACTTGATGTTAAGTATACTTGAAGACAGTGGCTATATGGCTCGAGTTGCTTTTGTCATGGACAGCTGGATGCGCCGCTTGGGCATTTCCGGGGCGGCAATTGTGCCCTTGATTATGGGTTTTGGCTGCTCCGTGCCGGCTATTATGGCAACACGCACTCTGCCCAGTAAGCGTGACCGCCGCTTAACTATTTTCATGATCCCCTTCATGTCTTGCTCTGCCAAAGTACCAATCTACGGCGCGATTGCTTCCGTGTTTTTTCCAAATCATGCCGGACTGGTCATGGTGCTCCTGTATTTTCTGGGGATCTATCTGGCTGTTCTGCTCGGGCTTAGCCTGCGTCAACGCTCAAACTCCAGTGAAGCTGCACCCTTTATTATGGAGCTGCCTACCTACCGTTTTCCCTCTTTACTGTCTGTTGGCCGCAATCTCTGGCAGAAAATCCGGGACTTCCTTCGCCGGGCATTCACAATAATTTTAGCCGTAACCATAATCATCTGGTTCCTGAGCCGCTTCGATCGACATATGAATTTTGTATCCTCATCGGATGACAGTCTGCTCGCTTGGCTGGGTGCGGCGATAGCTCCCGTTTTCAGACCTATGGGATTAAGCGATTGGCGAATTCCGGCAGCTCTGATTTCCGGATTCACTGCCAAGGAAGCTGTTATTTCTACACTGGCTGTGATGAGCGGAGCCACTGTGGAGACACTGGGACCGACTTTGGCCGCTCTATTCACAACCCCTTCAGCCATCGCCTTTTTGGTCTATGTTCTTATTTACACACCCTGTGCCGCAGCTGTCACCGCAGCAAGAAACGAGTTTGGCAACTGGAGGGATACCTGGATAATGGTTATTTTCCAACTTGTCGCAGCTTGGATTGTTGCCCTCATCGCCTATGGTCTGGCTTTGCTGTGGGGAGTATCTTGGGGCGCGACAGCAGGTATAATAATTGCCCTGTTGCTGCTGCCGATAGCATTGAACTATAACGCTAAGGTGCGAAGAGGAAATTCAATCAGTTAAAAAGGTTTGTGAAGAATTTTACTATTGCCTCGAATATTCTAGTAAAAAAGTCGACTACTTGATTCCACCAGCCTCCTTCTTTAGCTGTCTCAATGAAGTCAAGAGCTATTCCCCATGTCTTTTCACCGAAAGACTGCAGTTGCTCGAGAATTTTATCCACATCTTCAGCCTTAAGTGTATTCTTAAATTTTTCCAGTGTTTCTGCCAGTCTGTCTATGTCGGACTGAGAGATATTAATATTGTAATTGTTTAGGACATTGTTGATAATTACAGTTATCTGCTCAATGGAGATATTCTCACTGCCTTCTTTTTCCACCAGTTCAGCGATTTGACCTTTAATCTCAGTTAGCGCCTTGGAAAAATCCTCCGAATCAAATTCTTCATTATTGGCGTTATTATCCTCTATTACAGTTATGGTTATTAGTTCCTCATTACCTGCAATCATCTTATCCCGGTCAAGCTCGATGCCATGAATCTCTGCGGCTTTGTACACACCCGTCAACGCCGAATTCCCGGTGACCGAACGGATTGACCCCACGGTTATTTCACAGTCATAAATCCCTGCTGTAATGGCAGCATTTGAATACTGATAGGTTTTAACTTTGGTGATATTTTCCGGAGTAACGATTTTGGTACTGACACCGGCACCCTCTTCTTTGAACTCAACAATAACAGACGAGATCATGGCGCTGTCCGCAAAGCTTTGGTCAATAAAACGCTCAGCATCACTACCTGTCACAGTGTGCAGGGTAATTTCAGACTCCGGGTCTATACCCAGACGTTCCAGAGTGTCAGTTTTTTGTGTATTATTAAGTCCGGAACCCAGGACAACCACACGGTCCTGACTGTTTTCTCCGGCGGCATTTACATTCTGCCCGGCATAAAGAACAGGAAAGAATATGACAGACAAGGCAAGCAAAGCGCTTGCGAACACTGTCAATGATTTTTTTGCTTTGAAATTTATCTTCATGTTTATTACCTCCATATATCTGCTCTTTCGCTAATCATAGCAGCTTAGTATGACATATTTATCGGTACGACGTAGTATTATATGCGTAAGAAAGCAAACGAATACGACAAAGTTGCGAACTTTTTTAGCAAAAAGACCGCCCCTTGAGGACGGTCTTACGCAAAACTTCCTGTATGTAAAAAACTCGGGCTTTACCCGTTATCGATTTACAGCGGAGTTACGTTGACGGCTCTGGTCTTAGCACTGTTCCGGGGATCCGGCTCAGTTTCATAAGTAACACGCTGACCTTCGGACAACGTCTTAAAGCCTTCGGTCTGGATTGCGGAGAAATGAACAAAAACATCGTCGCCGCCTTCATCATCAGAGATAAATCCATAACCTTTTTCTGCATTGAACCATTTGATTGTACCGTTTTTCACCTGAGGTACCTCCTCAAAATTTTGCACCTGCATAGAAAAAAGCCCCCAACCCCAAGAAACTGACAAATCACTACTTTAGGGTCGTGAGCTTGCATTCCTGACAGAGTACATTGTCAATTTAGCACGCATATACAATAAAGTCAATAAAATAAAGCTCGAA
>DASRVY010000087.1:0-17463 GCA_035654855.1 Bacillota bacterium | reverse complement strand
GGCGGCGCTCTCGGGTATAGTCGTCGGTATCCCCGCTTTCCGGCTGAGAGGGGATTATCTTGCTATCACCACTTTGGCTTTTGGCGAAATAGTAAAAGTTGTTATGCGGTCAATGAAAATTACAGGAGGCGGTCAGCCTCTGACCGGGATATCGCTTGATACCACTTATACTATGAGTTACTGGGTTCTCATCATAACGATCATTATTATCTACACTCTGATTCGCTCCAGTCATGGCAGAGCTATCTTATCCATACGTGAGGATGATATCGCATCTGAAGCATGCGGTGTGGCAGTGACGCGCTACAAACTTATCGCCTTCGCTTTATCAGCTTTTTTTGTCGGCGTTGCCGGCGGTTTGTATGCTCATTATCAAGGTGTCCTGGAACCCAGTTTTTTTGATTACAATCAGTCGATAAACTTTATGGTAATGGTTGTTTTGGGCGGCATCGGCTCCTTGACAGGGTCAGTAATTTCCGCCTTTTTCCTGACTTTATTACCTGAGATTTTACGAAGTTTGGCTGCATATCGTATCTTAATATATTCCGCGGTCTTAATCTTATTGATGCTGTATCGTCCGGAGGGACTGTTGGGACAAAAGGAAATTTCCCAGCGTGTTTTCGGAAATCTTTTCCGCCGAGCCAAAGAAGGACCCCCTCCAAGTTCAGGGGTGGGCGGAAGCAGCGTTATCCCTCAGGAGAATATTCCTGTCAGCGGCAGTGCTGAACGCAACGGCGACAGTGCTCTTCGCGATAGGACCGGAACAACTTCGGGTACTCCTGAAGAACCGTTAGAACGTAAATGGAAAGGAAGGAGATAAGATGGCTTTACTTGAGGTTAAAAATTTAACACTTAGATTCGGCGGCCTAGTGGCAGTAAATGATGTAAGCTTTACCGTTGAAGATAACAGCATTACCGGACTAATCGGACAAAACGGCGCAGGGAAGACCACCATCTTCAATCTTCTTACGCATGTTTACCAGCCTAATGAAGGTACAGTTATTCTTGACGGGGAAATTATGAAGGGCAAGAAACCGCATCAGGCAGTAGCGCATGGTCTTACTCGCACTTTTCAGAACATTCGTCTTTTTCGCAATATGCCTGTTATCGACAATGTCAAGGTGGGCTTCGTCTATCAAGGAAAATATTCAGTACCTGCAGGTGTTTTCCGACTGCCTTCCTATTGGCGGGAAGAAAAAGAAATGCAGGAAAGAGCGATGGAATTGCTGGAGGTTTTTGATTTGGATCGCTATGCTGACCACTACGCAGGAAATCTGCCGTACGGTCAACAGCGTCAGCTGGAAATTTGCCGCGCTCTGGCTACTAATCCGCGTGTATTACTGCTGGATGAGCCTGCTGCAGGTATGAATCCTTCTGAGACGGAGTCTTTGATGGAGAGAATAGATAAGGTGCGCGAGCGCTTTTCTATCGCGATATTGTTGATTGAACACGATATGAAGCTGGTAATGGGCATTTGTGATAAGATCGTTGTTTTAAATTACGGCAGCGTGATCGCGGATGGAATTCCTGAGAAAATCAGAAACGACGAAAATGTAATCAATGCCTATTTAGGATGCGAGGTCTAAGTATGAAAAGCTTGTTTGCTATCAGAGATCTGCATGTTTTTTACGGCCCAATCCATGCGATTAAAGGCATTAACCTTGACATCATGGAAGAAGGGGAATTGGTGTCTTTAATCGGAGCGAATGGCGCCGGCAAGACAACAATTATGCATTGTATTTCCGGATTACTGCGTCCCCGTCAGGGACAGATTATTTATAACGGTCTTGATTTGCTTAAAGTAAAACCTGAAGACATTGTGGCTACCGGCTTGGTGCAGGTGCCTGAAGGAAGAAGGATCTTCACCCGCCTGTCGGTGGAAGACAATCTGGAAATGGGAGCCTATATCCGCACCGGCAAGTCTGCGGTCAAAAAGGATATCGGCGAGATACTTGAGCGCTTTCCTCGCTTGGCCGAGCGGCGCCGCCAGCCTGCAGGCACACTGTCCGGAGGGGAACAGCAAATGCTGGCCATCGCCAGAGCTTTGATGTCAAGACCTAAGCTGATGCTAATGGATGAACCTTCTATGGGTCTGTCTCCAATACTGGTTAAAGAAGTATTTGATCTCATACAAGAGCTGCGCTCTGAGGGGACAACTATTTTGCTCGTTGAACAAAATGCCCGCATGGCGCTAAGCATTGCTGACCGCGCTTATGTACTGGAAACAGGCAGGATTGTGCACGAAGGCATTGCCGGTGAAATGCTGGAGGATGAACGAATACGTGAAGCCTATCTGGGCAACTGACAAAAAACAATTGGCTGAGTCTGTTCCCCTTTTTTTCACAATAGTTCATTATTTTGCGAAATGGATGACACATGGACTGACTAGAATGTCACTGTAAGTTAGTACTTACATACAACACCTCTTCATACGTCTCCTCAGAAAAGGGCTCCCAAGCAAGAGCTCTTTTCTACTTTTACCGGATATTATTCCCATCCGGGGAACTTGGCTGTGACTCTTTGTGGACTGTTTCCTTCTCTGCTCAAAATTGCTTCTCTGTCAATATACGTTTGGTAGTTCGCAAAATTTCTTTGGCGATTCTTTAGCGGCACAATACGTGTCGGTATCCGGAGAATTTTTTACGGAGATAATTCGCACTGAATTCCCGTGTTGTGTAACAGTAGAAACATTTGTGTCAATAATTTGCTTCTCCGAAATCACTCTTTTATTCTGATATTGGATTAAATATTTTATTTTACATGGGCAAACCATGAAGACTGATAAACATAAAATCTTGTAAAGGAGTATGTACAATGGACGATAAAAATATAGAAATTACAGAAAACAAAGAAAATACTGTCAGCTTTCCTTTAATCGGAAATGAGGCTCCGGCGTTTGAGGCCAATACGACTCATGGGATGATCAAGTTTCCTGAGGATTATAAGGGCAAATGGGTAGTTCTTTTTTCTCACCCCTCCGACTTTACCCCGGTTTGTACAACGGAGTTTATGACTTTTGCAAAAATGCATGAAGAATTCGCAGAGCTGAATACAGAGCTGGTAGGTCTTTCAATCGACTCACTGTTTTCGCATCTCGCCTGGGTAAATGCAATTGAAGGATATACTTGGGAAGACATAGAGCATCCGGAAGTTAAATTTCCTGTGATCGCAGATATAAAAATGGAAGTAGCAAACAAATATGGCATGGTGCAAGGGGAGTCGGATACATCAGCTGTGCGCGCTGTCTTTTTCATTGACCCCCGGGGAATAGTCCGCACTATCCTGTATTATCCGGCCTCTCTGGGACGAAATTTCGCTGAGATTAAACGCATTCTGCTGGGACTGCAGTTGAGCGAAAAAGAGAATGTCGCGCTCCCGGCTAATTGGGAACCCGGAAAAGATGTCATTGTTCCCCCGCCCGGTACACAAGCTGCTCTCAAAGAAAGAGTGGAACTTGTCAAAAGCGACAGCGATGATCGTTATGAGTATGATATGAAGGATTGGTATTTGACCTTCAGGAAAGATAAGTAACAACTAAATTAATAATTTCTCCTCTTTGTGTTATTAGATCGGGCAGTAGGTTTTGACTTGCTGCCTGATTTATTTGAGCGCCTTCATCTGAATATTTTGAGTGAGGGATTAGCTCAGTTTTTGCAATTTTTCCATCTTGATTCTTTCGACTTCAAACAAGACGCGTTCCAGATCAATTCCGGGAGCGACGCCGTCACGATAGACAACTTTCCCGTCGACCATGGTCAATACAATATCAGCACTTTGACCGCTGTGAAAAACATTGGCAGGCAGATCATAAACAGGTCTCATATGAGCCTTATCAAGGTCCATGACAAAGAGATCAGCCTGCGCTCCGACTTCCAGTCTGCCGCAGTTCTCCCGGCCTTGGGCCCTTGCGCCATTGACAGTGATTATAGGCAATATGTCACCGGCTTTCATAAAGGAGGGATCACAATTTACGCCCTTAGCAAGCAAGGCCGCCAGGGAGATCTCCTCTAGCATATTGAGATTGTTGTTCGAAGAGGCTCCGTCTGTGCCGATTGTGACGGCCACCTTGAATTGGAAAAATTTCGCCAACGGAGCAATTCCGCTGCCCAATTTAAGATTTGATGAGGGGCAGTGGCAGATAGTAACCCCCTTTTCGTGCAAAATTTCTAAATCAGAGTCTTCCAGATAGGTGCCATGAGCAGCTACTGTCGGCCTGTCAAAGAAATTTAGTGAATTCAGATAAGCTGCCGGAGTCAAGTTTTGGTGCCTAAGTTTGCATTCTTCATGCTCTGCTTTTGTTTCAGAAAGGTGCACCTGCAAGGCAAGATTTTCGTCTTTCGCCCAGTCAACAACGTCACGGATGATTCGTTCACTGCAAGTATATTCGGAAGTGATACCGGTTTCGGCTATTATTCGCCCTTCGGCAGATGGGCAGATCTGAATTAGTGCGCTGACTTCCTCAAAAGCCTTGTCTTGGAAAATATCGGTATCTTCGCCGCCTGCAAATGTATTTGTGATATTAGCTTTGATTCCTGACTCCAGAACGGCGCGGAAGATTCCTTCCAGACGCATATACATATCGCTGAAGGATACTACGCCTGAAGCCAGCATTTCATAAATCCCCAGCAATGAGCCCCAATAAATATCCTCGGCATCCAACAATGCTTCAAAGGGCCGGATTTTCTCCCGGAGCCAACGTTTTAAAGGCAAACCTTCTCCATAGCCCCGCAGCAAAGTCATCGGCACATGGCAATGCATATTATAAAGTCCGGGCAATAGCACTTTACCGCTGCCATCATAGACCTCTGTGACAGAGACCGGATGCTTTGCCGGAGGGGGAAACTCTTCCAGCCAGACAATCTTGTCTGCCAAAGTGCCTAGATACATATTCTCGTGTGAAACACCCAGATGATCAATGATGCTGATATCTTTGAATAACATTCAGGACTCCTGTTTAGATTTATTATATGCGCAGATTATGAAGGCGCTAATTTATGGGTCCGAATCCTCTTCAGGCGGCGTGACCGGGACTTCTGTGGGTGTTGCAGTTTCGGTGGGGTCGGGATCAGGCACTTTTGTTTCGGTAGGAACTTCTGTATCAGGAGTATCGTCAGTAGGCTCAGTCTCAGGAGGCGGAGCTTGATGCAAGTCACAAGTATAGGTGGGGAAATTTGACCTGCTGCGATCAAAGATCTCAGTAGTTGTCTCCTCACAATAGGGATTAGCAAGCAGTCCCGTAGTTGCGCAGATGGTCCTTGTAACAACATTCGCCGGCCGTTCAAATTCCGCGCTTTCTTTGCCTTCATGGATTTGATTCATAACATCAGCCCAGATGCCGATGCCATTATAGCGGTCTACTTCGGGAACAGAAGTGCGGCGGCCGTTGTTATTGTCATAACCATACCAGACAGCTCCGGTGTAGTAAGGTGTATAGCCGCAATACCACGTATCAATGATGTTGTCAGTTGTACCGGTTTTACCGGCAGAGACCTGATCATCAAGTCTGCCGGGAGCAAACCAGAAGACAGTCTCAACAGCATCCTGCAAAATGTCCGTAACGATATAGGCAGTTTCCGGAGTGAAGACTTGCCTTATTTCCGGTTTGTTTTCGAGCAAGACACGACCATCCTGATCCAGAACTTTTGTGTACATATAGGGTTCGACATAGACCCCCTGATTTGCGAAGACGCTATAAGCTCCTGCCATTTCATAAGTGTTGACTCCTTCGCCGAAAGCCCCAATAGCTCCTGCAGGCTGTGTTTCTTCATGCCGGTCTATTCCTAAGGCTCTAAGATAAGAAAGACCGACTTGGGGAGTGACTTGATTGACATAGAGGTCGACAGCAATAGTATTGATTGAATATTTGAGAGCATCGCGGAGGGTTCTCGCGCCGGAATATGATTTTGTTACATTTTGCGGCCATTCTTTTTCAGGATTTTGAGGGTCCAGATGTTTTGCTTCGTCCATCATCACAGTGCCGGCAGTGGCAGCGCCAATTTCAATCGCAGGCGCGTAAACCAGAATGGGCTTGATCGAGGAACCGGGCTGACGCTTGTTCTGCGTGGCTCTATTCCAGCCCATCGCAGTAGTTTTTTCGCCAAAACCACCATACAGCCCCACAACCTGTCCCCTCTGAGAAGGCATATTTGAAATTACGGTCATAGCCGCCTGAGGCGGTTCGGGTATATCAGGCAAAGCTTCCGGATTGCTCGAAAAGAGTTCAGATTTTTGAAATGTTTTGGTCAGTGCATCTTGCACTTTAGGATCCATAGTCGTTTCGATACGCAATCCCTGCTGATACACTGCCAGGCGCGCCAAAGTGAGGGAATAGCCTCGACGTGACTGCAGATCCTGTATTATCTGTTGGATAACGGCATCAACAAAATAACTGTTAATATTGCTCGACTGGCGCGAGGTCTCCTCAGTTACGAAAATTAACTCCTCATTGAGTGCCGCTTCGTGTTCCTCTTTGCTAATCATCTCTTGATCAAGCATATTCTGCAAGACTATGCGCATACGTCTTTGCGCGTTGCGGCGCCCGGATTCAGTGCGCGGGTTGTAAATCGAAGGCAGATTGGGGATGCCCGCCAGGAAAGCGCATTCAGCCAATGACAAATCAGAAATGTCCTTACCAAAGTAAGCTTTTGCAGCTGACTGCACACCGAGATAATTATTCGCCATGGGCACCAGATTGCAATATAACTCCATTATCTCGTCTTTGGACTTCACTTTTTCCAGCTCGATAGCGCGATACCATTCCTGAACTTTTCGCTGTGCGGATTCTTCATTTGCTCCGGAGAGCATTTTTACAACCTGCTGCGAGATTGTTGAACCTCCATGTGTTGGAGTCCCTGCGTTTACTAACATGCTGAAAACCGCGCTGCCGATACGCCTGGGATCGATACCCTGATGGGTTTCGTATCGTTCATCTTCAATAGCGATAAATGCGTCGTTCAGCCAGGTGGGCTTGATTGTTGCTATTTGAACATATTCGCGTTGAAAATTGCTTGAACCGGTAAAGCTGGCTATCTCATTGCCATTGCGGTCGTAGACATAAGTGGGTTCACTGCTGCTCTTAATGTCGGCGATTTCGACCGGAGTGGCAGTAGCTATATAGCCGCTGAGCATGCCGAACCCCAGGCCGCCCAGCAGGAAGGAAGCAATAAGAATCAGTACAATCACTGCTGTAAACAGGTGCCTTAGTGCGTTGCCGGCTACCTTAAACACGGAAACCATTCCTGTATGGCGGGTAGGCTTGCCTGAGACACGGCGCCTAAATTCTTTCTTAGCCACCTGCATGCGCCTGGAGGCAGTCCTGTCCTCGGAACTTGAAACTGTCTTCTTCCTTGGCATTGAAATACTGTCAACCTTATTATTTCCATCCGCAGAAACTCTGCCTCGCCCATTTTGTTCTTTTTGGCTTGGGGACTCTGGAGAGTGCTGAGGGTAATTATTAAATTGGTTTCTCTGATCGCTATTCATTAATCTAAGTTCTTGATAACTCTCGCTTTGGTAAGTTTATATTCTAACAGTGTTTGCCCTGCAAGTTCCACTATTGACAGCCAACTGTATTATATCAATAAGAATATTCGAGTTACACTGTAGCTGATAACTCTATCTGTAATTGCTGTCCCCGCTGCTTGCGGCAGATATTGTTGTTGTGTATGATTTAGAAACATGACAACAATCTAATATATTCAAATATGTATTGAAGACGCTTAGCACTCGGAAAATTCATTATTGGAGGAAGTGAAATGCTGCAGTTTAAGAATTTTATCACATGTATTGACGCTCATACCGGAGGTGAGCCGCTGAGAGTAATTACCAGCGGTTTTCCGCCCATTCCCGGGAAGACAATTCTGGAAAAAAGAAAGTATGTCAAGGAGAATCAGGATGATCTCCGCAAAATGATGATGCTGGAACCACGAGGTCACAGCGGCATGTATGGCTGCATCATCACGGAGGCTGTGACTCCCGACGGGGATTTTGGCGTACTCTTCACCCACAATGAGGGTCTGAGCACCATGTGTGGTCACGGAATCATTGCCGTGACGAAGGTGGTTTTGCAAACAGGAATACTCCCTGCCAAGGAAGGACTTAACACCGTTAAGATAGATTCGCCTGCCGGAAGGATCACTGCGTTTGCCACAGTAAAAGACGGTTATGTAGGCGAAGTATCTTTCAACAACGTTCCCTCTTTCCTCTTTATGGAGAACATTGAGGTCGATGTCGACGATATCGGTACGATTGTCTGCGACATAGCTTTTGGCGGCGCTTTCTACGTCTATGTGGATGTAGATAAGATTAACAGCACGGTTGATCCGGTAAATATGGAGTATCTGGTTGCAAAAGGCATGGAGATCAAGAACAAAGTTATTGCGAAATATAATATAGTCCATCCTGAAGAGCCCGGTTTGAATAGTATTTACGGCACAATATTCTTAGACAAGATGGACTATCAAGACGACAAAGTAGTCACAAAGAATGTCTGCATCTTTGCTGAAGGTCAAATTGACCGCTCACCTACCGGCACAGGAACCTCAGGACGTATCGCCCTGATGCTGGCAAAGGGACAAATCGAGGAAGATATGACCTTAATCAACAAAAGCATCATCGACACTGTCATGACCTCGACAATTGTTGAAAAAGTTAAGATTGCCGATCTTGATGGAGTTGTTCCCGAAGTAAAGGGCAATGCTTTTATCACAGGTTTCAATCAGCTGGTGTTGGATCCTGATGACCCGCTGCCGGAAGGCTTTAGAATCACCGGCGGCTGATAACAGACTAATTCAGAACATTTATTCCCCCGCAGCCGGACTAATTAATTCCGGCTGCGGGAGTAATTAAAATGCCGGCGTAAAGTTATGCAGGTTTTGGAAAAAAGAAAATTAAAGTAGTTAGGACCCGTACAAAACAGGTGGTATTTCTTTCACAATTAACAAGTTTTTGACACTGTCAAGATTTTACTTAGCTTGACAGTACGGAGATATTGTCATATTTTCTAATTAGGATTTTCTAACCACAGATAAAATCACCGGAGAAAATTCCGGACTGTTGGCAGTTTTAAATGCAACTTGACAGACAGTGGTTGTTTAAACAGCAGTTATTAGGAAAGATGCGATATCAGATCGTTGTCTCCTTTACCTCGTGCTGACTACTGGACAAAATAACACTATATCGAAGGCTGTTCAAATGCGTACCGCCGGAGGCAAGGCATAAATGTTCTATCGAGTGTGGTGCGGTTTATACAGTTTGAGAAAGATGCATTATTAGACGATTAACAACTCTTTTTTGTTGTTTGTAGATAGAAAGTGGTTCTTTTCTTGAATGTGAAGGGAGGAAAAAGCGATGCTTTAAGTATAATTTTCGGGTAATGGTTAGAAATTTACTACTGTTACGAAATTACAGCTGTAAGTTTTAGTGTTTCATAACTATCTATAAGCAACCGACAGAGTATTGTTATAAATTATCTTATTTATATTGGAGGAAAACGTGAAAAAATTTTTTGTGTTTATGCTGGTCGCAGCATTAGTGCTGGGACTAGTAGCGTGCTCAACTCCCGGAGGGGCAGAGAAAACCGAGGGAACAGCAAAACCTGACTCTGAAGAAACTGAACCTGCAGAGGTTACAGAGCCTGACGAAACAGATGCACCGGACGACGAGCCGGATGAACCGGCGACAGACGTCGATAAGATCCTGCGCTATGCTTTGACAGCTGATCCTGAAAGCTTTGATCCAAGCAAGGCGCACGGCATACCGTCAGCCACTATTTGCTATCACATCTATGAAGGTTTGTACCGTGACGTCGATGGCGACCTGCAGCCAGCCTGCGCTGAGAACTATGACGTAGCTGACGATCAGGTTACCTATACCTTCTATCTTCGTGACGACATTAAATGGAGTGACGGCGAGCCCGTAACCGCTAACGATTTTGAATATGGCATCAAACGCTTCCTTGATCCTGAAACCGCAGCGCCAATGGGCTATATGGGAACCGTTATCAAGAACGGCGCCAAAGTTTCAGCCGGCGAACTGCCGCTTGATGACGCAGGTATTAAGGCTATTGACGAAAAAACTTTAGAGATCGTGCTTGAATCTCCCGCTGATTATTTCTTAAGCATGCTGAGCAAATCTTTCTTCGCGCCGCAGAGAAAAGATGTCGTGGAAGAGTTTGGTCAAGACTACTGTGCCAAACCTGAGAATCAAGTCTATAACGGAGCCTTCATGGTTACTGAATTTGGTGAAGGCAAGATTGCTGCTACTAAGAATCCCTACTACCATGAGATTGATAAGATTAAGCTGGACGGCTTTGAAGTTCTGACCGTTAAAGAGCCCAACACGCAGCTTGCTATGTTCGAGAACGGTGAACTGGACTTTGTGACCTTGTCTACAGATATCGCTCCGAATTACGCCGACAGGAGCAAGAGTTATTTTGACGGCGCTGTCGACTTTGGCGGCCCGAACCTGAACAACAAATATCTGGCCAATAAAGACCTCCGTTTGGCCTTGAACTACGCTCTCAACCGTGAAGAATACATCCTCCTCAGCCATAACGGCCTTTATACACCGGACTTGCGTTATGTAATGCCTAAAGTACATGGCGTTGACGGCGACTATGGCACAGAATATCCTCTGGAAGCTTATCCGCTGCAAGGTGATCTGGACATGGCTAAAGATTATTTGGACAAAGCGATGGCGGAGTTGGGTCTCACTGATCCTTCCGAGATTTCGCTCAAGATGGTTGTGACCGACTCTGATTCTGCCAAGAAAGAAGCCGAAGTTCTTCAGAACCAGTGGCAAACAAATCTTGGCATCGTTGTTGAAATTAACCTGGTGCCTTATGCGACCAAGAACTCCATGCTGACGCCCAATAATGATGAGTTTGATATCATTTTGAGCGGCTGGGTAGCTGACTACCCCGATCCTTACAGCTATTTGGAGCTCTTCCATAGCGAATCAGCCTATAACTATGTCAACTACAAGAGTGAAGAATTTGACAAATATCTGGATGCCTCTCAAGAGACCAGCGGCAAAGAACGTATGGACAATCTCTTCAATGCGGAGAAGGTCTTGCTGGAAGACGGAGCTGTCATACCTCAGCAGTTGAGGGAAGTTCAATATTTGGAGGCCGACGGCCTGACCGGACTAATGGGCTATTTCGTTGGTATTAACTTCAATTACCTCTACGCAGATAAGAACTAATTGCTAAGATATAAAGCAAAAGCTGACTAAAATCCCGGCAGACATCATGTCTGCCGGGGTATTGTGTGTAGAAAAATACAGAGGAAATGTATATGGGCAAGTATGTTGTCAAGCGAATATTAATCTCACTCCTAACAGTTCTGGTCTTGGTTACCGTTGTTTTTCTTCTGGTTCGCTTGATGCCGGGAGATCCGTTTAATGATCCGAAGATAACGCCGACAGTCCGCAACAACTTGAAAGCCTACTATGGTCTGGACAAGCCACTTTTGCAGCAGTATACAACCTATCTTGGTAATCTCCTGCGCGGTAATTTTGGCTACTCGATGAAATATTCTAATCAGACTGTCAATGGCTTGTTAGCCAGCTCGTTTCCTTATTCATTTGATCTTGGCATAAGGGCACTCGTCTGGTCATTGTCGTTTGGAATAGTTTTTGGCATTATATCGGCTCTAAACAGGGGCAACAAGATAGACTTGTTTTTTGTAATTGTTGCGGTTATCGGCACCAGTGTGCCTGATTTTATCATGGGCGCCATCTTGCAATACTTTTTCAGTATAAAATGGGGATTGCTGCCTATAGCGCAGTATAAGGGCTTCTCTTACACGATATTGCCTGCGATAGCGCTGGGTTTCTATACGATGGCATCTATTTCCCGCATTATGCGCGCCAGCCTGTTAGAAGTTGTCCAGCAAGACTATATCAAAACTGCCCAGTCGAAGGGAATATCTAAGTTTCGCATTGTCTGGAAGCATCAATTCAGGAATGCCATAATGCCGGTTGTTACGGTATTGGGACCTTCAATCGCCGCGGTGCTGACAGGCACTTTTGTCATTGAGTCAATTTTTGCTATTCCCGGTATGGGCAAATACTATGTGGAAGGCGTTCAGAACTTAGACTATTCAATGATTTTAGGTACAACAGTTTTCTACGGCGTCTTCTTGGTCTTTGCCAATATGCTGGTAGACATTCTCTACGGTTTCGTTGATCCTCGCGTCCGTATCGCTAAGTAGTAGGTGCAGAAGATGGATACTAAAGATAAGCAAATCACACCCGAACTTTTTCGTCATGTGGGCAAGAATATCGAGGAGATGGAGTCTATATCTAGGCCGAGCATCACTTTCTGGAAAGAAGGCTGGCTTAGGATCCGCACTGATAAAGCTGCGTTCCTCGCTTTGATTATTTTGACTCTCTACGTTATTCTGGCTATTTTTGCGCCCATGCTGAGCAGATATGCATTTGATCAGCAAAATGCCTATGCAATGAGGCAATCTTTTTCAGCTGAGCATTGGTTTGGCACCGACTCTTTGGGCAGAGATCTGTGGGTAAGAATCTGGGTAGGAGCTCGTGTATCGCTGTCAATCGGCTTTATTGCCGCTCTGATCAATTCTGTAATCGGCACCATTTTGGGCGGATTCAGCGGCTATATTGGCGGAAAATTTGATATGATTTTGATGCGAGTCATCGATGTTATTTATGGCATACCCTCCATGATTGTTAATATTCTGGTGATGGTAGTTTTGGGCCCGGGCATGGAAAGTTTAATAGTAGCCATGGTTATTACCGGCTGGGCAGGAACGTGCCGTTTTTCCAGAGGTGAAGTATATCGTCTAAAAGAGCAGGAGTTTGTTTTAGCGGCCAGAGTTCTCGGTGAGTCAACCTTTATGATTATTGTGCGAGAGATTGTCCCTAATATTATGGGTCTTCTGGTTACTAATCTTACCATGGCAATTCCCAGTGCTATCTTCCGAGAGGCCTTCCTTAGCTATATAGGTTTGGGCATATCTCCTCCGGATGCCAGTTGGGGAGTATTGGCCAAAGAAGGGACTGCACTAATGCAAGTTGCTCCGCATTTGCTTTACGTGCCTGCTTTCTTCATTGCCACAACAGTTTTGGCTTTCAACCAATTAGGTAATGGGCTGCGCGATGCGCTCGATCCGCGTTTGCGCGGCACAGATTGAGCGGGAGGAAGAAAATGCCTGAAGTTATATTAGAAGTAAATAATCTGGAGTTTTCCTTCCGCACTTATGGCGGTGTGGTCAAGGCGGTCAGGGACGTAAGTTTTGAGGTTAGAAAAGGTGAAATTTTAGGTATTGTAGGCGAGTCCGGCTGTGGCAAAAGTGTCACGGTGCAGAGTATTCTGCGTTTGAATCCGGAACCGCCCGGGTTCTTTGCCGGCGGCTCTATCATCTATAAGGATCAAGATATCGTCAAGAAATCCGAACGTGAAATGAGAAAGATCAGGGGTATCGAAATAGGGTTCATCTTCCAGGATCCTATGACTTCTCTCAACCCGACGATGAGAGTAGGAAAGCAGATTGAAGAGATCTTCATCGGCCGCAAGTCAGTTTCGCGCCCGGAGGCTAAGAAAAGAGCCCTGGATATATTGGAGCTGGTCGGAATTAACGAACCGGAAAAGCGTTACCGCCAGTATCCGCACGAGCTGTCCGGCGGTATGAAGCAGAGAATAATGATCGCAATTGCCTTGGTTGGTCAGCCGGGAATTATTATTGCTGACGAACCGACAACCTCTCTTGATGTCACTATTGAGGCTCAGATATTGGATATTCTCAAGGATCTGCAGCAGAGGTTTATGACTTCTATCATCCTGATTACACACGATTTGGGCGTGATCGCCAAGATGTGTGA
Source organism: Bacillota bacterium (assembly GCA_035654855.1). Lineage (GTDB taxonomy): Bacteria > Bacillota > Clostridia > Saccharofermentanales > DTU023 > UBA1046. The sequence continues at coordinate 3,615 of DASRVY010000087.1, read as the reverse complement.
CCGGGTACTGGTAATGTACGGCGGCAAAATCGTTGAGGAAGGTGACGTTAACGATATCTTCTACAATACTGCACATCCTTATACATCAGGTTTGATTCAATCTATTGCTACTCTAGATACCGATAAGGATGAAGAATTAATCCCTATTGATGGTACTCCTCCTGACCTCTTTTCTCCTCCGGTGGGCTGCCCTTTCGCTGCCCGCTGTGAATATGCAATGGATATTTGCAATAGTGTAATGCCGGAGAAAACGTCTGTTACCGGGGAAGAGCACTACTCCGCCTGCTGGCTATTGCATGAATATGCTCCAAAGGTGGAACTGATATCTGTAAAAAGGACTAAAGACAGTGAGACATTACAATCTCCCAACGATGAAGAAGCAGGAGGAAATGTATGAGAAACAATATGAATCAGGAAGTCATAGTAGAGCTAGACGATGTTTCCCAGTATTTTCAACTGAGCAGAGATAAGGTTCTCAAAGCGGTAGATCATATTAGCTTTAAGATCCACAAGGGAGAGACAGTAGGTCTTGTCGGTGAGTCAGGCTGTGGAAAGACAACTACGGGACGTTCGATATTGAAGCTATACACACCTAATACCGGTAAAATTTACTTCAAAGGAAAAGACGTCTTTTCTTTCAATAGTGAACAAGACAAAATGTATCGTAAGGAAGCTCAGATGATTTTCCAAAATCCTCATGCTTCTTTAAATCCGAGAATGACTGTCAAAGACATTGTCGGCACAGGTATGAAAATTCACGGTCTGGTCAAACCTAAGGATATGGATGTCCGGATAGAAGCGCTTCTAAAACAGGTTGGTCTTAATAAGGATCATATGTCGCGTTTTCCTCATGAGTTTTCCGGCGGACAGAAGCAAAGAATCGGTATTGCCAGAGCTTTATCAGTGGACCCTGATTTCATAGTATGTGATGAGCCGATTTCTGCTCTCGATGTCTCTATTCAGGCGCAAGTATTGAATATGCTCAAAGAATTACAAAGCACCAGAGGTCTTACTTATCTGTTTATCGCGCACGATTTGAGCGTTGTTAAGTATATTTCGGACCGCATTATTGTAATGTATCTGGGAACTGTAGTTGAAGAAGCGCCCGCAGAGGAGATATATGAGAACCCGCAGCACCCTTATACAAAAGTTCTTTTATCCTCTATACCTGTAGCTGATCCGGAGCAAGCCAGAGCGAAAAAACGATTAATTGTCGAGGGTGAGGTTGCCAGTCCAATCAATCCGACCGACAGTTGTCGTTTTGCCAGTCGCTGTCCCTATGCGGAGAAGAGGTGTTATGAAGAATTGCCGCCACTGTGCGAAGTATCGCCTGAGCATAAGGTAGCGTGCTTCATGATAGAGCAATATTTTAGCCCCTGACAGTAATTTAAACTATTTAACGATATTCTTCACTGAATTTACGAATAAAGGCTGGCGATTAGATAGAAATTGCCAGCCTTTTACAAATTGTTTTATTGAAGCCGGTCATCCAATCAGGCAGTAAATCACTTATATTGCTCCTTGTAGCATTTGCGTTCAATCAGCCGCGCTAACGGCACTGCCGCCGGTATAGCGATAAGGCCGTAAAGGATGCCTCCCGGGATATCAAGTACCACATGCTGCTTTGTTGTCACTGTGGAAAGAGCGACTATGAAAAAATAGACAGTAACTGAAATTTTCAGCCATGTCTTTGCGGCAGTCAGCTTCCAAATGAAGAAAATTGTCAGAGTACAAAGGATAACGTGTATGGAAGGAAAGCCGCAGAAATTGTTGTCAAGTCTGTATGTTATTGCAAGCACGCGCGAAAAAATGTCAGTTGAACTGTACACTTGTTCGTAGGGAATCGGAATAGTCGTCTGGAAAAAGACAAAGGTAAGATCTGCCAGCAGTTGTCCTAATATCATCGTAATGATATAGCGGCGGAAAAGTGATCTGTCGCGGAAAAAATATAATAGCGAGAGGATAATGATCAGAGGAGCCCAAGTGTTGTAGATCAATGCTGTCCAGGGGAGCAGAGGTATTTTGTCGTCAAACGGGATTTTTAAACTATGTACTGTTCCGATCGGATGGTTTAACAATTGCATGATCCCAAGCGAAGCAATAAATGTCGCCAGTAAAACCAGATCTCGCCAATAGTAACGAAGATAAATAAACAAATCATCTTTCCCGCCCGGCGGCGGATTATTAGGATTTGTTGATTCTTGCCGCAATTTTGACACCTCAGTCATGCTTTTACTGCTTCCGTTTTACGTTTTTTACTGCGATAACTTATTTTATTTAAAGCATAGCCGCCTGAATAAAGAAGCAAAATCAACAGATTATAGCCAATGAGCATTACAAGGTTAAAAACAAATGGGGGAAATGCCAACGCTATTTCCTTCAACGGCCCCGGCGGAAACAACATATATCCATAATTATACAGTGAGTCTTCATGTGCGATGAAACTGTGATTTAAGGCCGCATTGAACAAGATAAGCGCCAAATTGAATAAAGTTGTAACAATCAAGGCAAGCTGCAGCCCCTTCTTTTCGAACTTATAGCCAAGCGCAAAAATGGCATAAAAGACAAGCCAGCCCAGCAGCAGATGAACGATAAAAAATTGAAAATTCGTATAATGCGGAAAATCAAAACGATAAAGATCCAAAAAGAGCATTGAAAAGACAGAGCCAATGAAACCCCAGTAAATCCATATAGAGCGCAATATCTTCACTCCGAAGACCAGATCCAGGATAAGTAATGGAACCGCTATCCTGCAGTGATACAAGGGGAGACTGAACCGAATGTTAAAATAACCGGAAAAGATTTGCCACGAATAAAGCACAATTTGATCTACAAGCAGTATTACCGCTGCAATTCGCGCTAGAAACATAGGATTTTTACGGGAAGACAGCTGCTGGCGGAAAGTCATTATTAATACCATCACGCCAATCCAGAAAATTAATAAAGCAGTAACAAGAAAAGGGGGGATATCGACAGGCTCGGACCTTTCGACACCCGCAAAAAAGTGTTGAAAAAAACTCATATATCACCTCTCATACAATCTAGAAATTCCAGATATGAGAACATTATACGGTACGAATAGATAATCGGATACTATTATATTTCAAAATAATTGTAACTGTATTTTTCGATAATAATTTTGAATGGTAATTGCCGGGCAGCCTTGTTTATTCAATTACAGATATTTACTAAATTGTACGTAATTATTTGTCTTTTATTTCGCTCCTAAATTGACAATCCAATATGATGATGTTATTCTAAATTTGGGATACCAAAATAAGAATAGAATCCAGAATAACTAATAACAAGGAAAGAAAAGATATGACAAACCCTGTATTGCAGACAGTAAAAGAAACGCAAACCTTATCTTTATCTGAACAGGCGTATAAGGTCATCAAACGCAATATTTTGGATTTGACCTATGAGCCCGGTTCCGATTTGACTGAGGCGCGTCTGGCAGAAGAACTGCAAATGAGCAGAATGCCTATACGTTCCGCTCTCCATCGCCTGGAATTGGAGGACTGGATTGTAGCTGACTTTCGCAAGAAGACCAAAGTTAAGCCCATCTTAAAACAAGATGTACTCGATATTTATCAGATGCGCAGCCTGCTGGAG
>DASRVY010000086.1:0-4214 GCA_035654855.1 Bacillota bacterium | reverse complement strand
CTGATTTTGTCTTTATGCCTGAGACGGCGCTTGCCTGCCGACAGAGACAGCAGCTCTGCGACCAGCAAGTCCAACTCCGGATCGCTGTCGCTGCTGACAGTTTTGCTGACAGTGTTAGCGGCAATTTTCGTGTCGACATCGCTAACTCGGGCACCGACATCTCCGCCAAACACACAGACACAATCTTCACTCACATTACATCCGACTTCCGAAATGAGGTCATTACTGTTATTTTTGCTAATCATACTAAACTACTAACATCCAATCTGTATTGCATAATTTCTGCGATATGCTCCGGCCGCACGGAATAAGATTCTTCCAGATCGGCGATCGTGCGCGCGCCGCGCAGCATATTGTGAAAAGAGCGGGCAGTGACAGTCTTTGCAGCGGCAAATCTGCTCAATAGATCCAACGCTCCCTCTTCTATCTGAAAATCCTTTTTATAATTCGATATCGGCATATTGCTATTGAGATAATTTTTCTTGAACCCCAAATCCCTCGATCTTTGCCTTTGTATTTCCCGGCAAATTTGTATCTGCCTCACTGCCTGTTCCTGCTCATTGTCTGATCTTGCCGAGGCACTGTTAAGCAGATCGTTTCCGGACAAACTCTGCATCGTGACGCAAAGATTCAGTCGATCCCACAGCGGGCCGCTGATCTTGCGCAGGTGCAATCGTATCTGGTCGGGTGTACAACGACATTTATCATTAGGCTCCAGAGCATAACCGCAGCGACAGGGATTGGCTGCAGCGACCATAAGAAATTCCGCCGGCCAGTTCGCAAATTCTCGGGCACGCGCAATCCTGATTCTGCCGCTCTCCAATGGTTCGCGTAAAAGGTCCAGCACCGCCTTGGGAAACTCAGTCAATTCGTCGAGAAAAAGAACCCCCAGATGAGCTCTGGTGCAAAGTCCCGGGTGCAAAGGTGATCCGCCGCCTATGAGAGCAGCTTTGGTCACACTGTGATGCGGTGCAAAAAAAGGACGTATGGTTGTAAGGTTGTCTATTATTTCACCTTGCGCCAGAGCGCTTTGGATCATGGTGACAACTAAAGACTCCTCCTCACTAAGCTCAGGCAGCAGCCCCGGCAAGCAACCGGCCAGTGATGTTTTTCCGCAGCCGGGTGATCCGAGCATCAGCAAAGTATGGTAACCGGCGGCGGCGATAATTAGAGCTCTTTTTGCCTGTTTTTGACCTATAAAGTTATCAAGTCGTGATGTCGTTATTATATCATTACTATGATTTTTTTGAGGTTTTTCCAGCTTAATTCTGACTCCGGAATAAACTGCTATGGCTGTGCGAAGGTCGGGAACACCATAATACTTGATCCGGCTTAAGAGCTCTGCTTCCCCCGCATTGACTGCCGGCCCCAGACACTCTCTGAATTGTCCCTTTTGCCGCGCAGTTATCATTCTGTTAAGCACACCGGGTATACCGAGTACCTCTCCGTTGAGGGCAAGCTCTCCCACGATCAAAAGGGGTTTCAGATTCTTCGGTCTGGCAATCTGTCCTGAAGCCTCAAGAATTCCCAGAGCCAAAGGCAGATCGAAGCCGGTTCCTCTTTTTTGAATCCAGGCCGGAGCATAGCTGGCCAAGATCTTCCCCTCCGGGAATCTATAACCACTGTTAACTATCGCAGCCCTCACCCTGTTGCGCGCCTCCCTTATAGCGGAATCGCCCAGACCGGTAATCTCAAAACCCGGCAGCCCCGGCAAAATAGTGACTTCTACTTCCACCGGCACGCCCTGCATGCTGCTAATTCCACAAGAAGATATAGCGCTGTATTTCTTGGTAGACAAAGCCACCTCCTCTTGGCTGTGACAAACCGGTATGCTTTTTCAATCCCCAGTGATAACTGTATACAGAGATATATTCCTTCCTGCCGGCTGTCATACACAATTTGCCCATATTCACGCAAATCTTCAAAATACTAGATGGCTTCTCCCTCAGCATCACCGGCCGGCTGCATTTGTTATCTGCCAACAAGCGGCGGTAATTTTGAAAGAGTTGATATCTCTGAGTTTGCTGGACATATGTTACAAACAAGAATAGCTGAAGTCAGAAATATTTTGTTTAGTTGACAGACTGCAAAGTGCTACAATAGACTCTCGTAGGCAACATTCAAAGTTGATATTCATATGTGACATTCATATGCGATATACGTGATGTCATGCTTAATAATTAACACCGCTGTCTATTTTGTTGGGACGGGCGGCAATTGAAACTGCTTAGATATAGCACTGAACGAGGATTGTTTAAACAATCGGGATGATTGAAGCGACAGTCCGCGGCAGCAGTGCGGAGGTAGAAATGAAACTGGGGATTGTGGGATTGCCTAACGTCGGTAAATCCACTTTATTTAATGCAATAACTAAAGCCGGCGCAGAAATAGCAAACTACGCCTTTTGTACGATAGAACCAAATATTGGTGTTGTAGGCGTACCGGATGAGCGTTTGGAAGTGCTCGCAAAACAAGAGCATTCTGCCAAAATCACCAAGGCTACGATTGAATTTTTCGATATCGCAGGTTTAGTTAAAGGCGCCAGCCGAGGTGAGGGTCTGGGCAATAAGTTCTTAGCAAATATACGCGAAGTAGATGCGATTGTGCATGTATGCCGCTGCTTCGAAGACGAAAACATCAGTCATGTCGCCGGCAGCATTGATCCGATAAGAGACTTTCAGACAGTTGAACTTGAACTGATTTTGTCTGACATGGAGATTTTGGAACGTCGGCTGGAGAAGGTTGAACGCATGGCAAAAAGCCATGATCCAAAGCTAGTGTCGGAACTTGCATTCATAAAAAAATTACTCAACTTCCTCGAAGAGGAACACCCCGCGCGAGACTATGTTCCGGAAAGCAAAGAAGAAAAACTTTTTATGAAAGACCTCTTTCTTCTTACATCAAAACCGATATTAGTAGTCGCCAATGTAGCAGAGCAAGATGGCGCCGGCGGCAATGAGTTTTCACAAGCTTTGACTGATTATTTCGCAAAGAATGATGTGGAAGTAATTGTCATCAGCGCTCAAATCGAGGCAGAAATTCAAGAACTTCCGCCCGAAGAGCAGGCTGCTTATTTAGCAGAAATCGGATTGAAAGAAAGCGGCCTTAATCGCTTAATTAAGGCCAGCTACAAAACCCTGGGGCTAATCAGCTTCCTCACCGCCGGGCCTACAGAGACTAGAGCCTGGACAACACCTGTAGGCTACAGAGCACCTCAGGCTGCCGGCGTTATACACAGCGATTTTGAGCGAGGTTTTATAGCCGCTGAAGTTGTTCCCTACACAACCTTGGCTGAACTGGGCTCTATCAATAAAGCCAAAGAAAAAGGAGCTGTTCGCAAAGAAGGCAAAAAATACATAATGCAAGATGGCGATGTAGTTCTTTTCCGCTTTAATGTCTAACTGAAAAACTGCTTGGATTTAAGGCAGACTTATTGATACTCATATAAACAAAAGTTTATTTTTGACCCAATATCTTTTCCGAAAGAGCAAAGTGGCATAGTATTTAAATAGAGGTCTGAAAAATATTATGCGCTGCCGGCTCTGCATGATAAATTAGGTGTAGACGTCGCTGCGCCAATTTTGCGCCGGACACCGCTATACTGAGGAAGAGATACGCCGATACCGGGGGTTGATATGAAACTGGGAATTGTAGGACTCCCCAATGTAGGGAAAAGCACCTTATTCAAAGCGCTTACTAAAGCCAATGTTGAAATAGCGAATTATCCTTTCTGCACGATTGACCCCAATATCGCCGTTGTCCCGGTGCCGGACAGCCGGCTGGAACACCTGTGTGAAGTCTACAATCCGGATAAATGCATCCCCGCGGTGCTTGAAGTTGCGGACATCGCAGGTCTAGTGCCAGGAGCCAGCCGCGGTGAAGGTCTGGGCAACAAGTTTCTGGGCAATATCCGGGAAGTTGACGCCATTATCCATCTGGTCCGCTGCTTTGAAGACCCCGATGTTGCCCATGTCGATGGCAGCATTGATCCTATACGCGATGTCGAATCGATAAATCTTGAATTAATCTTCGCAGATTTGGAACATCTGCAAAAGCGAATTGACAAAATCTCTCGGCAGGCTAAAGGCGGTGACAAGAAACTGCTCGGGGAACTGGCCTATATGCGAAATCTGCAGGCTCATCTGGAGAGCGGCCTGCCTGCACGTTCTTTCCCCGAGATTGAGTTATATCCTGATCTTTTGCTTCTTACAGCC
>DASRVY010000085.1:0-1949 GCA_035654855.1 Bacillota bacterium | reverse complement strand
ATAATTTTGAAGCCTTCGGCTTCAGTGAGATTTGCCCCCAGAGTTATCGCCGCTTCAGTACACATGGAGAAAATTGTCTTTCGCTCAATATCTGGGCTCCGGATGATGAAAAAACACATCCGGTCCTGATATATATACATGGCGGATCTTTCATGTCCGGCACCGGCAGCTCTCCGCTCTTTAATGGCTCGAAACTGGCGAAAGATCAAAATTTAGCCGTAGTAACTTTTAATTATAGATTGGGCGCTCTGGGTTTTTTGGACTTCAGCTTCTTGGGCGGCGGAACTGTCGCAAATCCGGGATTTCACGATGTGATCATGCTCTTGCAATGGGTCAGGGATAATATCGAATCTTACGGCGGAGATCCTGATCTGATCACTGTGATGGGCGAATCAGCAGGAGGCACGGTGGCTTCCATACTGCCTTGTGTACATGAGGCAGCTAATCTGCTGGCGGGAGTAGTAATTTCTTCGGGAATACCTACAGGTTTGATAACAAAGGAAAAAGGCAGGGAAAATGCTCTCAAATATCTGGATTTCATGGGTGTTGACAGCCTTGAAGCATTGCGAAAGATACCCGCTGAAGTTATTGGTAACCGCAGTCAGGAATTTGGTCAATATATTGAGAGTGGTATTACTTCCTATCTGCCTGTGGTAGACGGAAATCTTATTCCCGATTTTCCCATGCGCATGGTCCGCCGGGGCGAGATGGCCGATTTGCCTCTATTCATAGGGGCCACAGGAGAGGAAGCATCTTTCCTTCGCTATGATCATTACAAAGAATCCTGGGGAGTCGAGTCGATTATTGATGCCGGGGGAGCTAAAGAGGAGCCTGATTTTCTGGAACAAATGTTTAAATGCTATGAGGGCGTTTATGGCGATAACACTGACCTGCATCCTTATTCAGATATCTTCATCCGGCTGCCTTTATTTTTGTATGCTCGCGAAGCGGCTGCTCATCAGCATGTCTGGCTTTATCGCCTTGACTGGTACAGCCGTCTGCAAGGTACGGTCGGAATCAAGGCGTTCCATTCCAGTGATCTGTTTTTCTTTTTTGGCAATCTCGTGCCGTCAGCAAATATTAACACCACAATCCTGAAAAACATCCCCTTCGATCCCGGAAAGCCGGCGGACGCTTTGATGACTAAAATCATTTATGGTTCCGGAATTAATGAAGCCGAAGATCTTTCGAGACAGATGCGTGACGATTTGGCCATGTTTGTCAGAACGCAGAAATTGCCCTGGGTTAAGGCTCAGCCACAAAATCTCATGGCTAAGTTTTATGATATGCCCCTTTCTACAGAGGAGGTAATGCCTCCGGAAATATTGGCTTTCTGGAAAAACACAGAATATTACAAGGACTGTCTTGATCCGTTGAGATAATTACGGCTGTTGTTTAATGTTTCTGCCGGTCAAGCTGTTCTTTAAAAAAGAAATGGCGGAGAAGAGCAGAAAAGCCAGAATATTGACGCAGACAATAGTCGCTCCGGTCGGCAAAGCCAGAGCATAAGAAGAAAACAATCCAATCAGGAAGCAGAGGCAAGATACGATAGCGGCTGTCAAGGTGACAGAGTAAAAACTCTTCATCAGGCGCATAGCTGTCAGCGCAGGGAAGATAATCAGGCTGGAGATCAGGAGAGCACCCATCACACGCATGCCCAGAACGATTGTGACTGCAGATAAGACTGCCAGTAAAGAATTGTAAGCGCCTGCTTTGACGCCGGTCGCGCGGGCGAAATTCTCATCAAAGGTTACAGCGAAGATCTGATGGTAGAAAAGACTATATAAGCTTAGAACTATCGCAGATAAGATCAAACTGAGTACAACATCGCTCACGCTCATGGAGAGGATGCTGCCAAACATATAATTGTAGATATCAGTATTCACGCCCGTTGTGACTGATATAAACAGGACTCCTACCGCCATTGAGCCGGCAGAGATCATGGCGAT
>DASRVY010000084.1:0-1160 GCA_035654855.1 Bacillota bacterium | reverse complement strand
TGAAAGAGCTGGGCATGACCGCTTGTGCCTGCACCGATCATGGAGCTATGTATGGCGTAATCGATTTTTATCGCGCCATGAAAAAGGAAGGGCTGAAGCCAATTATTGGCTGTGAAGTCTATGTCGCCCCCCGCAGTTATACAGATAAAGAGGGATATAAGGACAGGGATCCCTGGCACTTGATTCTGCTGGCGGAGAATATGACCGGTTATCGCAATCTGATGTGGCTGGTATCAGAGTCGTATGTGAACGGCTTTTATTATCGTCCGCGCGTAGATCATGAGCTCTTGCGATCCCACAGTGAAGGGCTGATCGCTCTTTCTGCCTGTCTGGCCGGTGAGATTCCGCAGTTAATTTTGCAAGGTCAGCGTGAAGACGCGATAAAGGCTGCTCTTTGCTATGAGGAGATCTTCGGTCAGGGAAATTTCTTTCTGGAAATGCAAGAAAATAAAATCCCCGATCAAGAGATTGTCAACAAAGCCCTGGTTGAGATCAGTGAAAAAACCAAGATCCCGCTGACAGCCACTAATGACTGTCATTATATGTATCAGGATGACGCCTTCAGCCATGAGGTCTTGCTCTGCATCCAGACAGGCAAAACCATGAGTGAGCCGGACAGAATGCGCATGCATTCAGACAGCTTCTATGTTAAATCGCAGGAAGAAATGGCAGGCGCTTTCATTGATTACCCGGAAGCTATCGCCAATACGGTCAAGATTGCTGACCGTTGTAATGTCGAGTTAGATTTTGACCATCTGTCCCTGCCACATTTTGAGACACCCAACGGTGATTCTGCTGCTGATTATCTGAGAGAGCTTTGCTCTGCGGGTTTGGAAGAACGACTTATGTCTAAGGCGGCAGACATCTCCGAGGAGCAATACCGGGAGCGGCTGGAAGTTGAACTGAAAGTCATTATTGAAATGGGCTTTGCCGACTATTACCTGATCGTCTGGGACTTTATTCGCTATGCCAGAGAAAAAGGGATAATGGTAGGGCCGGGCCGCGGTTCAGGAGCGGCGTCTCTCGCCGCCTATGCTTTGCGTATTACCAATATTGACCCGCTCAAATATGGTTTGCTTTTTGAACGCTTTCTCAATATTGAGCGCGTCAGCATGCCGGACTTTGATATCGATTTTTGTTACGAACGGCGAGGCGAAGTA
>DASRVY010000083.1:0-1628 GCA_035654855.1 Bacillota bacterium | reverse complement strand
ATGTCCATGATTTGCTAAAAGACGCAGGTGTAACTCTTTTGGCTAATGACGCAGTAAATATCGATGATATGATTTTGATCGGTCTGGAAGAATCTTTCCACCAAAAACCTGATTTGCAAGCGGCAATGCAGAGAATAAATGATGGAGATAATCATGTCAGAGACTCCAAAGAACGAGATGCCGTCCAAGTTAGTGGTCACTGCGGTACCTTATCTAAACATGATATGCCTAATAAACACCCTCATAAAACAATTCCGGATAGCAAAAAAAATCTCAACCGCATTATAATGATACATCAGCCCGATGATCTTCCCACTCCGGAAGCTACTTCAGAAAGAGATCTGATCCTCAGCGGCCACAGCCACAAGGGGCAAATAACTTTGTTCGGACAGCCCTTGTATACCGTCGAAGGCGGCAAGGAGCGTATTTATGGATATTTCCGCTTACACAGCGGTGCTCAGCAGATTACCACTGCAGGTCTGGGAATGGTACATATCTATGCCCGATTCTTCGCTCCTCCTGAAATTGTAATAATTGAGCTAAATAGTTAATAGTAATATAATTTCGATTAGTGGCGTCAGACTTATTACTAATTTGAGGTGTTAATTGGCTGATGCTGAACATTGAAAATTATCAGGAGGCGTGAAATGGATAATAATAACGAAAACAATCCAAAGCAACAACCCCCGGATCAATCTGCAAACCCAGAATCTACGCAGGAACAACAATTTGATCGCTATCAGCATGATGCCATCCCGGATGAATCCGGTTACCCGCAGGCACCAATGCGTCAAGGTAACCATTTCGAGGATTATCCGGCTTCTTCTCATGCGCAGCCACCCGTGGAACTGCCGGGATCAGGTGCTCAAGCCGTGCAGCCGCCAATTGGTCCGGGACAGCCGCCGCAGTACGCTCCTCCCGGTCAGCCGCCAATGGGCCCGGGACAGCCGCCGCAGTACGCTCCTCCCGGTCAGACGCCAATGGGTCCGGGACAGCCGCCACAATACGCTCCTCCCGGCCAGCCGCCAATGGGTCCGGGACAGCCGCAGCAATACGCTCCGCCCTCTCAGCCCGGGCAGCCGCCAATGGGTTACGGTCAGCAGCAATATATTCCTTCCGGTCATATGCCTCAAGCCGGTTACGCAGGCGCACCCACGCCCAAAAACAATAAAAAACGCAATCGGATTATCATAATTATTATTGCAGCTGTGCTTGTGCTTGCAGTCGCAGCAGCTGTTGCCCTCTACTTCTTCACATGCATTTTTGGCAATCACTCTTTTGCAGCGGCGGATTGTAATCATCCGGAGACATGCACGAGATGTGGCATGACACAAGGAGATGCTCTCGGGCACAAATGGGAAGATGCAAACTGTCAGCATCCAAAGAGATGTTCAGTTTGTGGCGAAACAATCGGAACGAAAGCTGATCATCAATGGGTCGAAGCTACTTGTGAGAAACCTAAAACCTGTGCGCTTTGCGGCGCTACCGAAGGGGAACCGTCAGGGCATATTTGGGTTGACGGTGACTGTCAGACTCCGGGTCATTGCATTATTTGCAATAAGCAAAATCAGGAATACGGAGATCACGACTGGTTAGAAGCTAATTATCAGTCAGCTAAAACTTGCGCA
>DASRVY010000082.1:0-1637 GCA_035654855.1 Bacillota bacterium | reverse complement strand
GAACTCGGCGATGATGTTAAAATTGGAGTTCAAGCCGGCACCACGGGTCAATTTTTTGTTGAAGGCGATGAAGATTGGGGTTTTGATGGCTTCGATGTGACATGTGTCGGCTATAAAGCGGGCTCACTGGCAGTACAGGATATGATTAACGGCAATACCGATTATGTGGTCATCGATGAGGCTCCGGCGCAGTTTATTGTTAAATCCATCAATGACCTTAGCTAAGCAAGACCGTATACCAAGTAATACTTAGGAATCCCCGCCCTTTCAACAAAGGGCGAGGATTTCTTTTGAGAATATCCTTAAAGGAAGAGATAATGGGAAGCTTTGGCATCAAATTTGAGAGATTCTGGCGAGCATTCTATGAATATAATGGCTATGCGAAAGTACTGGAAGGCCTCAAAAACACCATCACAATCGCTGTCTTTGGCTTAATTATCGGGGTCATAATCGGCACTGCTGTCGCAGCCGTTGAGGTGTCCCCGAAGAAAAGCGTTTTTAGTAGAATCCTAAATAAGATATGTGCTTTTTATGTGACCTTATTCAGAGGCACTCCGATCGTTGTGCAGCTGCTGGTCACATATTATGTTGCGCTGCCCCTCATAGGAATCAATATGTCTCCGGTCAATGTCTGTGTCTTGGCATTTGGCCTCAACAGCGGAGCCTATGTCTCAGAAATAATGAGAGGAGGCATCTTGTCTGTCGATCCGGGCCAGATGGAAGCAGGCCGCGCCGTAGGCCTCAGTTATGGCGTCACAATGATAAAGGTTGTTGTCCCGCAGGCGGTAAAAAACATCTTGCCGACAATTGGCAATGAGTTCATAGCCCTGATCAAGGAAACATCAGTTGTCAGCTTTGTCGGGGCGTTGGATCTTTATGTGGCCTTCAACTATATTGGTACGAACAATTATGAATTTATGGTCCCATATCTGGTTATGGCTTTAATCTATATTATCTTAGTTATGTTCATCACGCTCTTGATCAAAACCATGGAAAGGAACCTGAGAAGAAGTGATAGAAGTAGTTAACCTGAGCTTGAATTTTGGGGATCTAAAAATTCTAAAAGATGTTTCCTTTACCATAAATAAGGGCGAGAAAATCGCAATTATCGGTCCCTCAGGCAGCGGCAAAAGCACTTTGCTGCGCTGCCTCAACTATATGGAAGAGCCAAGCAGCGGTTCAATATTATTTGAAGGCGCTGACATCGCGGATTTGGCAGTCAATCTCGATCAGCACCGCCGCAGTATGGGTATGGTCTTTCAACAGTTCAATCTGTTCAACAATAAAACCGTCATCGATAATATCATGATGGCTCCCCTCTATATTGCTTTACATGACTTGAGAAAGCTCAGGAGACAAAACTTTTTTCTGAGACTAAAAAATGCCTTCAGTAAAAACAAGACGCCGCTTAATGAGATCAGCTCCGGCAAGACCGGGATAAAAGCAGAAATTCAAGATAACGCCATATCTCTCTTGCGCAGAATCGGTCTGGAAGACAAAAGAGATGTTTATCCCTCCACCCTTTCCGGCGGTGAAAAACAAAGGATAGCAATTATTCGTGCCCTGGCTATGAATCCCAAGGTAATGCTTTTTGACGAACCTACTTCCTCACTAGACCCTGAAATGGTCGGTGAAGT
>DASRVY010000081.1:0-3449 GCA_035654855.1 Bacillota bacterium | reverse complement strand
CATGCCTATTTCTTGTTTTTCTAAGGCTTCCTGTCGATTTTTTAATTTGCGAATTGGCTGAGTGCCTTTGGCGCTTTGACCAAATTTAAATTCTAAAGCCTCGAGATTATACTCTTTTATGGCATATTCCGGGATCCCCAGTAGATCATCTTCTACATTACATTGCAATACAATCTGCCCGTATCCCCGGTCATACTTTCGAAAAGCATCCAGCATTGCGCCTAAAGCGGGAAATTCAACTACTTTTTTGTTTTCAATTCTTAGGTCAGGGTCCTTGTCTCTGGCTTCTTCTCCAATAACGCATGTTACTCCCGCCATGGCAGCTCCACCGAAATAATCTTGCCAGTTCAATTTAATCAGAGCAGGCAGAACAATCGGCATCGCTAATTTTACGGGATTGAACTTTCCATATTCTCTTTCCAGATTGACATTGTAAATCGTTGCTTTTTCATAACAGGCATCGACACCAACGGCTCCAAAAACACGTCCGTTTATATTAAAGTGCGAGAAATCTAAAGGATAATCCTTTTCAGACGCGACCTGATTGTTGCCGGTGTTAGTTGGGTAGACAGTTTGCTTGCCTAAGACAGACGCTAAGGCTATTTCACATGTCCCCTCACACTCCTCAGTGCAAAATGAACACATACCGGATTGTGGTGAAATATGTTTGCCCCTAAGATAGGTATCATTGAATGCGGACGATAGTTTTGGCTGATAAGTCATAGTAATCTCCCTACTCTATAAATTTCTGTTCAGAACGGCGTCTGCTATAATTTTCGCAATTACTCAAAATGAATTGTGTTTTATTCACCACATTCTTCCTGATGTATATGTTCATGACAAACAGTACCGGCAGTTTTTAAAGAGCCTTGCAGATACTCTTCAACTGCGGTCTTTGCATTGCCTGCCGCACCGACAATGACCTCAATGTTTTTTTCGTTGAAAATATCAACGGCTCCGCCGCCCATACCTCCTGAAATGATGACGTTCACGCTCATGTCGTTCAGAAAACAAGGCAGGAATCCCGGTTTGTGTCCGGGATTAGAAACTACATCCTCTTTTACAATCCGACCGTCATCAGTATCAAAAATAATAAAATCCTCACAGTGACCGAAATGTTCTGTTACTTCCCCCGCATCACTTGCTACTGCAATTCTTAACATCTTACTTTACCTCAGCACTTTCTATCCGATTAGCCAATTCATCAAGCCAGTCTCCGTCAATCGCTTCAATAGTTCCCTTATCACAGGCAGCAGAAATATCCGGCACGATCGGAATCTTTGCCAATATTTCCAATTGGTACTCAGCTGCAATATCTTCAATATGGCTGTCTCCAAAAATTTTATAGGCTTTGTCATTGTCAGGGCACCTAAAGTAAGACATGTTTTCCACCAAACCAATGATGGGGATACCCATCTTTGTCGCCATCTTGACTGCTTTAGAAACAACCATGGAAACCAGCTCCTGTGGAGATGTCACCACAATAATTCCATCCACAGCAATCGATTGAAATACTGTAAGAGGGACATCGCCGGTTCCTGGCGGCATATCTATAAACATGAAATCTACATCGCCCCAGACAACGTCGGTCCAAAATTGCTTGACGACGTTCGCTATTAAAGGTCCCCGCCACACAACCGGGTCAGTCTCATCTTCCAGCAGCAGATTGATAGACATAACTTTTATGCCGTTTGCTGTTTGTACAGGATATAAATTCGTATCGCGGCCGACAGCTTTTTCCTTTAAGCCAAAAGTTTTTGGTATGGATGGACCGGTAATGTCTGAGTCCATAATCGCCGTTTGATAGCCCTTTCGGTTCATCGCTACAGCAAGCAGAGAGGTGACCAGAGATTTCCCCACACCGCCTTTGCCACTGATAATCCCAATGACCTTTTTCACACTGCTTTGCTCGTTAAGCTGCACTGCGAATTTGTTATTTTTGTTTTCCGTTGACATGACTTTCGTTTTTTCCTCCTAAATTTCTAATTGGCTGCCCGCTGACAGATAGTCAATACGGTCAGCCATAATAGTTTTGAGCCTGCTGTACGGTTCCAGACCGGTGCAATGACAAGTATAGTAGTTAGCTTTAGTGTCGAGCAGATGATGAGCGATCCGGTCTATTGTTTCAGTATTTTCACTTTCAGTCGAACCGCAGGAGAGATGGAAACCTCCAATTACATTATCAGGCATTCTGCCCTTTAGTGTCTGAAATTGACGGAGAATATTGCAGATGCCATTGTGCGCACAGCCTACAATTAAAAGCAGTTGACCATTCTCTTCTATAATCAGATTTTGTTCGTGATTAAAGGAATCCTCCCACAGCTCATCGCCCCGTTTTGTTAACAAGTCACGATTGGATTTTGGCAGCGGCCATTTGTGATCATTACAAGTAAATAATTCAATACAGGGCGCAATAACATGGTTGCCGGAAGTGAAGGTAATTCGTTTGTCCTTGGCTAAAGTTTGTTCTAAACCGATATATTCCATTGTATTGTCAGGTCTTTGAGCGTACTGCATGGTAAACGCCTGATGGTGAATGAAGATCTCTGCCTTCCGGTTAGTCTGCAGAAAACAGGCCAATCCTCCGCCGTGATCATAATGGCCGTGCGAGATGACCAGATAATCTACATCAGCAATTGTAACACCCATTTCCTTTGCATTGTCTAAGAAACCGGGGCTGGCGCCAACATCAAATAGAATCTTTTGCTCTCCCGCCTCTATGTATAGGCTAAGACCATGCTCACTTCTAAAGTGGTCGGAAATAGCTGTATTTTCCATCAAAGTGATTATTTTCATATCCGCATCACGCTGCTCTCACTAAAAAGAAGATCCATCACTGCCTGATAAATTGATCGTACCGCTTTACCCGCCGCACAATCAATGTCTACGATTGTCTGTCCGCTATTTAGGGCTTTGCCGGCAGCGGTATCAAAGGGAATGCGCCCAATAACCGGTAAATTCTGACCTTGACAAAAGACTTCAATCTCTTTGGTAATCTCCAGATTTACATCGAATTTATTGACGCAAACGGCAATTTTTAGGCCAAATCCTCTCGCAATCCGGATAATTCGTTCCATATCACTAAACCCCGATATAGATGGCTCAGCCACAATCATAACCATGTCAACCCCGCTGAGAGAAGCTATGACAGGACAGCCTATGCCCGGTGAGCCGTCAATTATTGCCAATTCGCCTTCTATCTTCGATGCCAGCATCGCTTGCTTGACCTCAGTAACCAGCAAACCTGAATTACCGCTGCCCATTTTGAGTTTTGCTGTTGAAAAAACTTTCGCTGCCTCTTCATATAATATCAGTTCTCCGGCAACATGCGGCAACATGCTTATGGCATCTGTAGGACAGATATACTCACAGACTCCACAGCCTTCACAGTCATAGGGATTAACCTCATAACACTCCCTCACAGTGATAGCGGCAAAGCGGCAATGCAC
>DASRVY010000080.1:0-1040 GCA_035654855.1 Bacillota bacterium | reverse complement strand
TCATAGCCGAGAGCTGCGAATGAAACAGCTTCCATGCCGTATTCTTCGCTGTAGGCACTCAAGAATGACTGCAATTTCTCATTAGGATCGTCTTGAGCGTAATGGTTGGTAAAATAAGCTCCATCAGCATCATTCTTTTCTGTCCCTATGACATTTTCACTCAGAACTCCGTCCCAGCCATCACCGCCGAGATAAGGAATATCTAAACCGACCTGCTTGGCCTGACGCACGATCATGATATCGTCATTATAATAATTCGGGACATAGAGAACTTCAGCTCCGGAAGTCTTAATTTTGGTAAGCTGAGTCTTGAAATCTGTATCTCCCGAGCTATAGTTTTCCGACGCCACAATCTCAATGCCTTCTTCTTGACATCTGGCTGTAAAAGCGTCAGTCAGACCTTGAGAATAGTTATCTGAGACATTGTATAAAATTGCTGCTTTCTTAAGTTCCAAATTATTTGCTGCAAATGCGCCCATCAGGTCGCCTTGGGCTTCATCGATAAAGCAAGCCCGGAAAACATTGTCTCCCTGCTTAGTAATGTCAGCGGACGTTCCACTTGCTGTTATCATGGGCATATTGTCACGGGCTGCACGCTGAGCTACAGCAATAGAGGGTTCAGAAGTGACATCACCGATCAGAGCCACTATCTTATCGTCATTTACCAGACGATTGTAGGCATTTGTAGCTTCAACTGTTTCACCTTTTTCGTCATAGACAATGTAATCTATCTGCTTACCCAGCAGTCCGCCGTTCTCGTTGACTTCTTTAATTGCCAGCTTGACTCCGTTATTCACGGCAATACCGTAAATCGAGACATTGCCTGTCAGCGGCGCCAGACCGCCAATCTTGATCGTATCGCCGGTATCTTCAAGATCTGTAGTATCAGGAACTGTGGTTTCAGTTTTGCCCTGACCACCGCAGGATGTCAGCAGCATAATAATTGCCAACAACACCAGCAGGACTGCAGTGAACACTCTCTTATATTTTGACTTTCTCATACATTTGACCTCCTCGGCAAATTCTGTAATTCGATCTCT
>DASRVY010000079.1:0-3503 GCA_035654855.1 Bacillota bacterium | reverse complement strand
TGTCGTGCTTACCAAAACCGATAAGCTGTCTCGTCAAAAACTCCTTCTCCGGCAGCGAAATACCAAGAACAGCATTGTAAGCGGATATTCTTTTGATGAAGGCGATCTCCCGGTACATATTGTTGCGGCGGAGAAGGGCATCGGCATCAAGGATTTGCGTCAATTTCTGGCTAAACAGGTCGGCGCCAGAGCTAAAATTACGGACTAATTAAATTGCATCCTTATTAAGGTCTAATGGCGTGTATTGTCTCGCAAACGCCATTGGAACGAAGAGTTTAACTGTCAATACTCTGTCAAGATATTGGCATGACAGACAAAATTGAGAATATAAAACGGGAAATCAAACCGGTCAGACCTGCAGTTTTGTTATTCACAGCAGCTCTGGCAATTATTTTCACTTTCACTCTAAACCTTTATACGCTTCCCTTGCTTGTTTTGATCAGTGGCGCATTTATCCTGCGTGGTCTGCGAGGCGGCCTTGACAGTAATATTTTGATAGCCTCTTTGTTCGTCCTGCTCGTTATAGCGGCACCGATTTTCAGGGAATTTAAACTGGAGCAAAAAAAAATTCAAAAACTAAGTTCCAAAGACGGCGTCTGGCGCGGCAAAATTATTATTCCGGCGGCTGCGGCTTCAGCCAAATCAGGCGAGGCAATTTTGCGCCTGGACTCGGGCCCGCTGGTCGCTGTGCGGGGGAATCCGCAGCAACTCAGAGCAGGGAATGTTATTGAGTCGGCCGCTCAGCTGGAAATTCCTGCCGGGCAAAGAAACCCCGGAGGTTATGACCGCCGCGCTCAGCTCAGAAGCCAAGGAATTTTCCTGGAGGCCTTTCTTGAGCAAACAATCCAAATTAAAAATCAAAAGATTTCACCCCTATCAAGCTGGCGCAATTTTGCAGTTGATCTGCAAGATTTAGCTTATGAGTTCTTTCAACGTATGCTGGATTCTGATACTGCAGGAATGGCCGCCGCCATTTGTCTGGGCAGAACTGACGGCGTCACTCCCTGCGAAAATTATGCTTTTAAAGAAAGCGGTCTGATACATCTTGTCTCAGTCTCAGGTGCGCATCTTGGTTTTCTGCTGATTCCTCTCAAGCAGATAAAAACGATAAATAAAAAATCACGAGACTATCTGACTTTGGTCCTGTTGACTTTCTTTGGTGTTCTTACCGGCTGGCGAACCGGCGTCAGCAGAGCCTGTCTGATGATAATGCTGCGCAAATATGCCGCTTACAGAGAATTGGCTCTGGACGAGATTTCCTTGCTTGCTGTAACCGGGCTCTTGCTCCTAATAAATCCTTTTCGCGCCTTGCAGCGAGGATACTGGCTGAGTTTGGGGGCGACTACCGGCATACGTCTGGGTGCCTCGCCGCTGTTGTCCTGGCTTGGTGTGAAATCAGACTTTGGCAGCAAAAAAGGCAGTAAAAAATGTATCACTGCAACTTTCTTAGCCGGGGAAAATTCCCGATCGTCGTTTGCCCACAGATTTTTTCTCAATCCGTTAAGCGCAGCAGGCAAACTGATAAAGCGCATATTTCAGCTCCTTGCCATTACCTGTTGTGCTCAGGCAGCCTGTATTTTCCCATCACTTTATTGGCAAAACGGTTTTAATCCTTTGTCGCTGGTAGTTAATGTTATCGCAGGCATTCCTGCCGCTCTGATCACCGCCGGAGGTATTTTCGGCTTATTTTTGCTGGCGCCGCTTTCTTTCATCCTGCCGACGGTATCCTCTCCCTTGTTGTCTATCTGGAGTTTGGTCCTCAGGCAGGCTGTGAATGTTTTGAGTTCTCTAGCAAAGAGCTGTTCAGGGGCGAGTGGAGGTTTTGTCGGCAGCGGTGAAATGGGGACGGCGGGCAAAATAATCGTTTTGTTGGCAGCTTTTTACCTTGGATTTTCCCTGATTAAGCTGAGGCCGGTCTATCTCCTGCGCCGGTTTCTGAAGCTTTGCCTGCTGCTTGTTATCGTGGTCGGATTCATCGGCCGGACAAGTTTAAAGCCAAACGAAATCTGGTTTCTCGATGTCGGGCAGGGGGACAGCTGCCTCCTCAGGACTGCAGACGAAACTGTGCTGATTGACGGCGGAGAGAGAGAGCAGGGCTATTATACGATCTTGCCGTTTTTACGTTTTCTGGGCATTGACAAGATAGATACGGCGATTGTCACCCACGGTCACAGTGATCACTGCGGCGGAATAATGGATCTGCTGGAGCAGGACATGATCTCGCAGGTTATTATGCCCAGAACCGCAGCCGGTGATTTTACAGCTGATGACAGTGGCTATGTTCAACAAGACTTAAGTGAAGAGTTAGTCTGTCTGGCAGAAAAACAGAAGATTCCGATCAGTTATCGGGGTGCGGGTGACAAATTAGTTTTAGGAGGTGGTGTGCTTGTTTTAGATTACTTAAGCCCAAGTGCGAAGCATTATGACAGTCTGCGAAAATATCTGCCGGCTGATCCCAATCAGGACTCAATCGTGATACATTCCCGGCTGCTGTGGCTGAGGCTGCTCTTTACCGCTGACGCGACCTTAGAGCTGGAGGATTTCCTGATTCGTGAATATCAGGAGGGCCTTAAGGCACATGTACTCAAGGTGGCGCACCACGGTTCCAAATATGCCAGCAGCGATAGTTTTCTCGATCGAGTAAGCCCGCAGATAGCAATCATATCCACAGGATATAACCGCTTCGGCCATCCTGCCGAGGAAACGCTGGCCAGACTCGAAAAAGCCGGCTGTCATGAGGCTTTGCGTACTGACCGGAAGGGTGCTGTCAGATTGCACATAGAGGATAAAAAGGTTAGGATTAATACATGGTTGGACAGAAGAAACACATGGATTATTCTGCGCTAAACAAAGAAATCCGCAGCGGCGTCATTCGTCCTGTTTACCTACTCTCGGGTGAGGAGGACTGGCTAATTATGCAGTTAACCCAGAGTTTGATCAAGGCTGTGATTGTTCCCGGATCTGCTGATCTGGATTTGGTGCAAATCGATGTGGCCCATCAGCCGCAAAATATGGATACCGTAAAAGTGGAGCAGGAAATCCGTTCTTTGCCTTTTCTATCACCCCGCAAGATGATCATTCTCAAAAACACTGATCTCTTTTTCTCTGCCAAGGGTGCGGCGAAGGCGCAAATAGATGACATCAGAGTAGAGATCAAAGAGTTGCTGGAGTCCTTTCCCGAAGACGTAGTGCTCATATTTCAAGAAACGAAGTCTAATCTATCTCAAAAAAGCTTACTTGCCGCCCTGGAGAAGGCCGGCGGTGTGCGGTCAGAGATCGGCCTGCAAGACAGCAGCATCTTGTTAAACTGGGTCAGATCGGGCTGCGCAGGTCAAGGAATTCAGATCGAGAGCAAAGCCGCCTCTAGTCTGATAGAACGATGCGACGGGCAGATGAGAGAGATTCGAGGCGAACTGGATAAACTGTTTCTCTATTTGGGCTGGAGCGGTACGGACAGGATCGATATGGATTTGGTCGAGCTGGTCTGCCGTCCTGACAATCGC
>DASRVY010000078.1:0-17724 GCA_035654855.1 Bacillota bacterium | reverse complement strand
GCTTGTCCGACCTGTTTTGGCATCGGCGAGCTGCACAATATCAATCCGGATCTGATCGTGGCGGACGATTCACTTTCATTAAATGAAGGCGCTATAATGGTGGCAGGCTGGCGTGTACACGAGAAAAACAGCTGGGGCAGAGCCTTTATGGTAGCTCTGGCAGAAAAATATGACTTCTCCATGGATACACCGTTTAAGGAATTGCCGAAAAAAATAAGAGATATCATCCTCTTCGGGGATAATGAAAAAATAACCATTGACACCAGCAAAACCAGATATCCCCGTTCCAAACCGTATTCAACCAAGTGGCAGGGAATCGTGCAAATTGTGACGAAGAGATGGCAGGAGACTTCCTCGGACGATATGAAGGCATATTATGAGGATTATCTCTCTGTCTCCACCTGTCCTGAGTGTCACGGTGCCAGGCTGAGGCAAGAAAGCCTGTCTGTAACCATAGGAGGCTTGAATATTTATGAACTTACTATGCTGCCGATTGATCAAACCCTGACTTTCCTGGAGAGTATCTCCTGGCGCGCGGATCAGCTTCTGATTGCGGAAACCATTATGCGCGAGCTGGAATCAAGACTGGGATTTTTAATTGAAGTCGGTCTGCATTATCTGACACTTTCCAGAGCTTCGGCTACCTTATCCGGAGGCGAGGCGCAAAGAATCAGACTTGCCACACAGATCGGATCGGGACTTATGGGTGTTCTCTACATTCTCGATGAGCCTAGTATAGGTTTACACCAGAGGGACAACAACCGTTTGCTGACAACGCTGAAAAAACTTCGTGATTTGGGAAATACCGTGATAGTCGTCGAGCATGACGAGGAGACAATCTGGGAAGCCGACCATGTGATAGATATCGGACCGGGTGCCGGAGAGCTGGGCGGCAAAATAGTCGCCTCAGGCAGACCGGATGATATCGCCCGCTGTAAGAATTCTCTTACCGGTCAATATTTATCCGGTTCCAGGATGATTCCTATCCCTGCGAAGAGGCGGTCTCCGGGAAAAGAATGGCTGCAAGTGAAGGGTGCCCGCGAAAACAATCTCAAAAGCATAGATGTTGAGATCCCCTTGGGACTCTTTACCTGCGTCACAGGAGTATCCGGCTCGGGTAAGAGTTCATTAGTGCTGAACGTGATTTTAAGCGTCTTGGCTCATAAATTAAACAGAGCGCGCAAAACGCAAGTAAAGGTTGACAGCATCGAAGGTTTAGAGCATCTGGATAAGGTAATTTCGATCGATCAGTCGCCCATAGGCAGAACTCCCCGCTCTAACCCCGCCACCTATACAGGAGTTTTTGACTATATCAGAGAATTATTCTCGCAGACCAGAGAGTCAAAGGCTAGAGGCTATAAACCAGGGCGCTTCAGTTTTAATGTCAGCGGCGGACGCTGTGAGGCTTGTTACGGTGACGGTGTCAACAAGATCGAAATGCATTTTCTGCCTGACGTCTATGTGACCTGTGAGGTTTGTCACGGGCAAAGATATAATCGCGAAACTCTGGAAGTGAAATATCGCGGCAAGACGATTGCCGATGTTTTAAATATGACTGTGGAGGAAGCTTTGGCTTTCTTCGAAGCAATTCCGCGAATAGCGAATAAGCTGAAGACTTTATTTGATGTCGGACTTGGCTATATCCGTCTGGGACAATCATCAACTGAGCTTTCCGGCGGCGAAGCACAAAGGGTGAAGCTGGCTGCAGAGCTGTCCAGACGAAGCACCGGCCGCACCTTTTATATTCTAGATGAACCGACTACCGGACTGCACAGCGCGGATGTACATCGCCTGACGCAGATATTGCAGCGTC
This sequence comes from Bacillota bacterium, assembly GCA_035654855.1. Taxonomy (GTDB): domain Bacteria; phylum Bacillota; class Clostridia; order Saccharofermentanales; family DTU023; genus UBA1046. Next base: position 15,911 of record DASRVY010000078.1, on the reverse strand, counting down.
TGGTGGAAGGCGGCAATACAGTTGTTGTAATTGAGCATAATCTGGATGTGATCAAGTCTGCGGACTGGATTTTAGATCTGGGACCGGAGGGCGGCGACGGCGGCGGCGAACTTATAGCAGCCGGTGCACCCGAGGACGTGGCCCTCAATCCAAAATCTTATACCGGAGACTATTTGGCACAGATACTGGCCAGAGAAATTGCTCCTGATGTACTGACTGAACCTCAAATCATAAGTGCGCATACGTCTTTTTGATTTGCATATAAAATTTCGGCGGCTATAATAATAATCTTAACCGTAAAGTGTGACATAAGTCATTAAAGCGTGACATAAGTCATTCTAAAATAATTGCAGATATACTAAACTGTAGACAGATGCTAGTTAACTAGTTAGAAGGTGGAGAACATGGCTAAATGTTCAATGTGTAAAATTAACGAGGCGGTAATTTTTACCTCCCGTTTTAATGGCAGCGAGCGGATCGACGAAGGTTTGTGCCTAAAATGCGCCTGGGAAACAAATATTGGCGGCATGGAAGAAGTATTTGCCAGAGCCGGAGTGAATGACTCCAATATAGATGAACTGACAGAGAGAATGAATCAGGTAATCGGTCAAATGTCCGGCCATAATACCGAGGATCTTTTCCGCATGCTTCTGGGCAATGAAGAATTCCCCAGTGGCTTCGGTCTTTCGGCTGACTCTGATGATTTTGACGATGGTATTGATGATGATGAAGATGAAGACGACGATGAAGAGGCCGGCTCTACAGGTCTGATGACTGCAAACATTGGGGGTGACAGCAATGACCTGATGCAGGTCAGACGCAGCACACGAGAGAAGAGACGTGCCAAGAAAAAAGACAAAAAAAGAAAATTTCTGGACCAGTTTGGCACCAATTTGACTGATAAAGCTCGAAACGGTGAGTTAGACCGACTGATTGGACGCGATGAAGAGCTAAATAGAGTTATCCAGATTTTGAATCGCAGGCAGAAAAATAATCCCGCTCTGATCGGCGAGCCCGGGGTAGGCAAATCCGCCGTGGCGGAAGGGCTGGCTGTGCGAATCGCTGACGGCACTGTGCCTGTCAAACTGCTGGATCAGGAGGTCTACCTCTTAGATATGACTGCCATGGTGGCGGGAACACAGTTTAGAGGTCAGTTTGAAAGCAGAATGAAAGGTGTCGTAGATGACGCCAAGAATTCCGGCAATATCATTCTGGTTATCGACGAGCTGCACAATATTATGGGAGCAGGGGATGCTGAAGGCGCTATGAACGCGGCCAACATTCTTAAACCTGCTTTAGGCAGAGGCGACATCCGGGTAATCGGCACTACGACCCTGGATGAGTACCGCCGTTTTATCGAGAAGGATTCAGCTTTAGAACGCAGATTCCAAAAGGTGATAATCGATGAGCCCACTTTGGAAGAAACTCTGCAAATACTGCGCGGTATAAAAGGTTACTATGAGCAGCATCACCACGTGTATTTCCCGGAATGTGTTCTGGAGACTGCAGTCAGGCTGTCCGATCGCTATATCACGGACCGCTTCTTGCCGGATAAGGCAATAGACTTGCTTGATGAAGCAGGATCTGAAGTTAATCTTAAGAACAGCAAACTGGTGGAAATATGTGAAAAACAAGACCAGTATGAAGACTTGCAGGCTGTCAGAGAAGAGCTTGAAAATAAGCTGTCCGAGGCGGGCGCAGGTGATGACAAGGTGCGAGAAACTCTTTATGAAGAGCAGGCGGAGAATAAGTCTCAGCTCCTGCGCCTGGAGAACGAACTGGCGGAATTGAAACAGGAAGCTCAGCCTACAGAGGTCACTGAAAAGGATATTGCCAAGGTGGTTGAGATGTGGACCGGCATTCCGGTGACGAAGATCACTGAAACGGAGTCGGAACGTCTCCTCGGGCTTGAAGATGAACTTCACAAGACGGTAATAGGTCAGGTGGAAGCTATCTCGGCAGTAGCGCGCGCTATCAGAAGAAAACGCTCGGGTTTGGTAAATAGGGACAAGCCAGCATCTTTTATCTTTGTCGGCCCGACCGGCGTAGGCAAGACAGAGCTTGCTAAAGCTGTAGCCGAAGCTATGTTTGATTCCAGAGAAGCGATTGTAAGGCTGGATATGTCCGAATATATGGAACCGCACACTGTCAGCAAGCTTATTGGTTCTCCGCCCGGCTATGTCGGTTATGATGACGGCGGCCAGCTCACAGAGAGAATCAGAAGAAAACCCTATAGTGTTATTCTTTTGGATGAAATTGAAAAGGCTCACGCTGACGTTTTCAACATCCTGCTGCAAATATTGGACGAAGGCCGCCTGACGGACAGCCATGGCCGGGTCGTCAATTTTTCCAATACCCTGATCATTATGACAAGCAATGCGGGTACATCCTTCAAGCGCCACAGCATTGGTTTCGGCAATCAAGACCATGAGGCTCTGGAAAGCCGCGTCCAATCAGTAATGCGCGACCTCTTCCGTCCTGAGTTTCTCAACAGAGTTGACGAGATTGTTGTCTTCCATGAATTGACTCCGGAAGAACTGCGCCAGATCGTGGATTTGATGATCGCAGAAATTCAGACTGACCTGGAAGTCAGAGGTCTGAAACTAATTGTTACTGATAAGGCGAGAGATGAACTGGCTAAATCCGGCTACGACGAGAAATTCGGAGCTAGACCGCTGCGCCGTCTGATCACACGAACCATTGAAGATAAGCTGGCGGACTTGATGCTTTCCGGCGATCTGGATGGCGTCGCGGGAGTATCTTGCGACTATGTTAAGACAGGAGATAAGGGTGAGTTTACTTTCGCCTGGATATAAAATTTTGAGTTAATATCGGAGGCGGCGGCAAAAATTTGTTGAGGGGAGACAAAACAGTTGACGGGTGTCGGAGTAATCACGGTTATGCAGGCAGTAACGGAGCAAAGCTCCTTTGATCAACTGCGTTTTGTTTACACTCTTGCCAATATTGTTGTTGCTTTGTTGGCGGCTGTTATTTTTTCCTATCTGATTTGCGCATACATGAAACATCGGTTTAATGAAACCATGCTGCAGTCTTTTTATGATTTGCTGGGTGAAAAAGTAATTGTCACGAAGACTTCCGGGCCCGAAGTAACGGGGGAGTTTCGCAGTACAGGCGGAGAAGAGGGATTGTGCTGCTCTGACGACTGGATCTACCCCGGCATGTCTGCCCGTATCACAAACTATATAGACGGGCTTTATAGAGTGCGCCCTTTATATGTGGATTATCGCGATTTGAGCGCGAAAGAGAATATGGCAGAAAAGGATATTGCCGCTAAACAATCTTAAGCCGAGCAAGGAGGAGCAATGTTAAAACTGGATTTGAGTTATCTGGAAGGCTTCATTTCTAAAGAAGAGATTGTAGCCATGGAGCCATTATTGATTTCCAGCCGACAGACATTATATAACCATACCGGCGCCGGCGCAGAATATACAGGCTGGCTGGATTTGCCTGTCAACTATGACAGGGATGAATTTGCCAGGATTAAAGATGCCGCTGCCAGAATCAAGGAGAACTCAGATGTATTTATTGTCTGCGGCATCGGAGGCTCTTATCTGGGTGCCAGGGCTGTAATCGAAGCGCTGTCTGACCCTTTCGCCTCCCTCAGATCTGCCGGCAGCCGTGAATATCCGCTGATACTCTTTGCAGGCCATCAACTGAGCGGCAGCTATTTAAGGCAGCTGCTCTCTTCTTTGTCCGATTTCCGTGTCTCAGTCAATATAATTTCGAAATCAGGCACTACAACGGAGCCGGCTATCGCCTTTAGAGTTATTGAAGACTGGATGAGGCAGCGTTACGGTCCCGAGGGAGCCAGAGAGAGAATCTTTGCTACGACGGATAAGAGCCGTGGCGCCTTGAAAGAGCTTGCCACAGGCAGGGGCTATGAGACTTTTGTCGTCCCGGATGATATAGGCGGACGCTATTCAGTCCTGACCGCGGTAGGCTTGTTGCCTATCGCCGTGGCCGGTATCTCGATCGACGATCTGATGAAAGGCGCCGCGCAAGCCAGAGAGCGCTATGGCAATCCTAAACTGGGTGAAAATGACAGCGATCTGTATGCTCTGGTCAGGAATATCCTTCAGAAACGAGGCTTTACCACTGAGATTCTCGTCAACTATGAGCCGGGGCTGCAGTATTTCAGTGAATGGTGGAAACAGCTTTTTGGCGAGAGTGAGGGCAAGGACGGCCGCGGGATCTACCCCGCCAGTGTGAATTTTACAACGGACCTTCATTCTCTTGGCCAATATATCCAGCAAGGCCGCCGCTTTCTGATGGAGACAGTAATCCAAGTAGAGACGGCCAGAGAAGATCTGGTAATCAAAGAAACCTTGGACAATTTGGACGGTCTCAACTATCTGACAGGTAAGAGCATGGGTGAGGTCAACCGGATGGCTCTTTTCGGTACCATTGTGGCTCATGTTGACGGCGGTGTGCCTGTTCAGCTCTTGCAAATATCTGAACTTTCAGCCTTCGCTTTGGGCGAGTTGTTGTTCTTCTTCGAGAGATCATGCGCTGTCAGCGGATATCTCAATGCGGTAAATCCTTTTAATCAGCCCGGGGTGGAGCAGTACAAGAGCAATATGTATGCTCTGCTGGGCAAGCCCGGATATGAAGAGGAGCGTATAGCTTTGCAGGAGCGTCTTTATAGAAAAGATAGTGATCGATGAATGGTGTTCCCAGAGATATATTAAGAAAGATAGAGAAGCCGGCTCGTTATCTGGGCGGAGAATGGAACCAGGTAGATAAATCTTCCCATCCCCATCAGGAGGAGCTGATTAATTTTGCTTTTTGCTTCCCGGATATCTATGAGATAGGCATGTCTAATCTCGCCCTCCGCATCATTTATCATCAGATTAACCAAAGAGAAGATGCCTGGTGTGAGCGTGTCTTTTCTCCTGCTCCGGATTTTCGCGCCCGGTTGAAGGATTGTGGTCAGCCTTTGTTTTCCCTGGAGAGCGGCCGCAGCTTAAGTGACTTTGATATTCTTGGCATAACATTGCAATATGAACTCGCCTATAGCGCGGTTTTGGATCTTTTGGATCTGGGCGGCGTGCCGGTTCGCGCCAGCGAGAGGGGAGAAGGTGATCCTTTTGTCTGGGGCGGCGGTCCTGTTGTTGTCAATGTCGAACCTGTGGCTGAATTCTTTGACCTTTTTGTCTTAGGTGAGGGCGAGGATGTCATCACTTTACTTCTTGATTTATACCAAAAATGGCGGCAAGATCCTGAGAGAAAGAAGCAGAACTTCCTCCTTCAGGCGGCTCAGATACCGGGAATTTATGTGCCTTCCTTTTATGATGTCACCTATCTGGCTGACGGAAGAATAGAGGCTGTCACACCTAATCGCCCCGGAGTTCCTGCTTTTATCCGCAAGCAGATCATTGACGATCTGGATCAGGCTGTATTTCCTGAGCGTCAGATTGTTCCCAATATCGAAATAGTACATGACAGAATGTATCTGGAGCTTTTCCGTGGTTGTACCAGAGGCTGTCGTTTTTGCCAAGCCGGCATGATCTATCGGCCGGTCAGAGAGCGTTCTGCAGCAGAACTTGCCAAACTGGCGAAAACACTTTACGAGGAAACAGGTTATGACGAGATCGGCCTCTTGTCTCTCAGCAGCAGTGATTATTCCGGGATTGATACTCTGACCGGTGAGCTGGTTGATGATTTACAGCCCAAGAATGTCAATATTTCTTTGCCTTCACTTCGTCTGGACAGCTTTGATTTCTCTTTGATGGAGAAGATATCCGCTACGCGTAAGGCGGGACTCACTTTTGCGCCTGAAGCCGGCACGCAGCGGCTGCGCGATGTTATAAACAAGAATATCAGTGAGAAAGACTTGCTTACCGCCGCCAGGATAGCTCTCGGCGGCGGTTGGAATCGTCTCAAACTCTACTTCATGCTGGGACTGCCCACTGAGACTGATGAGGACGTGCAGGGAATTGCTGATCTTACTTATAAATTGCTGGAAATTCACAGCGAGATTTCTCGGGAAGAGAAGCTGCGCAGACCTCAGATTACGGTCAGCACCGCTATGTTTATACCTAAAGCTTTTACGCCCTTTCAATGGCTGGCGCAGATCGATACCAAGCTGATGGCCGAGCGTCAAAAACAGTTGGCTTCTGCGCTTAAGAGCAAGGTAATCAGCTATCAATGGCATGACTTTGGCAGCAGCGTAATAGAGGCAGTTCTGGCTAGAGGTGACCGCAGACTGGGAGAAGTGCTGTTTCGCGTCTGGCAGTCCGGAGCTTATCGAGAAAGCTGGCGTGAAGGATTTAGCTTTACGCGTTGGCAAGAGGCTTTTGCCAGCCTGAATCTGGATATTTCCTTTTATACCGGAGAGCGCCAAAAAGATGACATCTTGCCCTGGGATCATATTGATGTCGGCGTAACGAAGGAGTATCTCTGGGAAGAGTGCGAGAAAGCTATGCGCGGCGAGACTACGCCAGAGTGTCGCGAGGAATGCGGCGTCTGCGGGGCCCAGACATACGGCTGCGGTGTCTGTGTCAATGAAGCCGCAGCCTTTGCACCTGTCAATGCCGGTTCAGACAGACAGCAAGTTCAACTGAACAGTGAAGCCGACCGATATATTGATCTTAGTGCAGTCAATGCTGATACCGCTGCAGAGATAGATCCTGAACCAATTCAAATCAGGCTGGAGTACAGCAGGAAGGGCCCTGCGGCATGGTTGGGGCACTTGGATATGATGCGCACTATGGAACGTCTTATTCGGCGTGCCGGAGTGCCGGTCGCCTGGAGTGAAGGATTCAATCCCCGTCCCCAGATAGTCTTCGCCCTGCCTGCAGGAGTTGGAGTTGAACTGGAAGCAGATATTTGCGAACTGACGCTGCAGGCTCTGCCGACACTTGATTTGGAGCTGATACCGGCAGCTCTGAATAATGCTGCACCCCGCGGTATCGCCTTCAACAAAATACAAATTGTCACAAAAGAAAAACCGAGTCTTATGGCACAGGTGCGGGAGGCACAATACCGTTTTTATGCGCCCGGAATAGGCCGGGCAGTGTCAGACCTCTTTGGCTCGGAAGGACCTCTTATGGTCACTAGACATGGCAAGAAGGGCACCAGAAAGATAGATATCAGACCCCTGCTGCTGGAACTTCTCGCCTGTGACGATGACATGGCCACTATCAGAGCCAGTGCGGGCAGCGCGGCCAATCTGAGACCGGATCTGTTCCTGCAGGCGCTTTGCAAGGCTACGGGATATCCGGAAGAAAAGGCGCTGGCAGCCAGGATCGTGAGGCAGTGTTTAGTGCTCCAATCTCAAGCAAAAACGGACTAAATCGTGTATAGTGGTTAAGCATAGGAGAACAAGATGGCGCATAATATTTTTCAACTGCCCGGCTACTACGCAGATGGCATGATTGTCCAACAAAAAGTAAGGCATAGAGTGACGGGCATCTGCGAGCCGGAAAAGGAAATTTGCATACAATTATTTAGGCAGCCTGCCGACGGCCATATTTTCACTGATTTAGAGACGCAGTATGGTCTGGTTTTTGAAGATTCAGACAAATCGGACAGACGCGGACGTTTTAATTTTAGGCTGCCCGCCTTAGAGGCTTCGCTGGATCCTTACTCTCTGGTTTTATTTACAGATAAAGACACTCACAAGATAGAAGATATCCTGGCAGGTGAGGTCTGGTTTACTGCCGGACAAGATAATATGGCTATGCCGGCAGGCAGCTGTGATATGGCTTTGCGTCTTGATCTTACCGCGGTGGTAAATCATATCCGAATTTTCTCCATGTCCTCTGACGGTCTCGATGAAAAAGTGACTGAATATAGCTACTATCCTGTAGGATATATAGCTTCGGGACGTTGGTACCGCGGCAGTTATCCTGAGGAAATGGCGCTGGTTTCCGGTATCGCCTATTCCTTTGCGCTGAAATTGGAAGAGCAATTGCATTTGCCGATCGGGATGTACGATATCGCCTGCGGCGGAACCAATATTCATAGTTGGCTGCCTCGCGAGATTATCGAGCAGGATCCTTATCTGAAGAATCACGTCAGAGAGCTGCATCAATATCGAGATTTAGACAATTGGAACAGCTCCAACCCGGAGAAGAAAAAGTCCATACCCGGCTGGCAGGGAGGCGGAAGCAATATTGCCAAGGCCGGCGATGAGGGCAGTGGTGAAAGTATTACCAATGTCGGCAAGGTCACGCAGCGTTTGCGCCGCTTGAATTTACAGCAGCAGTTGGAGGTGCCTCAAAGTAAAAACTTTCAGATGCGCAATCAGCCTGCGGTTATGTTCAATCACAAGCTGACCCCTTTCATCGGGCTGGGAGTGCGAGGTGTTTTGTGGTATCAAGGTGAAAGTGATGCCGGCAGTCCTGAGTATTATGCCAGAGCTTTTCCTATTCTGACTTCTGTTCTGAAGGAGATGTTCATCGCACCCGACGATAAACTCTATCTGATCTACAGCCAGATAGCGGCTTATTGTTATCAGGAAGCTGATTTTAAGACAGTGGCGGAATTTAATGAAATTCTTAGCGGCGTTAGGCGCAAACTGGCGCTCAAGGCCGGCATGGTGACAATCTCCGATTTGCCCCTCACGTATGATAAGACCGCTGACGCATACCGCTACCCCGCTCACCCTCTTGCTAAAGAAGCGATTGGCAGGAGAATGGCGAATGTCGCCCTCGGTCTGTCTTATGAGCAGGATCTGCCTTCTTCCGCCCCGGAGCCAAAATCCGTCGAACAGATTGGCAACAAGTTTATAATCGATTTCGGCAAATTCGGCAAATCTGCACAGGGTCTTATCATGCGCCCCGGCACACATAGCCTGGAAGGTTTCGCAATTTGCGGCGAGGACAGAGTTTTTGTGCGCGCCAAAGCGAGGATCCTCTACGGCGTTAAAGTCATCGTTTGGCATGATGAGCTGGCTGACCCCGTCTCTTTGACCTACGGTTACTCCAGCTTCAACCGCGAGGCTAATTTGTGCGGACCGGACGGCATGCCGGTGCCCGCTTTTCGCCTGGATACCGAGCCTTCGGAATATTATAAGCCTGAGGTTTGGATGGAATGTGACCGTGTTACTGATTTTGCCTGGTTTGAGCTGATGCCGGACCCAATGCGAGTTCCGGAAGAAAACTGGCCCGGAGATCGCCCACTATGGAAGGTGAGTTCCGGACGCTGTGAACTTGACTTGACTGACAGCACTAAAACCGAGGGCGGAAAGGTTCTGCAGATTATATACCGCAGCGCAGATGACAGGCCGGTGGTGATTGAGCCTCAACTGACTTATGTGTCGTCTTACCCTCCTTTGGATCTTTCCGGTTGGGAGGAGCTTCATCTAGAGCTGTTGAATCCTGATCTGCGTGAGAAAAAAATTGGCTTAGAGATGGAAGACGAGAACCAGGTCGTCTATATATTCTCAGAACGCGTTATCCAGCAGCAGCCTTATCTGCAGACCGTAAGTTTTTCTTTATCCTCCGCCCAGCTTAATCTTGAGCGTATCGTGCGCATATCGTTTGCGATTCAGGATCAGGGAGGCAAGGGATGCTTAGATTTTGAAAAGATTTATCCAGTTAGGAGATTTATATGGCAAGAATAGACAAAATGCCCGTAACTTTTGCTCCGGCGGCAAAAGAAGACCAAATCTATGAAGAGTGGCTGCAAAACAATTCTTTCGCTGCTGCTCCCAATGCAGAAAAGGAGCCCTTCTGTATCGTGATGCCTCCACCCAATATCACAGGTGTCCTGCATATGGGGCACGCTCTGGACACGACACTGCAGGATCTTCTGATTCGCTGGCGCAGGCTGCAAGGGTATGAGGCTCTGTGGCTGCCGGGTACCGATCACGCTGCCATCGCCACTGAGGCTAAAATTGTCGAAAGTATGCGAGAAGAAGGCTTGACCAAAGAAGATCTGGGTCGTGAGGCATTTTTGGCCCGTGCCTGGGACTGGAAGGATAAATATGGCGGCGCGATCACCAATCAGCTTACCAAACTGGGTGCCTCCTGTGATTGGGAACGTGAACGCTTCACTTTGGATGAAAACTTGTCCCGCGCTGTCCTGGAGGTCTTTGTTAAATTGTACGACAAAGGTCTGATTTACCGCGGGGAACGTATTATCAACTGGTGTCCGCACTGTCTGACGACAATATCTGACGCCGAAGTCGAACACGAAGATTTGGAAGGCGAGTTTTACTATGTCCGATATCCGCTGACAGACGGCACAGCGGATCTCATGCTGGCCACAACCAGGCCGGAAACCATGCTGGGCGATACTGCGGTCGCGGTACATCCTGACGATGAACGTTTCCACAGGTATATCGGCAAGACAGTCAGGCTGCCTCTGACGGACAGAGAGCTGCCGATAATTGCCGACCGTTATGTTGACCGCGAGCTGGGGACAGGCGTTGTGAAGATCACACCGGCACACGATCCCAACGATTTCGAGGTTGGCGAAAGGCACAATCTGCCCATAATCAATGTTCTTACTGAAGACGCTTATATGAATGAGCATGCGGGTATTTATGAAGGTATGACAGCTTTGGATGCCAGAGCGAAGATTGTCGAAGATCTGCAAGAGGGCGGTTATCTCGTCAAGACAGAGAAATTGACCCACGCAGTCGGAACCTGTTATCGCTGCGCAACTCCGGTTGAGCCCCGAATCTCTTTGCAATGGTTCGTCAAGATGAAAGATCTGGCAAAGCCTGCAATCGAAGTAGTGAAGAACGAAGAAGTAAAATTTGTGCCGAAACGATTTGAAAAAACTTATTTTAACTGGATGGAAAATACACGCGACTGGTGCATTTCCCGTCAGCTCTGGTGGGGGCACCGCATACCGGTCTGGTATTGCGACCACTGCGGCAAGGAGACAATATCTGTCAACAATCCCGAACACTGTGCGCATTGCCAATCTTTAGATATTCATCAGGATGAAGACACTTTAGATACCTGGTTTTCCTCCGCCCTTTGGCCTTTTTCTACTCTGGGCTGGCCGGATCAGACAGAGGAGCTGGATTATTTCTATCCTACGGATGTTCTGGTTACAGGCTACGATATTATTACTTTCTGGGTATCGCGTATGATCTTTTCCGCCCTCGAGTTTACCGGACAGATTCCTTTTGATTATGTCTTTGTCCATGGTCTGGTTAGGGACAGCCAAGGCCGCAAAATGTCCAAATCTTTGAGTAATGGCATTGACCCTTTGGAGGTTATCGAAGAATATGGCGCTGACGCTTTGCGTTATGCCTTAATCTCAGGCAGCGCGCCCGGCAATGATCAGCGTTTCCAGGACGAAAAGGTTGAAGCCGGCAGGAATTTCATTAATAAAATCTGGAACGCCTTGCGTTTTGTAGTTTTAAACTTTGACGAGGAGATGGATTTCTCCTCGGTGGACAGCACAGATTTCTCCATAGAGGATCGCTGGATCTTGGCCGAACTAAATGACACGGTTCGTGATGTTGGGCGCAATCTTGAGAGTTTTGAGACCGGATTGGCTCTGGCTAAACTCTATGCCTTTCTCTGGGATCTATTCTGTGACTGGTATATTGAGATAGTCAAACCCAGACTGCAAGAGAAAGGGAAATCCCGGCTGGCCGCTCAATATGTCTTAAATCACACATTGCTGGGGACGATTACGATGCTGCATCCCTTTATGCCTTATGTCACCGAAGAGATGAGTAAACACCTGATTCATGAGCCGGGTCAGTTAATCCGTTCTAAGTGGCCTTTGCCCAATGACGCTTACGATTTCAATGAAGACAAAAAGGCGATGCAAATTTTGATGGACTCAGTACGGAGTATCCGCAATATTCGGGCTGAATACAAAGTGCCGCAAAATCAGGCCATTGATCTTATGGTTCTGAGCCGGGATGAAAATGTTCTGACGCTGTTTAAGGATAATGCACAACTACTTGAGCGACTGGCGCGAGCGGGAGAGATAGCCTTCCACTCTGACAAAACCGAGATTCCGACAGACGCTGTGCAAATCCAGTTTGCCGGCGGAGAAATATTTATCGCTTTGGCCGATCTGGTCAATTTGGAAGATGAGATAGAACGCTTGAATAAAGAAGAAAAAAGGCTGACTGATGAAATTTCGAGAGCGTCAGGCAAACTCAAAAACGAGAACTTTGTCCGGAAAGCGCCAACTCATGTTGTCGATCAGGAACGGGCGAAAATTGACAAGTACGAGAAGATGCTGACCAATGTCAGAAGCAGACGTGACAGCTTGCAGTCAGCCTTATAAATTGACTGCAAAGCAAATTGCTGTTGCAGCTTAGACAAACGATTAAGAGACAAACTTAAGTCAATGCTATAATTAACAGATGAACGATGCTCTAGAAACGCGTTTTGCGAAAGGAGAACAATATGCCTCTAGTTTCAACTACAGAAATGTTTAAGAAAGCGTACGACGGAGGTTATGCTATTGGCGCTTTCAACGTTAACAATATGGAAATCATCCAAGGAATTGTAAACGCAGCCGCCAAGCTGAATGCCCCTCTTATTCTGCAGGTCTCTGCCGGTGCCCGTAAATACGCAAACAATACCTATCTGGTCAAGCTGGTTGAAGCTGCCTTGATCGAGTCGGGACTGCCCATTGCCTTGCATCTTGACCACGGCGATAGCTTCGAGCTGTGTAAGAGCGTCATTGACGACGGTTTTACTTCTGTCATGATCGATGGTTCCCATCTCCCTTATGAGGAGAATATCGCCTTAGTTCAAAGGGTTGTTGACTATGCGCACAACCACGATCCCTATATTAATGTTGAGGCTGAACTTGGCCGCCTTGAAGGGGTTGAGGACGACGTCAGTGTCAGTGCTGAAGATGCGTCATATACGGATCCCGGGCAAGTTGAAGATTTTGTCGGCCGCACAGGCTGCGACTCTTTGGCGATCGCAATCGGCACAAGCCACGGCGCTTATAAATTCAAGCCGGGTACAAAGCCGCAGCTGCGCTTTGACATCCTGGAAGAAATTCAGAAGAGACTGCCGGGCTTTCCTATCGTCTTGCATGGCGCAAGTTCGGTCGTGCCCGAGTTTGTAAAAATGATCAATACTCATGGCGGAAATATGCCGGATGCTATCGGTGTTCCGGAAGATATGCTGCGCAAAGCGGCCCAGATGTCAGTTTGCAAGATCAATATTGACAGCGACCTGCGCCTGGCCATGACCGGGACAATTCGCAAAGTAATGGCAGAAAACCCGGCGGAATTTGATCCGCGCAAATATCTGGGTCCTGCCCGTGATGCCATCGAGGCTATGGTCGCGCATAAGATTGTCAATGTCCTCGGCTGCGATGGAAAAGCCTAAGCAAATAAGCAATCAAAAAATAAGTGAAATTGAGGCGGAGGAGAGAATCAGCCGCCTCAGTTCACAGCTTCGCATCTATAATCATCAGTATTATGATCAGGATCAGCCGACCGTTTCCGATGCGGAATATGATCTCTTGCTGCAGGAATTGATTAGGCTGGAGGAATTATTCCCCGGGCTCATTCTGCCCGATTCCCCCACTCAGGTAGTGGGCGGTCAGGCAGCTCCTTCCTTCTCCCAAGTTAGACATCGTGTCCCTATGCTTTCACTGCAAGATGTATTTTCCTGGAGCGGTGTTGAGGATTTTACTGCCAGAGTCAGGCAAGTTGATCCTGAAGCCCAATTTGTCGTCGAGAGAAAAATTGACGGTTTGTCTCTCAGCATCCGCTATAAAAATGGCATAATGACGCAGGCTGTTACCAGAGGAGACGGTGAGACTTATGGTGAAGATGTCACCTTAAATGCGCGTGAGATTAGGGGTCTCCCGCACAAGATTGATTCAGAGACTTCTGACTTGGAAGTTAGGGGCGAGGCCTATATGCTGAGATCCGATTTCGAGCGCATCAATCTTAAGCTGGAGGAGCAAGGCCTAAAGACATATGCTAATCCCCGCAATCTGGCAGCAGGCACGATGAGGCAGCTGAACCCCGAGATTGTCAAAGAAAGGGGGCTGGGCATATTTATTTTCAATATTCAGTTGATGGAACCTAATTTATTCACCTCACATTCTGAATCGCTGGATTGGCTGGCTGAACAAGGATTTGATATCAGCCCCGGCTTTGTTGTCTGCCGGACGGATGATGAGATCAAGCTGCAAATTGAGCGCATCGACGTGCTGCGCCATGAACTCGATTATGGCACTGACGGCGCGGTAGTAAAGGTGGACAATCTCGCTTTGCGTACCGGCTTAGGCAGAACCAGCAAAGTGCCCCGTTGGGCTGTCGCCTTCAAATATCCGCCTGAAGAAAAGAGTACCGAACTTCTGGATATCACAGTGCAAGTGGGCCGCACGGGCAGGATTACTCCGATGGCGATTTTGGAGCCGGTCCAATTGGGCGGCTCGACCGTCAGCAGAGCGACACTGCATAATCAGGGTTATATCGACAGTCTTGATATCAGGGTGGGGGATACCGTACGCGTGCACAAGAGCGGCGAGATCATACCGGCGATAATTGCTGTCGAATATGATAAGAGGCCGGAGGGAACAGTTCCCTTCAAGCTGCCGGCTAATTGTCCGGTCTGTGGCGCAGATACAGCTTATACAGATGAAGGCGCTGATCTCTTCTGTACAGGTGTCGACTGTCCTGCGCAGCTGGCGCGCCACATCACCTATTTCGCTTCCCGCGCCGCCATGGATATTGCCGGGCTGGGTGATTCCAGCGTTGAAGCCCTTTTGAAGCATGGATATCTTAAGAGTATTGCCGATATTTATAAGCTGCATGAGGTGCGCACGGAGTTGATTGAGGCGGGCATCATCGGCCGTCAGAAGGCAGTGGACAATCTCTTAGGCGAAATAGAGAAATCCAAGAATAATCCAATCTACCAATTGCTGGCAGGTTTAGGCATCACGGGTGTGGGGCGTCAGACAGCACGCAGCATTACCGCTAAGATGAACTCAATGGCAGAAATAAGAGCAGCCGCTATAGAGGATTTCTTGCAAATTAACGATGTTGGTCAGATTACCGCCAAAAATCTCTATCAGTTCTTCCGGCAGGAGCAGACGCAAAACTTGCTTGATGAGTTCACAGCTGCCGGGGTAAGTATGGCGGACGAAAACGTCAGGACAGCAGACCTCCCTTTAAGCAATTTGAACTTTGTCATTACGGGCAGCTTTCCCCGGATGACGCGGGAACAATTCACGGATTTGCTTGAAAATCAGGGCGGCAGAGTGACTGGCTCTGTATCAAAGAAGACAGATTATCTTATTATCGGCGAGAATCCCGGCAGCAAAGCAGACAAAGCTGAAGCTTTAGGTGTTAAAATATTAAGCATGGATGAGTTTAGGGCGTTGTTTCCCGCTGCGCTGTTAAATCCTGAACCAAAGTGATTTGTTAACAGCTTTCTGTCGGCTAATGACCGGTATTTGCAGGCAGCGATGAGACGGCGGACGATCTCGAGATGGTGCCGGGAGCAGCTGGGGGACAGATGAGCCTAAGAGGATTGGCATGAGAAACTATTTTATAATCGGACTCATTGTAAGTCTTTTGCTTGTCATAGCTTTATGCAGGCTGCTGTTTATTTTGCTGCGCATAAACTGGAATCACAACAATACTAAATGGTTCACCTATCTCTTTCCGGTAGCAGTGTCCGTCTTGATTGCCTGGACTGCTATAACTCAGCTGTATCCGCGTTTTCTGGATATTGTTCATCTGGCTAACGGTCAATATGAATTAGTTGAAGTTGAATTAACTGAGGCGGATATCAAATTCAACCATATTGAGATTGACGGTATCTCGTATTATCACATGCCGCTGGTTTATTCATGGCCTACCGGTGAAAAACTGCAAATTCTCTCATCTCCTAATATGAACTATATTATAGGTTTCACTGCCGTTGAAGAGATTGCCGAGGAGATTGCCGCTCCGTTTGCCACGCCTTAGTTTTCAGCGTTTCCGG
>DASRVY010000077.1:0-9539 GCA_035654855.1 Bacillota bacterium | reverse complement strand
AAGATCGGCAAACTTAATATCAAGGATTCCCCGATCGGTAAGATGCCTTTGCGAGAGAAAGTCTATTTAAACCTGGCCTCGATCATGGATTGGCTGGCAGCGTTCATATTCTTTGCTTATGCGATTTCGCTCTTCTCCCCGCCAATTTCAATCCCGCTGCTGCTATTCATTTATACCGCCTCTACCGCCGTTGGTTATTTATCCTTCATCCCCAGCGGTCTTGGCAGTTTTGATCTTGTGGCGATTTCTTTGCTGTCGGTCTCCGGAATGGTGACAGAGAGAGTAATGCTCTCACTCATGCTGTTTCGCGCATTCTTATATATTATGCCCTTTGTGATATTCATGGCCTTGCTGGGCTGCAATTGTATCCTAAGATTTTTTTGCCGAAAAAAAGAAATATTAGGAGATGAAGACGCTTAACAGCAAAAACCGCTTGCTGCCGCATAGTATCCGCAAGATGAGCAGATACGGCGCTTGTAAAGATACAAACGGGATAAGGTATAATTTTTTTGATTAATAATGCCCCTTAAGCGGGCAAACAGTAATTTCAAGAGAGGAAGACGACATGGATTTTGAAAAGTTGGGGTTGTTTTATCTGGGGCGTGAAGTTGATGCCGCCAGTAAGGAAAAAACGGACAAATTGCTTCTTTATGACGCAAAAGATCTCACCACTCACGCCATGTGTGTGGGCATGACAGGCAGCGGTAAGACAGGATTGTGTATCAGCCTGCTGGAAGAAGCGGCTATGGATCATATTCCTGCTATAGTTGTTGATCCTAAAGGTGATATGACCAATTTATTGCTCAGCTTTCCGGATATGGCGCCGGAAGATTTTGAGCCCTGGGTGCGTGAAGAGGATGCCAAAGCTCAAGGAATTACTGTATCAGAACTGGCAGCCGGTCAGGCAAAAATCTGGCGCAATGGTCTGGCGGACTGGGGGATTGATCCGGATAGGATCCGCACTATGCGCGAAACAGCGGAGTTTGAGATTTATACTCCCGGTAGTTTTGCCGGGCGTCCTTTGTCCATCCTTCGTCTTCTCAATCCGCCGTCTGCTCAGGTATTAGCAGATAATGAACTTATGGCGGAGCAGGTTTCAGGTACAGTTTCCAGCCTTTTGAGTCTGATAGGTATGGATGTCGAGCCCTTGCAGTCCAAAGAGCATATCCTGATCGCCAATATTCTCCACCGGAGCTGGAACGAGGAGCAGATCATGGATCTGCCGCAGCTGATTGCAGCAATTCAAGCGCCTCCCTTCAATCGCGTCGGAGTGATGGAGCTGGAGGACTTCTTCCCGGAGAAAGACCGTTTCAATCTCGCACTTAGCTTCAACAATCTTCTCGCTTCTCCACAGTTCGCTAACTGGCTGGAGGGAGAAAGTCTGGACATTGATAATCTTCTGCGTACGAAAGCGGGCAAGCCCAAGATATCGATCCTGTCTATCTCACACCTTAACGATAACGAGCGCATGTTCTTTGTTTCTTTG
Organism: Bacillota bacterium; assembly: GCA_035654855.1. Taxonomy (GTDB): domain Bacteria; phylum Bacillota; class Clostridia; order Saccharofermentanales; family DTU023; genus UBA1046. The sequence goes on along the minus strand of DASRVY010000077.1, from coordinate 8,053 downwards.
CTCCTGAATCAGTTGGTGAGCTGGACGCGTTCTCAGCCCGGCACCTCCAGTCTGAGAGCTCTCTTCTATATGGATGAGATTTTCGGCTATTTCCCGCCGGTCGCTAATCCCCCTTCCAAGCAGCCGCTGCTGACTTTGTTAAAGCAAGCCAGAGCCTACGGCCTGGGGGTAGTTTTGACGACGCAAAATCCTGTAGATCTAGACTATAAAGGCCTGGCAAATATGGGGACCTGGTTTATCGGCAGGCTGCAGACGGAGCGCGACAAAGCCAGATTGCTGGACGGCCTGGAAGGTGCGGCAGCTGCTGCCGGATCAGCCTTTGACAGGCGCAGCATGGACACCTTGCTCTCCGGACTTGGGAAACGGGTTTTTCTCATGAACAATGTCCACGAAGCCCAACCGATACTCTTTGAGACCCGCTGGGCCATGTCTTATCTGGCCGGACCGCTGATGAGAAATCAGATTAGAGAGCTCTCCTCGGCAACAGATGTTGTCAGCGAACAGACTGCTTCTTCGGCAGAAAAAGCACGAGCCATCGGCAAAGCTGAGCCGTCCGCAGATGTAATTGTGACTGCCGATCCTGCGCCGTCAGGCTCTTACTCTGCCGCAGAAAGCGGGGATGATGCCTTGCAGGCCGGCAAGATGCCGCCTGCTGTTGCCACCGCTGTCGTCAGCGATGGTTTGCTGAGCGCTGCGCCGAAAGTGCCGCCGGGAATTGCGACTTATTTTGTCAGGGCTAACGAAGGAGAAGTGCTGAGGCCCGCTCTCTATGGATTGGCAGAGGTGCATTTTGAAGATAAAAAGAATCTCATCTCGGCCGACAGGGAGGAAAGCTGGCTAACACCGCTGCAAGAAGGATTAGTTGCCGTCGATTGGGCCCTGCGCGAGGACCTGGACATTAAAGACAGCGATCTGAAATCTCAGGCGCCGCTGGAAGTTCACTTCATGGCTTTGCCGGAGGCCGCGCAGAAGAAAACAAGCTTTACGGAGTGGGAGAGAGATCTTAAGGATGTCATCTATCGCCAGAGCAGATTGGAGCTTTATCACCATAAGGACTCAAAACTGATATCTCAGCCGGATGAACCCTTACGTGATTTTAAGATCCGTTTTGAACAAAAACAAAGAGAGCTGAGAGATAAAGCTATCGAAGAACTGCGTATCAAGTACAAAACGCAGATTCTCAGGGCGGAGGAAAAAGTCAGAAAGCAAGAACAGGCTGTCCAGCGCGAAGTAGATCAGGCTAAGGACTCCCAAATGCAGACGGCTATCTCTGTGGGTTCTACTGTTCTGACAGCATTGCTGGGGCGTAAAGCACTGTCAGCTTCAACTGTTGGCAAAGCGACCACTGCCGCTAAGAGCAGCAGCAGGTCTAAGCGGCAGAGCACAGATGTCTCACGTGCCGAAGAATCGCTGCAAGTCTACAAGGATGACCTGCTGGCGCTTGAGGCTGAATTAGAAAGCGAAGTCGAGCGTCTGCAAAAGCTGTACGATCCGGACGATAGTAAGATCGAAATAATTGAGATTGCACCGCGAAAAACAGATATACGCCTGAAAGCGTACGCTCTGGTCTTCATGCCGGAGGAACAGCTGCGTTTATAAGTTGAGAATTTCCGCCAGATTCCTGATGGTGTAAGTGGCTTCTGAAGCGGTATGGACGCCGTCAGGGTCATACAGGCAGCTGTCCAGCCCGCAGTTGTTGGCGCCGCGAATGTCAGCTTCCGGCGCGTCACCGACCATGAGCACTGATCTTGGATCAGGATTGCCGACTAAACTAAGAGCCGCCTCGAAGAAGAGGGGATCGGGTTTGCCTGCCCCTATAGCATCAGAGACAATAATCTGATCGATATACGGCATCAGTCCGGAGAGGGCGAAGCGCCTTTTTTGCACGAACTCGACACCATTCGTCGCTATGGCAATTTTGCCCCGCTTAGACAAGTCGGCCAGGAGTTCTTCTGCGCCGGGCAAGACAATACCCTGATAACTGAGATGCGTAAGGAAGGAGCAATTCGCCAATTTCGAATCCAGTTTAATATCGGTCACGTCCGAGAAAAGCTGAAAGCGACAAGACAAAAGCTCCGGTTTTGTGATTTTGCCCTCAGCCATGTCTTTCCAGAGCTCTCGATTAATTTTGGAGAAAATGGTGAATAACTCGTCAGACGTCTCATGTCCGATATCGTAGAGCAAATTATGAAAAGCAATCTTTTGCGCCTTATTGAAGTCTAATAAAGTGCCGTCGGCGTCCAATAAGAAAACATTATATTTACTTTCATTATTCAAATCACTCATGCGCTAACCTCATTCTAATTTTATCTCTCTTAAATTTGTTCTGATTGCAGTTTTTAGTTAACGGGCGTACTCAGTCTTGCCCGGCTGCATTATCTAAAAAAAGCTGAAGCACCATGCTGGCCAAAGCCAGTCCAAAAGCAGGCGGTACCAGCGAGCAGGAAGCCGGAGCGGCAGATTTTTCATTGGAGTCCTCCGTGCCCGCTTTATTTGCTGAAAGAGTCCGGCAGCCATTATTTTTTGAGTCAGCTTTAACTTTGTCCTCAAGCGTTCGGGGAAGCTCGTCAGAGAATACGACCGGCAGATGTACGATCTCCTTAGCCTTCAGTTCCCTGCGCATAATTCGCGCCAGCGGGTCTGTGTGCGTTTTTGCCAGATCCTGACATTTCACTTTGGTGGGATCAATCTTGAAGCCCGCGCCCATTGAGGAGAAGATCGGTGTGCCGCGATTTGTCGCCTTCACAATCAAAGCGATTTTGGTCTTTACGCTGTCTATGGCATCGATAATCACATCAGTGTCAGGCTGTAAAGACAGTACCCGGTCAATCTTATCGTCAGTGACGAAGTTGGAATACAGTGTGACTTGAGCCGCCGGGTTAATATCGAGAATGCGCTGCTTGGCCAGCTCAGTCTTCAGTTCCCCGACAGTGGAATGCAGAGCGTAGAGCTGCCGGTTGAGATTGGTGGGATCGATCCTGTCTCCGTCGACGAGAAGGAAACTTCCGACACCCAGGCGCGCGAGAGCTTCAGCTGCGAAAGATCCGACACCGCCCAGTCCGAAAATAGCTGTTTTGGCGTCGGAAAGCCGGCGGGCGCAGTCCTCTCCTATCAATGGCAGCGAGCGGGCGAAGAGTGGGTCAGAAGTCAAGTCACTTTGCATCATCGCGTTAATTGATTCTCTTAATAATATTGCGCGCGGCATGGACGCCGGAGGCTCCTGCCTGCGACAGCCCCCTGGTGATGCCGGCGCCGTCCCCGATGGCAAAGAAGTTTGGCAGCTGTGTCTCCAGCTCTGAACTGAGACGCACTCTGCCGCTGTAAAACTTAACCTCAACGCCATAAAGCAGCGTGTCCGCATTGGCTGTGCCCGGAGCCAGCTTGTCCAGGGCGTAAATCATCTCGATGACATTGTCGAGATGGCGCTTGGGCAGCACCAGGCTCAGATCGCCCGGCACCGCATCCAGGGTCGGCCTCACGAAACACTTGCTCATACGGTGCTGAGTGGTGCGCCTGCCATAAATCAGATCGCCAAAGCGCTGCAGCAGCACTCCGCCGCCCAGCATATTAGACAAGGCTGCGATATGTTTGCCGTAGCGATTAGGCTCTGTGAAAGGTTCAGTAAATCGGTTTGAGACTAAAAGAGCGAAATTTGTATTCTCACTTCTTAAGGCGGGGTCTTCATAACTGTGTCCATTGACAGTAATAATTCCGTCGGTGTTCTCAGCGACTACCCGGCCGTAAGGGTTCATGCAGAAGGTTCTTACTATATCGTGATATTGCTTGGTCTCGTACATCAGCTTGGCTTCATACATGGCATCAGTGATATCTTTGAATACAAGCGCCGGCAGCTCGACTCTAACACCAAGATCCACCTGATTATGAGTCATTGACAGCTTGAGGTCCTTCGCCTGATGAGAGAACCATTCGGAGCCGGAACGCCCCGGCGCGACAACCAGATATTTGCCCAGGAAATCACCCGAAGTTGTCTCCAGAACATAGCCGTCCTCGCTGTGAGCCTTGGAGCCTTTGGGGGATACTTCTCCCTGAGGAACAATTTTCTCGACCGTGGTGCGGCAGTAAATATCCACCCTTTCCTGAAGCCAGTCAAACTGGCGAATTAAAATCTCGCGATTTCTCTCTGTGCCGAGATGCTTGCACCTGGCATCCAAAAGGTGGATATCACAGCCCAAAGCTTTGCGCCGCACTTCCTCTGCGGCAAGAGTCTCTGTTGAGTAGAATTCATCCGTAGCGCCAAACTCCTGATTAACTCGATCAACTTCCAAGATTAAATCCATGACCTTATCAGCAGGCAGATAGTCAGTCAGCCAACCGCCAAACTCCGTTGTGAAATTAAACTTGCCATCGGAAAAAGCGCCCGCGCCGCCGAATCCGCGCATAATATCGCAGTTGTCACAGTGAATGCAGTTAGAGACATTGCCGCCGACAATGGGGCAAGCTCTTTTTGCGATAGGTTCGCCTTGCTCAATCAGAGCGATCTTCAAATCCGGTTTGTTGTTAATCAGCTCATAGGAGGTAAAAATACCAGCCACGCCGGCACCAACAATTAAGACGTCATATTTTTTCATAGCTTTCTTTCTAAATCTTTCTAGAATGGAGCCGCCCGGGCTCGCATCACTTATATTTTTCTATGGGGCCTATATTCGATATTTCTTATTATCTGTTTAGAGCAGAGCTTTTTTATGCCGCCGCCTTTATAATCTTAGCAGAATTGTTTTGTATAAGGCAATGTTAAAGACGAGCGTCAGGAGACCTTGTTAGACAATACTGGCGGAAAGCTGCGCCGGAACTTGAGGTTAAGCGTCTTAGTTACAAAGTGATATTCTATTATCGTGCTATTATCTGATAAGATAAAGAAGTGACGAAGGCGCCCATTTTGTATGCTGCACGCCAAAACCGGTTTATAAGTCAAGTCCGACTTCAGACTGACTCGTAATTTGGCTCAGGCGGATTAGGCAGACAGATGTGAAGTGTCCGATAATATTTGCCAAATCAGTTATATGCCGGGGAATCGTGGACTGGAGGAAATTATGTCTATCATCGATCTTAAATCAGCGCTGGAGCTAAACAAAATCTCACAGGGAACGGTCTTTATTAATGATTTGCCCATCGTGCGCTCAGGCAAAAAAAGCGATTTTATGATCGGAAATTTCTTCTGTCGGGATCAAGAAGCTGAATTTAGGATTTGGGAGCCTTCTATTTTCCAAACGGTCATAGATAATGGTTCCGGCATTTACGATGTAGAAGTGGTCGGCAACAGCTATAACGACAAAGAATATCTCACCGTTCGCTCTATCGCCCCATCATTGAATCCGGAGCTGGATAAGAGCAGTTTTCTAAATTCTATTCCGCCGATCTTGCTGGAATCAAACTTGCGGCGCGCAAAGGAGCGTTTGACCGGTCTGGGCGTAACGGCGAAATGCTGGAAATTGATAGATTTAGTGCTCAACGACCCAAGTCTCGAAGGGCGTTTCCAGGTCGAAGGTGCTGCAATCAGATACCACGATAATGTGATTGGCGGACTGCAGCATCATACAACAAAGATGCTCAATATTCTAGCTGCAGTGCTTGAGAACAATCCGCAGCTGAGAGACAGTGCGGATCTGCTCTGCTTTGCGACGTCGGTCCACGACATTGGCAAAGTCTTTGAGTACGACAATCTGGAGGTGTCAGACTTCTGGTATGCCTCACATCGAGTCAGAGGCATTGAATATCTTTCTTGCTTCAAAGAACGTATTGTTGACGACTATAACGAAGAATTTTATCGCCAGACGCAGGCGGTAATCGCCGGCCACCATGGAGAATATGGTGACAGACCTACTACAGTCGCAACTGCTATCATCCATTATATTGACACCCTTGAAAGCCAGACTACACGGCTGATCCAGGAATTAGAAGCTGCTCATGACGGACGTATTTATGACCGGGACTGGGGCTTTCTGGAAGGCTTGAAGCTGGGTGAGAATTAATCTCAGCCCAGCTTTTTGAATTTACTCTGCCATATCTGAAATAATCTTCTCCAGAGAGGCTTTGGCGTCACCAAAGAGCAAAGCGACCTTGCTTCTTCTTGTTTTATAGAGCGGGTTGTTTACCCCCGCATATCCGGGCTGATCGTCAAAGTTCATGATAATAACATGCTTAGCGCTTTCTACGTCCAGAATCGGCATGCCAAATATGGGGGTGTCGACTGCAGTATTGGCGGCGGGATTAATAACGTCATTAGCGCCAATGACAATTGCGATGTCCGCTTCCGCGAAATCGTCGTTGATGTCATCCATCTCGCGCAGCTTGTCATAGGGAATGTCCACTTCAGCCAGCAGCACATTCATATGTCCCGGCATACGGCCTGCAACCGGATGAATCGCAAAGTCAACGGCAATATCTTTTGCTTCCAGCAGATCCGAAAATCTCTTTACCATTTCCTGAGCCTGAGACAGCGCCATGCCATATCCGGGCACTATAATAACCCGCTTCGCCTCTCGCAGCCAGTCGAGATAATTGTCGGCCGCCTCCTCCTCATCCTCTTCAATGGGCGCCTCCTCAGTATCTTCAGCTTCCGCAGCCACAGGCACTCTGTCGGCAGAAGTTGATGTTTTACCTAAGAGAATATCTATCAATTTTCGATTCATTGACCGGCACATGATCTGGGTCAATAAGAGGCCGGATGCTCCTACAATACCGCCGACTGCGACTAACAGAGGATCTGAGATAGCCAGGCCCGCTATACTGCCCGCAACACCTGAGAAGGAATTGAGCAGCGAGATTGCAATTGGCATATCTGCGCCGCCGATTCTGATGGCGAAGAAAATGCCGAAGACTCCGGAGATCACAGCACAGATCAAGATTAAAGCTATCTTGGCGAAGCCGGACGAATAAACCGGAAGCAAGAATAAGAAGACTGCCGCCAGTCCCGCCGCTGCAGATAGAATCGTCCACAGCTGATGATTCTTGATTATGACGGGTTTTTGCGCGAAAACCTGATGCAGCTTGCCGGCCGCAATAACTGATCCTGTAAAAGTTAAGGAGCCGACGTAAATTGCCAGACCGGCTGTAATTACAGAGAATGGATCTTCACTGCCCGGGTTTATCAAAGTGAGAGCTCCGGCTATCATAGAGGCGGCGCCGCCAAAGCCGTTTAGAAGGCCTACCATTTGCGGCATTTGCAGCATGGTAACTTTACGCGCGAGAATTATACCCAGCAGAGCCCCCATCAGCATCGCGATCCAAATATCGACAACGCTGAATATATCGAAAGCCCACAAGGTCAGCCCTATAGCTATGGCCATGGAAAGCGAGCCGAGCAGATTGCCCTTTACGGCCAGTTTGACTTTGCTCATCATCGAGATGCCAATCAAAACCAAGAGTACTAACAGTCCTGCAATGACAAGATAAGGAATCTGTTTGGCAGGATCCATATTAGGTATGATGTCAGTCACCCGATTTTGTCCGGTCAGAGTTAACTTAATGATAAAGGACATTATTTTTTACCTCCATCATTATCTTCACCGTGGAACATCCTAAGCATGCGGTCAGTCACGCCAAAGCCGCCTACTACATTTATCATTGCCAAAATAATGGCAATATAACCCAAAATCCTCGCCACCCAGTTGACGCCGGGGTCCCCCAGTGTGCCGGTAGCCGCAGTGGCCGCCAGACAGCCCAGAATTGTAACACCGGAGAAGGCGTTCATTCCGGACATTAAGGGAGTATGCAGGAGACTGGGTACACGATCGATAATTTTATAGCCCACAAGGGCTGAAACGACAAATATTACGACTAATATAATTTGAATAATAGACAATTTTCACCTCTTAACAGAAAGCCACATGCGCGAAGGCATGTGGCTTGAATCCGGGGATTTAGATGCCCATGGCCTCGCGAGTGCCTGAATGCACGATCTCGTCATTGTGGGTCGTCAGTGCAGATTTGATGATTTCATCTTCATAATCCAAAACTATTTCTCCGTTTTTGCACAGATAGTGCAAGAGATTATATACGTTTTGCGCGAACATCCAAGTGGCGCTTTGCGGCA
>DASRVY010000076.1:0-2979 GCA_035654855.1 Bacillota bacterium | reverse complement strand
ATTAGAGGAAATGAGCGAAGAATTAAAGGAAGAGGGCGCAAATATCGTCTTCATAGAATATGGCAAACGCCTGGACAGTGTAATACCGTATCATGTGCGGTTAATCGATATCACTGAATATCCTGTACGTGGATATGACGGTCTGCTCGCCTTTTTAGCCGGACTTAACGCCAAAGATTATGACATCACACATATATACATCGACAGTATCTATAAAGTAACCGGAAACAATAATCCCGATCATCTGGCAGACTTTTTTCGCGATCTGCAAAAGCTGGCTAAGAATGTAGATAATCGCATTACTATCACCATCAGTGAGGAGCTGGAAAGTTTGCCCGAATCAGTCAAAGCTTTTGCCAGAAAAGATTGACTTATCCCGACAAAAAGCAACGACCCTTCAAAATATTCTTTGTTTTGCCCGTTGCATCTCACCGCCGCATACAGACGGCAAATGCATACAGACAGTGTTTAACTTAAGGAGAAACTTATGATCAAAGAGTTTAAAGAGTTTATTTCCAGAGGAAGTGTAATCGACATGTCGATAGGTCTTGTCATGGGTCTCGCCTTCAAGGCGATTATTGACAGTTTTGTCGAAGATATCCTTACTCCTCTGATCGGCCTCATCATAGGAGGATTGAATCTCTCAGGCATGAAAATCGTGCTTCGCGCCGCCGAAGAAGGAGCGGACGAATTGGCGATTACTTACGGCAATTTGTTACAGGTCATTGTCTCATTTATCCTGATTGCCTTTTTCCTCTTCCTCTTGGTCAAAGCTGTCAACAAAATGAGAGCGAAGTCCGCGAAGGAAGAAATTGAGGAAGAGGCGGAAGAGACTGCTCCTGATGTTGCTTTATTGACGGAGATCCGCGATCTCCTTAAGGATAAGGAATAGATTATTGACAGACAGCCACTCAACGAATTGCTGCTCGACAGGCTACAGGCAGACAGACTGTAGTTTGACAGAATGCAGCCTGACAGACAGCGGACTGATGGGCAGCAGCTTGACAGACAGCAGATAGACTCTATTATCTAGACATATGCCTATGACAATCAGGCATAAACATATCTGCGAGACAGAAATTAAAATTTACAAATCGCGGTCAACCGCGAAATTACGGAGGACAATATGGGACTTATCAGAGTGTTTAAAGAAACTGTGGGCGGAGTGCTGGAAGACCAGTGGCGCGACTTCTATACCAGCGATGCTCTTGGCGGAGACGTCTTGATGACCCGCGGTGTGCGCGCTGAATCAAAGCGTTCAAAAAACAAAGGCGATGAATCAGTCGTGACCAACGGCTCCATAATTACGGTAGCTGACGGTCAATTCATGATTCTCACCGATCAGGGAAAAATTGTTGAGTTCAGCGGAGAGCCGGGAGAATTTCTCTTTGACAGCAGCACTGAAGCCTCACTCTTCTACAATGAAGCAGGCTTAGGCGACAGCATCAAAACCTCCTTCAAAAACGCTATCAAGCGTTTCGGCTTTGGCGGTCATCACGCCAAGGATCTGCGCATTTACTACATCAACACCAAAGAAATACCCGACAATAAATACGGCACGCCCAATCCGGTACCTTTCAAAATCGAGGATCCAAACATCGGGCTGTCCATGGTCATGCCGATAAGAACGCACGGTATCTTCAGCTATTATATCGCCAATCCGATTTTGTTCTATTCATTCGTAGCCGGAAATGTTGAAGGCGCATACACCAGAAGTCAGCTGGACGATAGATTAAGGGGAGAGTTCCTAACTGCCCTGCAGCCTGCTCTAGGCAAAATCTCCGCCCAAGGCATCGGTTATGATGAGCTGCCTCTCCACACAAGGGAGATAGCTGACGCAATGAACCAGGAGCTGTCTTCAGAATGGCTGGAAAAACGCGGAATCCAAATCTTTACAGTCACAGTAGATTCTGTCTCAGCTTCCGAGGAAGATGTCAAACGTCTTCAGGATATGCAGGCGCAGGCTATCTATCGTGATACCAGCATGGCCGCGGCAGGCTTAACCGCCGCTCAAATGGATGCTATGAGAGATGCAGCTAAAAACGAAGGCGGCGGCGGTGCATTCTTCGGTTTTGCCGGTATGAATATGGCACAAATGGCCGGCGGACAAAGCGCAGGCAATCTCCATCAAATGGCAGCGGAGCAACAAGCTCAGCAGCAGGCACAACAGGTGCAGCAGCCACAGCAGCCGCAGCAGCAGCCACAACAGCCCGCACCTGTCGCCGGAGCCGGCGTCGGTGTTCCCACTCAGGGAACCTGGTCCTGTCCAAATTGTCAGCATGACAATCTGGACAACGCCAAGTTCTGCTCCAATTGCGGAAATCCTAAACCCATTCCTGAACCGGCGGATCAAAGCTGGCAGTGCCCGGTATGTCAGAAGGAAGGCAATACCGGCAAGTTCTGCTCAGAATGCGGATCGCCGAGAGCATAAAACGCAAAATAGACTAAAAAAACAAAACAAAAAACAGCGGACAAAAGTTCGCTGTTTTTTGTTATTAAGGGGCAAAAGTCTTTTTTTAGAATTAGAGTGGAATTATCCAAATCATCTGCATTTAGAATCTTTCCCCTTTATTGCCGTCAATAAATCTTTCGTTAGACTGTGATGTTTATCCGCCGAAGAGTCCAGCTACCCGATCCCAGAAATTTCCGTTTTCCTCCTTGGGCACCTCGATGACCGCAGCTTTTGGCTTGGGGATCTCTTCAGTCGTGAAAACAAATTGGACCGATTCGACATTGACATTTTGAGCCGAAACAAATGACTCGGGAACAAAATCTTTATTCAAATACTCGTCGATCTTTTTGTCGATCTCGTCCAGTAGCTGTTGGTCGATATCCTGCGTTTCAGCCTCAAATTCATTGACTCCTTCAGCCAGTTCATTGACGCCGTCGGTATACGCTATCAGGCCGTCTTGGTATTCTCTCAAGCCGGAGCTCAAGTCTTTGACCCCATTAATATATTCTCTGACCCCATCTTTTAGC
>DASRVY010000075.1:0-12716 GCA_035654855.1 Bacillota bacterium | reverse complement strand
TCTGGCATTCGACAGACAAGTACCGCCGGACGATCTGGCAATGCAACCACAAGTACGATGGCGGCGAGCGCTGCTCCACTCCTCACCTGACTGACGAGCAGATTCAGGATGCCTTCCTGTCGGCGGCAAACAAGCTGCTGGCCACAAAAGACGCAGTCATCGCCAACGGCAAGGCAATGCTGACGCTCCTCTTTGATACCTCAGAACAGGAAGCCGAACGTGACAAGCTGCTGGAAGAAGCGCAGGTTGTTTCCGATGCTGTTCAGAAGAACATCTACGAGAACGCCCATGTTGCCCTCGACCAGAAGGCTTACCAGAAAAAGTACGACGGCCTGACCGGACGGTACGAAACGCTCAAGACCCGCATCGAGGAGCTAAACGACCAGATCAGCCAGCTGCAATCACAGAAAGGCAGCTACGAGGACTTCCTTCGGGCTTTTAAGAAACTGCCCGATCAGATCACAGAGTTCAGCCTCGACAGCTTCAACGGGCTGGTAGACTTCATTACGGTCAACACTGCCGATGACATTCAAGTGACCTTCCGCAACGGCCAGACCATCAAGGCATAAGAAAACTCCCCGCCGCTGGATCTTCTCCAGTAACGGGGAGCTTGCTCTGTTATGCTGCTTCTTCAAATATTCGCTTCTGTGTTCTCAGGTAATTCTGCAAATTGATAATCGAATTGTCCGTCTTACTGCGTTCCTGCTCTGTGAGCTCAACCTGGTTATTCTCAGCCAGTCGAATCGTGTAGTCGTAGATTCTGCTAACAAGCACATCAAGATCTTCGGTTGAAAGCTCAATCTTGAATTGTTCATAATCTTTATGTGCCTTGAGCTTATCCAGGGCGGCCATCAATGTTTCAATGGTCTCCAGCTCCAAATTTCCTTTACGGATCTCATCGATATAAGTGCGCAGAGCTGCTCTAAACTGTGCCACAACCGCTGGCTCGCGGTTTTTCACCTTATGGTAAATGATACCGCCTACCGTAGCTGCACCGGCAACGGCGGCTCCGATGATAAGCCCCTTTTTGTTTTTCTTTGCGAATTTCATAATCTGAGCACCTACCCCTTGCGCCTGCTCGGCTGCCTTCATATCAACGGGCTTCAGATGCTTTACGATCTGTCCCTTATGTGGCCCGACTGCATACCTCACAACACCGCCGATTCTACGGTATTCACCGGTCAGCAGTTTTGTCATGATATCTGCCGGAATATCAAAAGCTTCCTGTATAACTGCCATGATCAAATCCTCCTTTATGATGGTCTCTATAATAGGCCATGTAAATTTTGCGAATCGGCTTACTCATCTTCCGGGAGCTCGTCTACATCAACTTCCTCTGAGTCATACGCACCAATCGGGTATTCTCTAATCCAGCCCGAGACCCGGTACTTTCTCTGACAGGCCGGGCATTCAATATTATCCTCGCTATCGAAACTGTATACCATATCTTCGCCCATGCCGTTCTCATTGTCATAACTACTAACATCGGTCTCATAATCCTCAAGATCAACTTCCAGTTCTTCACCGCAGTACGGACACGTAACTGTGCGGATAAGAGAAACAGGCTGGTAACCGTAAAGATCCTCGAAATCGACAAACTCTTCGCCCTTGGACTCTCTTTCGGTGATAATGTCCCAGTAACGCTCTGTGTGGAAAGTTTCGAATTCTTCCTTATCCTCAATCAGCTCTGACAGGAGAGACAAAGCATTTTGCTTCTTGGCGATTTCGTCAGTAATCTGTTTTCTGCGTTCCTTAATTGCTTCTTCCAACGAGCACTCGCCGTCCTGCATCTTTCGGATATCACTGACAGTCATCCCCATTTTAGTGAGCACTACAAGGAACTGAAGATTCTTATAGTCCGTCTCTGTGTAGTTTGTACCCCTGTTCCCAGAGGGAGGATTTTCTGGTGTGAAGACACCCTGCTTCTTAAAGAACTTGATTCTATCGGCATTGATGCCGAGCTTTTCTTGTATTTCCTTTGGTTTCATGGTCTCTTGACCTCCTTTCTGGACTCAGTGTACCAAGTAGGGACTTTATCCCCGTCAAGAGCTTTTTCAAAATTTTTTATTTTCTTCCGCTTGAAACCTCGCCAGCGTCTCGAGCATGTGCTTCCCGATGGCCTCCGGATTATAATCGAATCCGGCGCACACGAGTCGCAGGCCGTCCGGCGTCAGGATCTGTCCGTGATCGCGAGCGTGGCACAGGCGCTGGTATTCTTCGTACTGTTTATTCGTAAGCTGATGCATCTACATTCCTCCATATACAAAAAGTGCCGGGACTGTGCCCGACCGAAACCCCTGACCTAAAACGAAACCCCTTATGTGAAAACGAAACCCCTGTGGTCAGGCAACCTTATTTTGTATCAAATTTTGCGTCTTAATTTCAAATAGGACCTCGCCCTGCTTCAGATTTCTGAGAAAGAACAAATAATCTAAAATGGCAGCTGCCAATGTTTCTCTGATTGGCGCCATATGTGTCAGAGGACGATAACCTCTTTTGTGCAGACCATCTCCGGAGGTATCGAGTGAAAAATTAATTTCGTCTTTGACTGCGGCGAAGCGAATATTTAGCTCACCTTTTTTCTTATCCTCGCAAATATGACTGCCGGGGGCGAGCTTGCGTGCAAGTATCAATCTGTCGACTATTGCCTTCTTGATGATGGACTGCATAGAGGGGACACCGTAAAGTTTTGACTTGATTGAATAGCCTGAAACCTTAATAGCGTAATCTCGATCAAGCCAATCTTCCCAGGGCAACTCTCTTGTATAGTCATAAAGGGCATCAAAATCTTTTGCTCTGAAGGATGCTAAGCCGATAAGAACTCGTTCGGGGGTGCGGCAGTTATAGTTACAGCGGGCTGCAAGCTTAGGAATTTCCTTTTCCTCAGCAGGAGTGAAGGACACTTGTCCGTCAGTTACCACTGTTTTGCCTTCGGGCAGGTCGAGCTGCTTAAGCTCACTGGCGGTTGAAGCTTCGACGCCGAACAAGGTTGGCAGAATAATCTGCTTTTTGTAGTTGATTTGATTAGTCAAAATTTCCTCCCTGTCTTGCGGCAGAAGTCCCTTGTAGCCAATTATGTGACGAATGCCATGATTTTTATTCTTTGCTGCGGCATTCTCTTATGCCTGCCGATGATGCTTTATGCTATGGATTTGTATCCTTTCGTATTATATGCTATTAACAGTCTATTTGTGAGGGGCCGTATTGAACGATCGAACTTTGACAACAATTTTTTTTGAAAGCTTGCATAGCTGGGCATGTTTAGGAGTAATGTCAGACATGCCCGGAGAATATGCTGTCATGTCTTCCTCGCGATTGTCCAATTGACATAGCAAGAACCCTAAAATAGAATGTCTACGCAATGTGTTTTGCTTAAATGCATTCCTGTGGCTCAGCCTGATAGAGCCTTCGCCGCCTGAGCGGCGGTGATTAGTCCGAAATTTTACACAAGTGCTCGCAGCTCAGTTGGATAGAGCAACCTCCCTCTAAACGAAGGGAGTTAGTCCGAAATTTAATATATGCGCTCGTAGCTCAGTTGGATAGAGCGACCGCCTCCTAAGCGGTAGGTCGGGGATTCGAATTCCTCCGGGCGCACCACATAATGTAGTGCTATCAAGGGCTTTAATGAAAAATCACTTCCCCCAATTTCACGAAATGAGGGAAGTGCTTTTTCTTTTTCCGAACTAATTTTTCATATTATTTTTGCTAAGAAATTTTTCAGATTCCGGCACGTCATACATACAATTTAATTTGTTTTGATCTTAACAACGGTCACTTTATAACAGTTGTTAAATTATTCATCTTGACGGCCTGCCCGGCGCCGGACAGCATATGTTAGGGATCGTACCTGGAACCAAAATTTGCCTGACTGCAAGGTATGCTGCTTACTTGAGCATATCTTGCAGGTTCTTGTACCAGCTGTCGATAGAGTAATGGATGACGCGACCGGCAAAGACTTCCCGCAGTTCCTGTAAGGCAGGAGTTCTTTCCAGCAGCATACGGCCGCCCGCATTCCTTTCAAGATGTAGTTCGGGATCCGTCAGATAAAGCATCTCACGGCGGAAGTCAGTGGCTTCAAAGGCTCGATTCAAAGTTATGAGAAAGCCCTCAAAATTTCCCTTTGCTTCAAAAACATAAGTGGCAGCTTTTTCCCGGGGGAAATTGAACTCCACTACAGCTTTTTGGCCGTCTCGAGAAGGCGAAACTGTCCACAGTGCCCAGTCTGATGTCTTTTCCGACACTGTTTCGGCTTCAACTGAAGGCTCTGTTTTGTCTTCCATCTCCACATCATCTTGGGGCTCTGTATCGTCTTCAGATTTTGTTTCGTCCTCCGGTTTTTTGTCCGTATCTGCTACAGCCGGATCCCACTTAAAGCCTACAGCCATCCGGGACACGTCAGCAATTTCCTCTAAAGCCTGAAAGTACTCAGCCAGAGGACTCGCTGCCAGCATTTCTTTAAGAACAGTCGCGGTCGTGGGAACATGCGCTTGCAGCTTTGACAGTGGCACTGCAATCCCCTCCGGTATCAGTTGTGCCGTCTGCACAGCCTGCGAGCGGCTCAGCGCCGGATCGAGCTGTTCCAACAGGCCTGCATTGCGTGCCCGCAAATTGCGGAAGGCTTCAGTTAGCTGTGATATGAGAGGGTCAAAATCATAGCCAAGACGAGAAAGACCATACTGCTCACCTGTTTCCAACGCTAAATCCATAAGATGATTCTCCGCTGCGAAAGCGGAAACAAAAAGAAAGGGAATGCGTCGTGCATCGAGATTGGGCGGCAGCAGCAGGATGCAATCGCGGAAGACATGCAATTCTGCCCTGCCCTCTCGTTCATCGTAACTATAAGCCGAATTTCTTAACTCCATCAGCAGAGATCCTTTAGGCTGAAACACCGACTCAACTTTCTTATTAAAAGCGGCACAGAGATTGAGAAAAAAGGCTTCTTCGTCCAGGCCGATACGCGAGACCTTTACAGGGGAAACCCTTGTATCCAGATGTATGACGTGATTCTCCCTGCTAATGGCAGTAATCGAATGATAGGGGACAAAAGTTGTATGCAGAAGGCTATCCAGAAGTATTCCTTCAGCCTCGATCGTTATTTCGCAATCTCCTGAGAATAAAGACGATTCCACTTTTCCTTTATAAACAGCAGCTACATTGCGGGCAACAGAATTTTCACCACTCATTGCTTCACTCCCCTGCTCAGAGCTTGGAGCCGCAACCACCACAAAATCTCACACCGGGTGGATTTTGAAAATCGCATTCGCCACACAGACCGACTGGCCGGGAGGGAGCCTCCAGACTGTTACCGCAGTTGTTACAGAATCTTACCTTTAGGCTATTCTTCGCTCCGCAGACTGAACACTCCTGCATTTCCATGGAAGCACCACAGTTATTACAGAATTTTCCTGCGCCGGCAGGCTTGCCACAAGAAGGGCAAATTGTTGTCTTGCTTTCAATTTCACCCCGCCAAACGGTCGCTTGCGCCCCTGCCTCATCGATGTTTTGGCGCATGGCCTCTGCCCGCGCTTTTGCCACGTAAATTTCCTGACGCGGAGCGCATTTCGTACACAGGCCTTCATCTTCATTAAAACATGAATCACAGACATAAAGGTGGCAGCCGTGGCAACGATGGAAGTGGCGTTGGGCCTCGTTATGCGCTCTTTCGAAAGCCTGCTCGTGTTCTTTGCGCCATTCCGGTGACTGGCTTTCGAAGCGCTCGGATAAAACATTGCTGCTACGCTCCACGCGATAGCCGACACTGCTGGCACGTCCACCGAGAAAAGACCCAAGAACACCAATCCCCTGGCTAAGGCCTCGCATATTTTTACCTTTCTTGTAAGTCTCACTTTCAATAAAACTACTTCTGAAACCGTCGTTGCAGATATCACAATAGAAAGTGAACTCAAAGCCCGCATTGGTCGAGTTATCCTCATAATTCCTGGTAAATGAATGTAGCATCTTAGTCTCTCACTTCCTTTTTTTATTGTTTTTTAAGAGTTTGCCGCAGGCTGTGCACTTCGTATTTTGGAAAAATTGCATCTGCCCACATCTCCTATTCCGGCACTGCACGAGCAGGGTAGAACCGCAGGCCTGACAACGATCTGAGACAAAGGTCAGTTGTGCGCAGCTGGGGCAGGGTACGTAGAGCGGGCGCCCGCAAGACGAGCATATTGACTGTTTCTGTTCGACCTCTCTGAGACAGCTGGGACAGCGAAAAGCGAATGGGCTCCGGCTGTTGCAGTAGATGCAGTAACGAGCATCATGGTCAATCATATTCCCACAATGAATGCAAGAGTGTTTGTAACCGGCCATATATATTTCTCCTAGGGGCATTGGTTTTTGTTCAGGGATGCACTGCTTCCCTGATGTTTGGTCGCAATTTACCGGTTTCATCCGATAGGCTGTAATTTAAGGAGGCAGTAGTAGAGACGGATGATGTGTAACATTGAGGTTAACTATAAGAAACAATTGCTTCAGTATGCCTCCGATAATTTTAATCTAGCACAAACTACTTGTTTTTTCCATATTTTAGATAGCAAGATGTGCTGCGATGACCCGAAAGTTAGATTATTTAGTTCAGGATTTTGTCCGCATACCCAATTCCTCCGGGCGCACCAATTAAGTTATTTAGTAATGAAAAATTGGCAGAGTTTATGAATGATCTCATCAATTCTGAGAGTTGATAAAACTGTGTAAAAGCAAAGATTTAGCAGAGTATCTAGCGATTCTTAGCGGTGATGCTGTCAAAAATGGCTGTTGCCCCAATCCCGGTTATATCCCGGTTATCCTGATGAGAAGACCAATATTGAGAAAAATTTGTCCAGTTGTCAGAGTCACAATAATTATCATTTATGGTGCGAAATCCCAGTGGGAAAAAACGCATCTTGGCCAGAGAGTAACGGAAGGCTCTTTCAGTGGCTTGAGCAAATTCGGACGTTGTTATTGCTGTGGCCAGTTCTATAAAAATATCTTGACCTGTCTGATCCAAATCTTCCTTGACTTCTCCGCTTTGCCGCAAAAAACTCTCTGCCAGACTTAAGGGTGTGTCTTGTTTTTCTTCTGCCTGAACAAAAGCGAGGTCATATTGCCTGCTGCTGAGCCGCAGAATATATTCCTCGACCGGAAGCTTGGTCAATTCTATGACAAGCCCCTGTTTGCGAACCCGATCTGAGAAAATCTTACAGGCGTCTTCCGCGGCGGTATCGTCTTTCGGCAAGATTAACTCCAGAACCGGCACTTGCTTGCCGTCCAGATATAAAAGATCGTTACTGCCAATCTCGCCTTGTATTTTTGCGGCGACATCTTCCTTATTATCTAAATATGTTTCAGCGAATTCGGGTTTAGACAAGCGGGTGCGCAAAGCATTTACTAATGTGGGGCCGCCAAAATAATGCCAGAAAATTGTACTTGATGCTCTGCTGTCCAAAGCTTTGCCGGTAGCGTTTGTGTCTAAAGACAATTGGAGCAGATTCAAAACATATGGATTGCTGAGCAGCTCGTTATCGGAATTGCTCCTAATGCCGGCCAAAACAGATCTGCCGGGATAATATTCTATTTTGTCGGAAAGATCAGAGACCGCACCTGCCAGGAAATCCACCTCTTTGTTGGCGATTGCACGCTGTTGGGCTGTCTCATCTTTGTATTTGCGCAACATCAAATACAAAGGCTTGTTATCTTCTGCTTCTCTCTGACGTTCTAAAACCAGCTGGAAACCATCATTCAACAATACTTTCCACTGTCCTGTACCCATCGGACGTCTTAATGCTTCTGCCCGCAGTTCATCAATGGAAATTATCAAAGAATCTTCACCCGAACTCCACAATGTCGTAGGCATAATCGGCGCCCGGCACAAAAAATCCAGAGCTATAGACAGATGATAGTCATCCTGGTCTGCCAGAGATAACAAAATGGTATCCTTATTGTCTGCCGGCGTCTTCATTGCTACATCAACGATCAATCCTTCAGCGGCAGAAAAAGAATCATAATACTTAGACATCCAATACAAAGAAATCTCAATTTGTTCCAATGTTACCGGCCTGCCATCATGCCAGCGAGCACCTTCACGAAGTTTAATTTCAATTCCCTGAGCAGTAATATCAATCAGCTCGGCTAGACCACTGACATAGGTAAGTCTTTCCGGATCCCATTGTAATAAAGTCTCATAAATTAAATTACTGCCGCTCTCTGTATCTACAGGGAATCCATCCAGCTCAGAGAAGGGATCCAGGTTAATCTCCTTGTCCAGCAACTGCATGGAAAGAGTATCTTTTGGATTCGGTGTAAAGCCAAAATCGATTTTATTGTCTTGATCACCTGTTTCAATTGTTGAAGGCGCAATTTCTGAGTCCGGAGGTTCTTGGCTGTCTGTGCTGTCAGTTTGCACGACAGTGCCATTTTGAGTTGAGGCCTCTGAATCGCTTTGCCCGGTCGCTGAGGAACAGGCGGCGGCGCCAATCAATAAGCAGAGCGATAATAGAAATGAAAGCGCGCGCAAGCTGATCTTTTGAGATTTTTTATTATTATCTGTTTTTATGAGCTGAGATATCACTATTTATTTCCTTTCTTGAATGTTTTTATTGTAACATGATAATTCGATAATGCTTAGACATGGTCAGGTATATTAGCTGCCAATCTCGACTCTTGCAAAAAGGAGAAATTAAAGACATCGGAGCAGTTTTTGGTACAAGATGAGTTGTACTGAAGAGCAGAGATTCATCGGAAGGTTGAGGAAGAGGTGCTGCAATAAATGGTAATCGCCTTCATATTATTGATAGTTTTGTCTGTCTTCCTGTTGGCTGTTTTGTTATTGATCAATATAAATATTGTGAAAGTAGGCAGCGAGAGGATTAAAACCAGACAGGAATTGGAGCCGGAGCTGGATGCTATTATTGTGCCGGGCTGCAAGGTTGAGCCTGACGGGACACCGTCACCAATGCTCAAAGACAGATTGGACGGAGCTTTTTATCTATATGAGGAGGGCGTAGCTGATCGTATTATTGTGTCCGGTGACAGCAGCAGCAAGAAGCTTGATGAGCCTTGGGTAATGCGCAATTATTTAGCAGCCGCGGGCGTTCCGAAGGATGCAATATTCTTGGATAATGCCGGTCTGGATACTTATGCGACAGTTTATCGCACCGGAAAGATTTTTGGCGTCCGGTCAGGGGTCATCGCTACGCAGCGCTTTCATTTGCTGAGGGCTCTTTATATTGCAAAGCGGCTGAATATTGACCTTACAGGATTTGAGACTGATTTCTATGAGCATAGCGCCGGCACTGTGATCAAGAATTCGCTGCGCGATTTCTTTGCCCGCGGCAAGGCTTGGATGGAAACCCGATTTAAGGTGCGCCCTCGAAATTTAGAAGATTCCTATGATCTGTCCGGTTCAGGTTTGGTCAGCTTGAGTAAAGAACAAATGGCGAATGACCCCTTCGCAGATGGCGGTTCATAAATGACAGTTGTGTTCGATAGGTAAAGCCGCTTTGATACTCTGCGCTCCCTCCGCCAATATGCTTACACGAATTATAGGGTACTGAGGGCCGGAGATTTTTTACCCTCTGACTCTGGCGACACGTAAAGCCCGGACATTGGTGACCAGAACATTTATCGCAGTCAGCTGCTCGAAAGTTTCGCTGATTTTTTCTTGAGTTTCTATGAGAACTTCTTGCGCATTGTAGCCATAGATCAGCTCCAGATCTAAATCAATGATAACCCCATAGGGCTCTTTTCTCACGTTATATCGCACCATGCTTTCAATTCCGGGTATCTGCCTGGCGATTAAATTCAATAACTGCTCTGCCGCCTCATCAGACATTGAATAGCTGCCCAGGCTTGAGAAGGTGGGACGCACGACAGTTCGATCCTGGTCTGTTTCGCTCGGCATATGCGAAGATCCGCGGTCGAATTTCCGCCTAAGCTTTTGCAAAGGTTCAGCGAAATAACCTGAAAATTCGTGTTTGATCTCCATGCTGGGAACGGGGATAGTATGTTTACCTTCAGTTAAACGGGTGTTCTTGGCGATATTTCTTTCTTCCTCGGTGGTAACATCCTCAATATTGATATGCAAAGATGGCCGGTTAAGCCAGAGATTATCGCAGATGCGTTCCAGCATGCCATCCGATGTGCCCAGAATCATCAGTGTGGCAGGACGGTGCTCAACGAGAGCGCGGCGCATATTTGCAGCACGGGTAGGGTCAATAAAGAGAGCTTGTCTAACAGAATCCAGTTTTGTGCCGGCTCTCTTGGCAGAAGAGCCTGCGATTACACTGGAACCGTGAATTAATAAACCGTCGTCGATTATATATCGTATGTCGTAACGGCGGGCAATAATTATGGCTCGGGTACTCTTGCCGGTGCCGCTTGGTCCGACAAAAGCAATAACCGCGATATTTGAAAGAATCTCGCGGATATCATTTTGGGTAGCTTCTTCATATTTTATGGTACGTTCGCTGACTTGGGTTTTAACCGCTTCGGCAAAGCGCCCAAAAGGATTAAAAAGAGGCTCATCACGCGTAAACTGTTCCCGCGTTTTAGTCTCTGTTTCAGTCTTTTTGTCTGAAGCAATTTCTAAATCGGATTTAAGGCCGAGTCTATTCTTAAGCCAGTTTACAATACCCATTTTGGCAAATTTTATCTGAAGGGCGGTGCCTTAGCTGCTACTATTCCTGATTCCAGTTATGGTAGACATCCTGCACATCATCATGATCCTCCATCGCTTCGACCAGTTTCTCCATCTGCTGAATTTGCTCTTCTTCATTCAGATCAATCCAATTGAGCGGCTGAGGGGCAAGTGAGACATCAGAGAATTCGTATCCCTTCTTTGTAAGCCCTTCCCGAATCCGGTGATATTTCTCCGGGGAAGTGACGATTTCAAACATTTCTTCAGTAGTTTCAATATCTTCTGCTCCGAACTCCAGCGCATCGAGGAAAACCTGATCTTCATCGGTATAGATTTCCCGATCCAATATCAAGCTGCCTTTGCGCTCAAACTGGAACGATACACAACCGTTGGTGCCAAGATTGCCGCCGTGCTTGTCAAAGATATGGCGGACATCCCCGGCTGTGCGGTTGCGATTATCGGTTAGGGTTCTAACCATTATGGCCACTCCGCCGGGACCATATCCTTCATAGAGAACGTCTTCAAAATTGTCGCCTTCGCCGCTTTTATCAGCTTTGTTGATAGAGCGCTGGATGCTGTCATTGGGCATATTATTCGCTTTCGCGCGGGCGACAGCATCGGCGAGACTAGAATTTGTTTCCGGATTCGCCCCGCCATCCTTCACGGCGACTGCGATTTCACGCCCCAGTTTAGTAAATATTTTACCGCGTTTTGAGTCGACGATTTCTTTTCGCCGCTTAATATTATTCCATTTAGAGTGCCCAGCCATAAGATTCTCCTAGGGTCTTTTTATTATTTCCTGTCCGCCCATCCAGGGACGCAGTATCTCAGGAATAACAACGCTGCCGTCTGCTCGCTGGTTTTGTTCGACAATTGCGGGTATCAAACGGCTGGTTGCAAGTCCGGAAGCATTCAAAGTGTGGACAAAATCAGTCTTGCCGGTGTCATTGCGGCGATAGCGCATATTCCCCCGCCGCGCCTGATAATCGCCGGCATCGGAAGCAGAGCTAACCTCTTTATAATCATCCATAGAGGGAATCCAGACTTCGATATCGTAAGTTTGGCGCATGGAGGCGCTGCAATCTTCAGCAGCCAGCTTTGACGTGCGGAAGTGGAGTTCCAGTCCTTTGACGAGCTGCTCAGCCTTAGCGACCAATTCAGCTAAGGCTGAATCAGCCTGGTCAGGCAGGGTATATTGGAACATTTCAACCTTATTGAACTGATGGCCTCTGATCATGCCTCTTTCGTTGGCTCCATGGCTGCCCGCTTCTTTACGATAGCAGGGAGTATAGCCAAAGTATTTCAGCGGCAGATCATCTTCTGACAAAATCTCGTCCCGATGTAAATTTACCAGGGCTGTCTCGGCTGTAGGCAGCAAAAAGGCGGTTTCCTTACTATCCGTATCAACTTTTGTCTCCAAATGGAAAACATCTTCACTGAATTTTGGGAATTGGCCGGCAGTGAAGCCACATTTATAATTCAAAATGTGGGGCAGCAGCATCATCTCATAACCGTCAGCTAAATGCTGTGTCACGAAATAGTTAAGCAAAGCCCATTCCAGCCGGGCTCCGTCGCCTCGATAAATCCAGAAGCCTGTACCGCCGAGCTTGGCTCCCCGCGGGTAGTCTATCATGCCCAAATCAGTTACTAAATCGACATGGTGCTTAGGAGAAAAATCAAAAACGGGCTTTTCCTTAAAGTAGGATACTACCTGATTGTTTTCTTTGCCTCCGGAGACAACATCATCGGCCGGAAGATTGGGCAGGGAGGCCAAGAAGTCATCTTGAGCACTTTGCATTTTGATTAAGACTTCGTCATTCGCCTTTATTTTTTCTCCAACCTCACGCATTCGCTCCATCAAGGCAGCTGTATCTTTTCCTTGTCGTTTGAGCTGAGGAATTTCTGCTGAAGTTTTGTTGCGTTCAGCTTTTAACTGCTCATTTTCATAAATGAGCGCCCGTCTCTTTTCATCTTCCTTTAGGAAATCCGTAAAATCGACTTCGAATCCTCTGCGCGCCAGTTTATCTGCCACTATCTCCGGATTGTTTCGTATCATGACCAGATCAAGCATGTTTTTTCTCTCCCAGACAATATTTGGAAT
>DASRVY010000074.1:0-5338 GCA_035654855.1 Bacillota bacterium | reverse complement strand
TAATAGAGAATTGGGGCCGTCCCAGACTTCCGTAGTAATGTCTTCCTCTCGCATTCCAGGCATGCAATGCATGACCCCAAGAGTCTTTTTGCCGGCATCTACCAATTTCTGATCGACACGATAAGTTGGAAACAATAGATTGTGTCGACGCAGCGCATCTTCAGACCCATCGGGGTAACCTAGCCAGAAAGAATCAGAAATTGTAAAATCGACATCCTTGATATACTCGTAGGGATCTTCAGTCTTTAATAATTTTGCATTACTATTGTTTATTTCTGCGAGATCATTAAACTTTTTCACGTCAGCTTCGCATGGCCACATTACTTTGGGACAGCAAGCAATATAGTTTATACCCAATATCGCACTTATCCACATCAAGCTATGCTGTACCGGAATCAGACCATCATATTCAGCATTATTATCCCCCATGTACTGGATAGTGATTCCCTCCAGCGGTTTATCAGGCAGGTGTTCAGTCATAGTAAAAATATCAGCTAACGCCTGCGTAGGATGACTTTCCATTGTCATGCCGTTAATAATCGGAGCAAAAGAGTAATTAGCGAATTCTAACAGAGTGTCATGCTCATTGCAGCGAATTAAAACACCATCAACCATCCTCGATATAACCTCAGCTGTATCTCTGATGGTTTCGTGGTTATCTCCCAAGTGCAAGTCACTCATTGACAGAAATTGCGCATGACCTCCGAGATCAGCCATTGCAGTTTCAAAGGAAATTCTGGTTCTTGTGGAAGAAATTTCAAAAATCATTGCCAATGTTTTATTTTTTAACAATGGCAATCTAACTCCCTCTTTCCAAGCATCCTTAAGAGTTTTTGCCAGCTCCAATACCCCGCGTATCTCTGCTGAACTAAAATCTGCTATAGATATAAGATGATCATTGCGGTTAAATTGTGATTGTAATCTCATGCGTTTATCTCCATGTAATATTATCCATGGATAATATTAGCAATATATAATCTTTCTGTCAATATACAAAATGCAACAAAAAAACCGCCTTTTTGATCATCATTGCCAAAAAGACGGTTTTACTATATCTTTGTCAGTCAGCTGAGCTTTAAATCTTTACGCTTCACAAGTCTGCTTCCCAGGCTTGTGTCACTTGTGATCGCATATTCAGTATAAATCGCCTCCACGCGCTTAAATATTTTCTCAGTAATATCATTTGGTATTTCTATCATTCTCAGTACAAACAGTCCGTCACGACGACCAATAGACCATGCATCTTCAAGCAGAAAGCCATAATCAATTCCCTGTACCAGTCCACGTTCTACTCCCTCAGCCATGCAGCTCATTGTCCGCAGTTCTTCTTCGGAGAAAGATTTTTGATTATATTCTACGAGCCGGAGAAGCGCGGAATATTGGAGTTCAAGCGAGAAAGCGTGACCGAAAAATAGTGTTTCCACTTCATTATAAAAATTACAAAAATATTTATCTCGTATCATTAAATCGTATAAAAGAGAGTTCAATAACAAAAAACAAAGGTTGACATCATTTCCGCATAGTTCGCTCACAAATGTTTCCGTTTGATCAATGAATTCCTTGTAGATTATTGTGGCAATATTATTTTTAGATTTAAAATAGTAAGGTATCAAACCTCTATTGACACTTGCGGTATTACAAATCTCGTCATAAGTGGTCTTCGAAACACCTTTTTGATAAAACAGCTCCCTGCAGACAGCTAAAATCTTTTTTTGTGTAGAAATACCTACAGAATATTTTCCCATGTATATAAACTCCCCATTCCGCTTAGAAAACAGACGGTCGATATCTTTAGCTCTACTGAAAATAAGGACAAGGAATTTTCGCCTTATTTGTTTAGAAAATTAAATTTCGAAAACACTAAAGAGGAAGATAAACCATGCCACAGAAAATTATACAACTGAAGCAGAAATTCATCAAAGAAAAGTCTAATCAAGACAGTCAAATTTTTCGTCAGGGGCTGTCTTTTCGGCGGAAGATTTCCCAGCAGAGGATAGTGCCGGCCATGGCTACGTTTAGGGACTCCGTTTCACCTAGCATGGGGACAGAGACCAAATGAGACAATTGTCTGGCAAAATCACTTATGCCGGCTCCTTCATTGCCCAAAAGAAGAGCCATCCGGGCAGAAGGATCAAGATCCAATTCTTGTATGGGCTGTCCGGCCATATCCGCTGCAAAGAGCAGATAATCTTGAGAGGACAGTTCTGTCAGCAAGTCCTCCAAAATTATATTAGTCAACAGAGGTATGCGAAAAGCAGCTCCCATACTGGCGCGTAAGGCTTTACCGTTATAAGGCTGACAACCGCCTCTGGTTATTAATACGGCCGCAAAACCGAAGGCGTCAGCAGTCCTGATCAAGGTACCGGTATTGCCGGGGTCCTGAACATTCTCCAGGATCAAGATTGGCGATGTCGCTTGGGCAAGAATTGCCTGCAGATCGAGCCTCTCTTCCGGCACAGGGGCCAGCAAGAGGACGCCCTGGTTAGTTTTAGTTTCCGACAGATCTTCAAAAAGTGAGGGTTTCATGCTGATCAGATCACCCTCGAAAGACACCTGCTCAAAGATTTCTTTGATGCCGGCTTCACCCCTCTTGTCTTGTGAATAAATCAAATACTCGATCTTAAGGCCACTTTCCAGCGCAGAAATAATCTGACGTCTGCCCTCAACGAGCAAAACCCCGCCTCGCTTGCCTGCCCGGTTGTTTATCAGCTTGCGCAAACGGCGGAAAATTTCATCGCGGCTAGAGTTTACATTAATCTCTTTCATAGCTTAAGTTTAACTACAGTCAACCGACAGCGCAAATGCTGAAAACCCATGTTGCCGTGATACCGCATTTTTGCTCTTCAACCAAAACACAATAAAACAAAAAACTCCCCCGCTGCGCTTTGCATCACCGCACTTTGATCAGTGCAGTACAAAAGATGCATCTCGGAATTCGAGGGAGTCTAATATTTTGGCTGTTTTCAGACTCTATAGCTGGGCCTGAGCCTGCTCGACCAGATAGCTGAAACCTTCTTTGTCGTTTACTGCCATATCTGCCAGGATTTTGCGATCCAGTCCAATGCCGGCCTTCTTCAGACCATTGATGAAATTGGAATAGCTCATACCGTTTTCGCGGCTGGCGGCATTGATTCTTGTGACCCACAGTCTTCTAAAATCGCGTTTTTTTCTGCGTCTGTCTCTATAGGCATAGTTGCCTGATTTCAGCACCTGTTGATTGGCAACTCTAAATAATTTACTTTTACGTCCAAAATAACCTTTTGCCTGTTTAAGTGTTCTCTTATGGCGCGCTCTTGTCTGAACGCCTCTTTTAACTCTTGACATTATTGACCTCCTGTTAACCCTTCGTTATTCATTGTCTTATTTACTGTCATAGGGCATCAGCTTGCGTAATCTCTTGTCATACGTCTTGTCAGCTTCAGTTGGCTGGCGCAGATTGCGTTTACGCTTAGTCGTTTTCTTGGTCAATATATGTTGTTTGCCAGCTTTATTTCTAATAAATTTTCCTGTGCCGGTTACTTTAAACCTCTTTTTCGACGAGCTGTGTGTCTTCATCTTTGGCATATCGCATCACTATCCTCTCTATGTAAATTTCTAATTCTCTGCTTTGATCCGCACTTTATAGAAGCTCCAAACTGCAGTCTTCCCGGAGTTTCTTCGCTTAGATCTTTGGTACTATGCTTCCCTAGTATGCTGAGTGGGGCTCCCCCTAATCTTTGTCCTTGCGCGGAGCCAGGTACATTATCATGTGACGGCCTTCCGCCCTGGGAGGGCGATCAACCACACACTTCTCGGCACAAGCTTGTGCAAAATCTTCCATAACACCGTAACCCTGGTCCTGATGTGCCATTTCTCTGCCTCGAAATCTGATCACAACCTTGACACGATCTCCCGCATCCAAAAAGCGTATAGCATTGCGTATTTTGAAATCCAGATCATGCGCCTCGGTAGTCAGCTTAAGCTGAACCTCCTTAACCTCAGTTGTTTTCTGATTGCGTCTGGCCTCTCTTTCTCTCTTGGCCTGATCATAGGCGTATTTCCCATAATCCATAATCTTTCCGACCGGGTTCTTCGGGTCGGGCGAAACGAGAACTAAGTCTAAATTGTTATTCTTTGCCCGGGCAATAGCGTCGTCTGTAGTTACTACGCCCACCATCTCCCCCTCCTCATCTATCAATCGTATCTGAGGGAAACGAATGTCCTCGTTTATGATGTGCTTGCTTCGCTTGCCGATGTTAGCCTTCCTTTCTCCGCATAAAAAAGAGCGGGATTCGTTCCGCTCTCGAAAACTAGAGTATTGTCCTAGCCATCCGGATGAACCTTTTCGCTAAAAGCTCGAGGTGAGAAGCGGAACTTCTACTTGTTACGATGGTTATTGTACTAGCATGAATTCAAACTGTCAAATACTTAAGAACCTCTGTCACCTGTGGGACTGCGTTATTTTCACAATTACATCTTTCGCGCAGCCTCAAATTTAATTCGGCCATGAATCCGCGGCGTTTACCGCTAAACCTTTTTGGCCATTTTTTTGCTATGCAGCTTGCGCCTCACCATTTTGTACAATTCCCCTGAAACAAACGGGAACAGAGCCAAAGCCAAAATTCTCAGCCAATCTGCGATATTAAGATATATCGTGTAGAAGAGCGGCTGCGCAATGGGGAGGTAAACTACAGCCAGTGTCAGACCGAAAGAGAGCAGAAATGCTTTATTCAGTGTCGAGTTGGACAAGAGTCCAAGACTGAAAACAGAATAATCCTCGGACCTGCTCGAATAAGCGCGGAACAGCTCGGCTATGATCAAGGTGATAAAGGCGTAGGTGCAAGCTCCCGTGGAAGGCAAATAACCATTTGCGGGGAAGAAACTGAAACTGCCGGCATAAGCTATAATTTGCTCCTGAGCATTCGTCATTACGTCAGGATAGGCAAGGCGTCCTATTTGGAAAGCGGCAAAAACTGCTATCAGGATGGCTATTGACTGATTGATTATCGCTCCCAACATCTTGAGGTCGAGGATCTTCGCATCATGCGCCCGAGGCGGATGCTTCATAATATCATCTTCGCCTTTCTCCCTGCCCAGCGCAAGCGCCGGGAAACTGTCAGTCACCAGATTCAGCCACAAAAGCTGAATCGGCCGCAGTGGGGTGAAAGCCGGCCCTAAGAGTAAATTTGTGATAAAAATTACCAGAATCTCACCGACGTTACAGGAAAGCAGAAAGTTTACGAACTTGCGGATATTGCTATAGATGACGCGACCTTCTTCCACCGCATGTACAATGGTTGCGAAATTATCATCTGTCAATATCATATCTGCAGAACCCTTGGCTACCTCAGTGCCTGTT
>DASRVY010000073.1:0-5141 GCA_035654855.1 Bacillota bacterium | reverse complement strand
GCTGATCTCACTGCTCCATCTACTCTGGCCTGGTTTGAGATCAGGGGAGAAATATATCCGGATTAAAGACAAATATTTAGCTGCCCACAGGATTTGACATTCGTGGGCAGCTTAGATAATATTAGGTGGTCTGCGCCTGAGTAGCTCAGTTGGCAGAGCAGCTGATTTGTAATCAGCAGGTCGTGAGTTCAAGTCTCTCCTCAGGCTCCAAACGAAAAACCCTGTAACGTAGTAGTTACAGGGGTTTTTATTTTGCAAACTATTGTTCTATTTTGTCATTTTGCACCCAATTTTGCACCCAATATTTTTGAAAATATTTTAACCTTCCATGATTTGACAGCAAAAATGATTGATTGTACTGTCGCTATTAAGAATGATACTCAGTCTTTTGGCTCCCCAAAGAAGCTGCTGAGTAATAGTTGTTTGGCGCCTTCGTCTCTTGATAATTTGGCATCGTCCGTTCTCCGAAAATTATCATTTTTGCCTGCGACAGCGAGAGATTATCACAATTGTTCACATTGAAGGTCAAGTATGGTCAAATTCTTATGTTATTCTTGCGAGTAGGAAGGAAGGCCGAGTTCACAGTCTTGTTTAGCGGCCAAATACATTTGATAAAGGAGGAAGACTGATGTTTAATATGATACCGTTTAGAGGCAGAGGCAGGGACAGGCAGATGACGAATTGGGATCATGGTTTTGATCGTTTCTTTGACATCTTTGATACCTCCATGTCCACGGATATTGTCGACAAGGGTGATCACTATGAGCTCGCTTGTGAGCTGCCCGGATTGAAGAAGGATGATATCAAAGTGTCTATGGACGACAGGCAATTGATTATCACTGTCGATAAGAAGGACGAACGTTCAGAGAAAAATGAGGATTACGTCTTACAAGAGAGACGCTCTTACAACTACAGCAGACGCTTTGATCTCAGCGGCATTGATAGGGAGAAAATCACCGGCAATTACAAAGATGGTGTATTGAAGCTGAAGCTGCCAAAGCTTGAAAAGGAAGAACCGCCTTACTTGGAGATCGAGTTTGACGATTAAAGCCGATATCAAATCTGAAGTTTGGGCTCAGATATTTTGTTTGGGAATCAGTTAGATATTTAATTTGAAGTACATTTTTGAGCCGGTGGATGTTTCACCGCAAAGGGGCGCCCGGGGAGGCGCCCCTTTGCATGTGTTGACAAGGACAAATGACTGAGAGGATTGCCTCCTTTTATGCGGTGATTAATGACGATTGAGCAGAAATATCTTAATTGTATGAAAATTTATTTACTGTTATTATGCTAACGGTTAGAGATTATTGACCCTCTTAACGGGCAGAGTCCATCGAGAGTGCTTGTAAGTCCATTGAAGATTAACAGCACTGTACGTTTGAAATTTTGGGCAGACTAGGCGGAGGGCCTTGCCGTCTTCTGATAAGGGAGACGAAACGGATCCGCTTTGCGTTCTCTAAACTGTTGGGGTGAGGCTGACCCGCCCTGTGTTTTCCCGATTGGGGGTACGAGGCTGACCCGCCATGTGTTTTGCGTAAATGGGAGATATTATGAAACACAATAAAAGACTATTAGCGCTTTCTCTCTTTGTAGTAATGCTTTTTTCCTTCTCTTCGGCGGTCTGGGCGAAAGCTTTGGACGGCGGATCCGGGGCCGCAGGGGAGCAGACTCTCGCGGCTAACGCAGAAGAGGCAGGCGCAGGAGCAAAAACACTAACTATCCTGCACTTCAATGATTTGCATGCCAATGTCATGGAAGATGAAGACAACGGTCTGCTGGGCCTGGCTAAATTTAAGACCTACGCTGACGGGGTGAGTCCGGACTTAATACTCGACGCCGGAGATAGTCTGCACGGCACCACCTTTGCGACTATATCCGAAGGCGCCAATATGCGGGAAGTGCTGGAT
The DNA here is from genome assembly GCA_035654855.1 of Bacillota bacterium. Classification (GTDB taxonomy): domain Bacteria; phylum Bacillota; class Clostridia; order Saccharofermentanales; family DTU023; genus UBA1046. Next base: position 3,234 of record DASRVY010000073.1, on the reverse strand, counting down.
CTGGCCGGTGTTGACGCGGCGGCCGCCGGCAATCATGATTTCAATTACGGCGCTGACCGCTTGATTGAGCTCAGTAAGGATGGCCGCTACCCTGTTTTGGCGGCAAATTTTATAAACAGTGCCGACGGCTCCGGTCCATTCCCGGCCAATATGATCTTCGAGAGGCAGGGGGTGAAGATTGGTGTGTTTGGCCTGACGACGCCGGAAACAAAGACCGCATCCAATCCCAAAAATACTGAAGGGTATGAATTTTCTGATTTAACGGCTGCCGCCAAAGAGCAAGTCGCTTATCTGCAAGGTCAGGATGTGGACATTATTGTCGCTCTGGTGCACATCGGGCTGGATGATTCCAAACCTTTGGCAGCAGAGGTGGACGGGATTGATATCATCATCGACGGGCACAGCCACGATACCCTGCCGGCGGGAGAAGTTATTGATGGGACATTAATCGCATCGACAGGCTGCCATCTGCAAAACATTGGCCGCATTGAGCTCGAGATTGACGATTCAGGCGCTGTGGTCAGCAAAACCGCCTCGCTCATTCCCTACAGTGAAGCCAGCCAATTAACGGCAGATGCCGAGCTGGCAAAACGGATAGAAGAACTCGACGCCCAAAATGAAGAATTGGGCAAGACAATTCTGAGCCAGGCCGCTGTTTTTTTGGATGGAGAGCGGGAAAACGTCAGAACGTCTGAGACTAATCTGGGCAATCTGATCGCCGAGGTGATGCTGGCAGAAACGGGAGCTGATATTGCTATGACCAATGGCGGCGGCATTCGCGCCAGTATCCCTGAAGGGCAGATAACTATGAATCACGTTATCACTACTTTCCCTTTTACGAACTATTCTGTGGTGATTGAGATCAGCGGCAGTGATTTGATCGCGGCTATAAATCATGGTTTGAGCGCGGACCTAGATGAAGACGGCAATCTGGAACAAAATGGCGGCTTCCCTCAAATTGCAGGTATGCGTGTCGTATATGACAAGACAAGACAAGCAGGTGAGCGTGTAGTCCGGCTCACTGTAGGAGGGCAGCTTGTTGATACCGAAGCTAATTATTCCCTGGTCACAAATGACTTTTTGGCGGCCGGAGGTGACGGTTTTGACATGTTTGCCGAAGCTGCAGTTTTGTCTGAACATGAGCTTCTTTCCGAGGCTCTGGTCAACCATATAACTTCTGAAGATACAATCAAGACGTCAACAGACGGGCGCGTGGCGGAACTGGTAGATGCTTCGGCCTCCGCGGTTAAAAAGGCGGAAGAAGATCTCACCGAATCGAGCATCGCGCTCGCTCAAGCTTTGATCGATGAATTGCCCGAAGACAGATACCGGGATGAATTGCAGGAACATCTGGATATCATTAGCGAGGTCCGAGATGACTATACCGAAATGCTTGTCAACGGAAATTCGCGCTCGAAAGTGATTGTCACTGCTGTAATGATGGTTCTGGGCGGAATAATAATTATAATCTCCTTAAAAAGCGACAGCTCGAAAAAAGTAAGAAAATAAATAATTCCCTGAATATAGAACCTGACTAAAATTGGGCTTGTCTCGAAAGACTTTGGAGCAGTGAGAGACAACCCTTTTTTATGCCAATTCGCAGAACATAATCCACCTCGATATCAGGTATTGGCGCGCATCAGGTTTTTGACAGTGGTGCAGCCGGATAAACGGACTGCCTTATTTTGAGCTAGGCTCCTGCTAGAAAGTGAGATCAATTCTGTTTTGCATCACTAAATCAGAGGTAATTTTGCACATATTAATGGGATCAGCGTCCAGTCCGTTGTTTATCCAGGACTGGATTATGCCGATGCAGCCATTAACGACATAGTCTATCGAGTATGTCAAGCGGTGAGGATCAGAGATATTTCCTTCAGATTTCATCTGCTGGATAATCATTTTGCGTCCTTCACCGTATATGCGGTTCAGCAGTTTGCTCTCGGGATTGCGCAAAAGAACGACAGCAGTGTCGCGATTAGAGACGATAAAACTAAAAACTTCACCCAATACCGGAAGATAAGGCTTATCATCAAGGCCCATCTCGACATGAAAGATTGTGGCGTCATTCGGAGAGGCAGATCTAATCCAGCTCTTTACCTGCAAAAATAAATCATCTTCTATGGACTGGAAGAGATCATAAATATTTTCATAGTGCAGATAGAAAGTTGCGCGGTTTAAATCAGCTTCTTTTACCAGCTCTGTCACTGTGATTTCGCTTAAAGATTTTTCCAGTAAAAGCTTGATCAGTGCTCCGGTAAGCTGCTCTTTAGTTCGGCGGGAACGCTTGTCTGACATAATGTTTCACACTCCGTTCATAGTTGTTGCTAAACACATTATAGATAAGTGTCGCTTAATAGACAATCGTTTAGATATTGATTATTCCAATAGTTTTTCCGCCTTCTTATAATTAACTAAAGTCCAAAATCCAAACGATATATTTAAATTCACAGCGCAGTGACAGGGAGTATTCATGGAAAAAATTGCAAAATTTATTCTTAACCACCGCAAAACAGTAATCATCTTTTTTTTGGTACTGATGGTAATTTGTGTACTGTTGCTCCCTCTGGTCGGAATTAATTATGATCTTAGCTCATATCTGCCTGATTCGGCTGATTCCACTAAGGCGATAAAAGTCATGAAAGACGAGTTTGGCGGCGCCATTCCCAGTGCTGAAGTAATGCTGGCTCCGATGTCATTGGCTGAGGCCAAAGTGAAGAAGGCTGAACTGGAACAGTTCTCCTTTGTCCGCGATGTCAGCTGGTTGGACGATATGGTTGATCTGGCGGAGCCTTTAGCCATGGTCGACCAGGCCTTGATAGATACTTATTATAAAGACAATCAGCCGTTATTCATGATTACTGTTGAAGAAGGCTATAACAATATTACAATGCTCGAACATTTGCATGATTTTGCAGGCGAAGACAGTGCGGTCAGAGGAGAACTTGTCTCGCTCGCTCTTGCTCAGAGATCCACACAGGAAGAAGTAGCCAGAATCACTGCTATCGCAGTCCCTATTGCCCTCTTGATCTTGGTCATTGCCACCCATTCCTGGCTGGAACCGCTCTTATTCCTGGCAGTACTAGGTGTAGGAGTTCTCCTCAATATGGGCAGCAATGTTATCTTTGGTGAGATTTCCTTTATTACACAGTCAGTAGGAGCTATTTTGCAGCTGGCAGTTTCGATTGACTATGCCATTTTCATGCTGCACCGATTTAATGAATATCACGCGATGGG
>DASRVY010000072.1:0-2163 GCA_035654855.1 Bacillota bacterium | reverse complement strand
GGCTCGTAAGATGCCTGATGATCTTTCTTGTCATGATCCTTGTTTGATTGTTCGTTACTCTGCATAAAATCGTCTCCTATCATCTACTTGCCGCGTAAAGCGACGACAAGATCACCTAAGTATCGGTTCATGCACCAATCCGCTCAACCACAAAGGCCAACACAACAAATACTACTAAAATGACAAGACTAACGATACCCAATAATAGAGAGGTGGCTGATACTTTAGGCATTTTTTTATTGCTATGAACAGTATGATCATTCATTTTCATCCTCCTGTGTGCACTGCGTCGAAGCCGTTTCGCTGCTTATTGACAGCCAGATACAATTGGATGGACTCGCGTTTATTATACCATTCTCCACCGGAGAGATTGACTTTTGTCGAGCCTATAAATTTTGGGCCAAAGCCATGATAGACAACCTTGTCCCAGGATAACGATGCTGAATACCGCCTGGGTATACAACAATTAATGCTACGAAAATTTTTTAAATTACTACATGCTGATTACTTCGTATCCGTCACGCATGTAGTCTTTTATTCCCGCATGACCCGACATATCTGCCAGCATCTTGAGCCCGGATTTTTCGTTTAGCTCGTAAACCCCTAGAACCTTGGAGCATGCCAGACAAATCCCCGCAATAAGTCCTTGTTCTTTTGCCTTTTTGTAAAGCGGATTGCTTTCTTCCTCAAACAAGGAGACTAGCTTTACGGAAGCTCCCTCAAATATGATCTTGACCTCAACGCCTTCTGTAAAGAGGTCAAGCGCGTTCAATAGAATATGCTGAAAGCACATCTTTTCTCCGGTCATACCATAAAATAATATTTTCTTCATTCGAATCTGTCCCTCCCCAAGTATTGTGGCTAATTGCAACCATAGACTATCTGATTGAATTGACTAAACGGTATGGAATCTATTTTCTAGTAATCCAGAGCTTAATATCGCGACCCTTATTGCCGTAGTTGAAGTTCATAGCTGCTCCACCGTCTCTACAAAGGATTGGCTCGTAATTGTCAGCATTACTACGCTGGAATTTGCCATCCAACTGCCACTGAATGCCAGTTATTGGCGAACCTGCACTAGACCACTTGGTGTAATAAAGATGAACAAACTTACCCCCCGCGTCAGCGTTAATATCGCCTGGAATTTTTGTATACTCAATACCTCTGATGTGCCGGATTTTTTCCTTATGTCGATCATCGTTATCTTTTGAGTAATAATCTGCCAGTAATCCTCTTATGGCCTTAGCAGGATCGGTTGTTGTTTTGTAACCAAGATAAACATAAGACGACCCCTTGCCCGCACCGTCGTTGAGATCGCGATCAATTATGTTTGCTTCGAGCACGCCCTGCGCACGCAACTGATCCTTTGCCTGATACTGTTTTCCGCCAATACCTAAATAGAAAGAATCGAAATATATCTTTGTGGGCGCTTTGGTCGTTACGGCAACGGATTCCTTGAAAGCAGCGTCAATTTCGTCGGCTCTCGAGTCGAAATATTCCTCTATCAGAACGGCTTTCTCTTTTGCATTTGCAAAATCCAAATGTTTTACAATGTCCCAAATGGGAATGTTTTCCGTGCAATCAATAAAAGTGATTTCTCTCCCTTCCTGAACACCCCTTGCCCATTCGGGGTAAGAACTTCTCGCCTGTTCAATCGAGGTTGTGTCTACAGTAACCGGACCGCCATATGTCCTAATATACATTTTACTGTTATCTGATAATTCTTTTGATTGCGTATCTTGCGATCCACTCGTATCGCCACTTGCCCATGCATTTGCGGCAGCGACGGAGGCTTCGATATCTCTAGTCGATTTGTTGGATTTGTTCGTATAAATATAATTGAGTTCAAATCGTCCGCCAAGATCGATATTTTTAAGAATATGTGTCCCATATTTTTTAATAAACTGTTTAGGAGTAAGGTCTTCGGCATCATCTCTGAATGCGGAAGTAGTATAAGCCACAAGTTCTTTTTCAGAGATTCCTCCTATATATTCTTGTTGCTTGCATAGCTTACTTTGATTGGTTATAAGCACCTCGTTTGATTTTATTTCAGAGGTGTGATTCATTTTGAAGCTTGCCTGAAAACTACCCGTAAGTCCAACCTTTACATCGGCATTTGCAGCAGCCGATATTTGTTCAGAGTATTCCTTGGTTGAGTTGGCT
>DASRVY010000071.1:0-7470 GCA_035654855.1 Bacillota bacterium | reverse complement strand
TGGTGACAGTAAAGTTAATAAATCTTCACAGGATTGTCATAATGTTCGTATACTGTAATCCTGTATTGCTTGCTCCGGCAAGAAAATACCTGTAGAATTATTGGTGATTCAATGTTCTATCAGTGAATGATGTCAGCTCACGGCACTTTGAGTTGGCTAATGAAATGAGAGATACATGAAAAAGAAAGATATTAGTTTATCCGATATCACCTCATCGCCCGGTCGCTCTTCAGGTTTGAGAAAACCTAAGCGCAAGACCATGCGTTTATTAAGTCGTTACAAAGCTAATGCTCCTGTCGGTTTCGGCAGAAGAGTTTTATTTCTGGGATTGCCGACAATTGCGGCCCTGATGATTGTCGCAGTTCTGGTTGTTCAGATCAGATTGTCAATGGGGCGTCAAACCGAAGTAAAGTTTGAGATTCCGGATAAAAATCAATTTGAACCGGATCAATTGCCGGATCAGGAAATAGGACGCGACCTTGATCCCGGAGAGATAGCCGTTCTGGCAGAAATACCTAATCCAACTGAGACATTATCTGAACCGTCGGAAATCCCCGAGCCGACTGTAGAGCTGCCTTTGGCGGAAAAAACAGAAAAGCCTGCAGCGACCAAAAAAGAGGCAGAAGTTAAGACGGTGTATGCAAATACTGTACTAAACTATCGCGCTTCACCTGACACTGAGGGAGCAAGACTGGGTCAGCTGGCTTATGGAGAAGCAGTTCAACAGATCTCGGAGAACAACGGCTGGGCTCTAATTAAGACTCAGCAAGGAGCAGAAGGCTATGCTTTGGCAAAATACCTCCAAGACAGCAAGCCGGCTCCTCGCACTATAGTGACTGAAGCCACAGCAGCTAAAGACTCAACTGCTGCTAAAGATTCAGCAACTGAGACCACTTCTGATCCTAATGTGATTACACCTCAAACTGAGGCACCCTCATCAGTTCGCTATGTCAAAGTCGATATGGCCAATATTCGTACTGAACCAAGTGAGGATTCAGTGAGAGTGGGTTTTGCTCAACGCGGGACAGTTATTAATATTCTCAGTGTCGAAGGCGATTGGGCTAAAGTAAAGACAGAATCCGGCATGATCGGCTATATGAGTACTAAGCTGTATCAAACCGCTAAAATAGAAAAAACAACTGAAAATATCAATATGGGTGTCGACAACTGGATTCAGGTCAATTATGGTTACCTGCGCGCAGAAGCCACTACTGACTCTGAAGCGATCGGTTCTGTCCGCCTCAACGACAAAGTATTTCAAATCTCTACTGATGGTATCTGGTCTAAAGTCAGACTCGAAAACGGTCAGGAAGGCTATCTCAGAAATGACCTTCTTACCACGGTCAAGCCCGTTATTCCTGAGCCGGAGCCCGCACCTCAGCCTGAATCGGATTACCGTGATACGAATGTAAGCGTCTACGTAACAGTAGCGTATGCAAATCTGCGTTCCAGTGACAGTACATCGAGCACTATAGTCGGCGCAGCGACACTGAATGAGAAGCTGACACAGCTTTCAACTGACGGGAACTGGTCGAAGATTAAGACCAAGGATGGGTTAGTTGCCTATATTTCGAACAGTATAATTTCCAAGGATGCTCCCGGAAACAATGATCAACCTTCTGAAGGCGGCAAGTCGGACGAATCATCCTTCAAAGACGTTAATAAAGATGCTTGGGTTCGCGTCAGCGCAGCTAACGTGAGACAGGAGCCGAACACATCTTCCGCAAAAATAACGACGCTGTCGTTTGCAGACAAGGTTACCCAACTTTCCACTGACGGCACCTGGTCAAAAATCAAGATGAGCAATGACAAAGTGGGCTATATACTCAACACGCTGATCTCCAGCACCAAGGTTGAAAAGCCCGTTGAACCTGAGCCTGAGCCTGAGACGGACAGTAAGACAGCTCTGCGGCAAAAGGTGGTGGACAAAGCTAAGAGTGCTTTGGGAGTAAGATATGTCTTTGGCGGAGCGAGCATGAGCGGCTTTGATTGTTCCGGACTGACCAAGTGGGTTTATGACAGTGTTGGTTACAGTTTGCCCCATGGCGCAGATTCGCAAGGGAAAAATTACGTACGCAATGTTGAGTTTAGCAAAAATGACTATTCTAACGTAAAGATTGGAGATCTGGTATTCTTTAGCAGAACTGCCGGACGATACAGTCACGTAGGTATCTATATTGGTAATGGGAAAATGATCCATGCCCCGCAGCCAGGAAGATCTGTTGAGATTCAAGTAATAAGTGCCAGAGGCAGCTCTAACCAGCCGACAAAAATTGGCCGAGTGATCAACTGATAATCTTTCCAATTTAATGAACCAATGGATCCGGGGACACGAATTTGGTGTCGTCGGATTCCCTTTTGGTGACAAAAAAGGATATAATGTTTTGGGTAAATTATGACGAATAAAGAGACTGAAAATAATAATCCAAAAATCAGGAAGCCCAGGATTAATCCGGGAATCGAGAACGGCGCTCAGGTCGAGTATCGCCGCGTGCCTCAGCGGCCTGATTCTTTGCCTGCCGCTTCTCCTGCGATAAGGCCAGGTTCTCCAATTGTGAGATCTGACTCTCAGGCTGCAAATCTCGCAGCACCGGTGAAACGAGTTAATTCTGCCGGCAGCAAATCCGGATCTTCAGTCGGCAGACCGGAGTTAGACGGCAAGCCCATTTCTTTGGCAGCGGGGACAAAATCACCGTCGGTAAAGTATAGCCCCCCGGCTGTGAAATCCGGCCCTCAAACCGTGAGGTCCGGTTCAGAGGTTAACGGGGCCGGAGCCTCCGGCAGTAAATCCGGGTCTTCAGCCGGCAAGACGAGTGTATCCAAGGCTAAGTCCACTGCTGCTCCCAAGAAGACGATCAATACCAAAATTTTGGCGGCATTGCTGGCGGTAGTTGTGCTGCTTCCCATCATCTATTTTACCGGCAAAACCTTGGGCTTATTCGGCGGCAAACCCGGCCAAACAACTTTGCCCGATATTATTGACACTACAGACGAAGATAATGACAGTGATTTAACCGGACTGGATATTAATTCGGAGGAATTTCTCTTAGCAAAAGAGCTGACCTCCAAAGAAATAATCTACCCGGGGGTTTCTCTTGCCGGCGTAAGCTTTGCTAATCTCACCAGAGAGCAAGCCTTAACAGAGTTGGAAAGACTGAACGAAGAGTTAGGGGAGAAATCTTCCTTTGTTTTGATTATTGCTGATAATAGTATCGTTGCCACTTTTGCTGACCTCGATATTTCTTTGAAAATCGAAGAAATTTTGCAGGAGATGTGGTCCCTTGGCAGGCAATCGCTTAACGACGATGAAAATATGCAAATCATGGAAAGGTATCAAGAGATTATCGCTCTTGAACAACAACCGGTAGATTTGCCTTACAAATATAATTATAGTGAGGGGAAAATAGAAACCGGCCTGCATGCTTTGCTGGATTCTGTTGTTAAGGAACCCGTGAATGCGAAGGCGGTCTCTTTCAATAAGGAAAAGCTTACTTTTAATGTCGAGCCGGAAGTAGTCGGAGTGATAGTGGATTATCAGGATGCCGTCAGCCAGATTAAGAGTTTTCTGGATGGTGATACTCAGAGCAAGAGAATTATTGTTAGCGCCGAACAGTCGTATCCGGATATTACTGCAGTAGAACTGCAAAAAAAGGTCCATCTGTTGGCTGAAGCTACAACTCCTATTATGTCTCAGCACTCAGGCAGAATGAGTAATCTGCGGAGGGTGGATGAGATGCTTAGCGGCACGATTATTCAACCCGGTGAAACATTTTCCTATATGGATTCGGTTGGTCCTGTCACAGAAGCCAATGGCTACGTGAATGCCTCAGTTCTAGTGAGTGGGGAGTATGTAGATGGTATGGGCGGCGGCTTATGTCAGCCCAGTACAACTCTGTTTCAAGCAGCGGCTAAATCCGGCTTAACTATAATTGAGCGCAGAAATCATGGCTTGGTGGGCACATATTTTAAACCCGGCACTGACGCCATGGTATCAGGCTGGTCAGATTTGAAGTTTAGAAATGACTCTAAGCAGCCGGTAGTTATAATGGCCAATACAACCAGCAAGAATGTTACCTATAAAATCTATGGTAACACTAAAGCTGCGAATGTCACCATCAAGTTGACTACTGAAAAGATAGGCTCAGATGTTCAGCCCGGTTCCACGGTGTACATTGAGGACAAGACATTGGCTCCCGGCAGGGTCGTGCGAGACAACAAAGCGATTGTGGGAACCTCCTGGCAGACTTATCTGGAATACTATCAAGACGGTAAATTTGTCAAAAAGGAAAAACTCTGGCGCAGTACTTATAAAGCGAAAGCTGAGACCTACAGAGTAGCTGTGGGAGAGATACCTGAAGGGCATGCCGGCGCTACGACAACTATACCGACCGAAGAGACTACCTCGCCGACAACTTTGACACCGACAACAGCTGCGACCACAAAGGCGACAGAGACTACTGCGGCGACTACTGCTGCGGCAACTACTGAAGCTTCAGTGGAAGATTAAGAAATATCTAGACCCTGATCTGACTGAACCAGAGCCTGAACAGCGGATAGAAAGATTTAATTCGCCTGAATTTTCAAAAAAATAATCCCTTCCCCATCAGTCGATGGGAAAGGGATTTTCATAAATAGACCATACAAATCGACATCAATTAAGCTAAATAAAATTTTGACAATAAATCGGTACTGGCGCAATATTAGTGCATTCAGATATGGTTTTAGTCTTTGACTAGACCTAATTTTTATGAATATTGAAAGGGAACAGCTTCATGGTCTTTTCCTCACTCATATTCCTCTACGCTTTCTTGCCTTTGTGTTTAATTTTGGTCTGGCTTTCACCTAGCATCCGCGCGCAAAATACAATTTTGCTTGTCTTCTCTTTGTTTTTTTATGCCTGGGGTGAACCTATATATGTAATTTTGCTCATTTTTGTAACTCTTTTCATCTGGTGGTGCGGGCGTATGATGGAGAAGGCCAAAGGGCGAAATAACAAGAAGGTCTGGCTGATTCTGGCTCTTGAAGCCTCACTGGCCAGTTTGATCGCTTTTAAATACACCGGCTTTATTATAGAAATTCTTAATGTTATACCCGGGTTGAATATAGAAACTCCTCAGATCTCACTGCCGATTGGCATCTCATTTTATACTTTTCAGGCTTTGACATATATAATCGACCTTTATCGCGGCGAGATAAAGATGCAGCGTTCATATGGCAAGTTCTTACTTTATGTTTCTTTGTTCCCGCAGCTGATTGCAGGCCCTATTGTACGTTACAGTGATGTGGAGTCAATGCTGGCAAACAGGAGAATTACAGCAGATGGGGTCGCAACAGGCATTGGCCGATTTTTGACCGGCCTAAGCAAGAAGGTTCTGATCGCCAATTATGCCGGCGAGATAGTGAGCTACTGCCTTGAGTCGGATCATTTTAATCAGATTAGCAGCTCAACCGCAATTCTGGGGATAATCGCCTTCGGCATCCAAATCTATTTTGATTTTTCCGGCTATTCAGATATGGCGATAGGTCTGGGCAAAATGTTTGGATTTCACTTCCTGGAGAACTTCAATTATCCCTATATCTCGACAACCGTGACGGAGTTTTGGCGCAGATGGCATATGTCGCTCAGCACTTTTTTCCGCGACTATGTTTATATCCCTCTGGGGGGGAACAGAAAGCACCGCCTGCGCAATACTTTCATTGTCTGGCTTCTAACCGGCTTATGGCACGGGGCCAATATCAATTTCGTGCTCTGGGGGCTATATTACTTTGTTCTTTTGACGTTCGAGCGCTGGTTTATTCTGCCGAGAATCAACCGTATTCCGCGGGTATTCGGCTTGTTGCTGACGTCACTTGCCACCCTTTTTGGCTGGGGATTATTTTACTTCACAGATCTTAGCCGCTTCAGTATCTTTCTTGGCCGCATCTTCGCTCCCGGTTTGGCCGGATTTGTCGATTTTGAAGGCAGCATACTATGGAAGCAGCATCTTGTTTTCCTGATAATTGCCACTGTGGCTTCGACGCCGATACTGCAGTTCTTCAAGGCCCGTTATCAGAAGCAGCTAAATAATCTGGCTCAGACAGCCGGAGGGGGAATTTTGCAAGTTACGGGCACGGCGGCACTGCTGTTCGCCTGCACAGCGTCACTGGTAGCATCAAGCTATAATCCGTTCTTGTATTTCCGCTTCTGAGACGAGGAAGAATATGCGAAAAGAAAAAAAACTGCCTCAAAAAAAGCTAAACCATAACATCCTGGCAATATCCTTTGTCGCCACATTATCTGTTATGGGCATTCTCCATTTTCTTTTGCCCGGACATGACATCTCGCTGGAAGAAGGACGCAGATTAAACCGGTTTCCGGCGCTTTCCTACGATGATGCTGTCAGCGGCAGACAGGCTGAAAATATTGAGAACTGGTACAGCGATCAGTTCCCCTTTAGAGAATCGCTTATAAAAATGGGCAAGCAGATGCAGCGTATAGCATTTCCAAATCTGAATGCAGGCGGTCTGGAGCTTGTCTTCATCAGTCACGACATGGTGCCGGAAGATGAAACGCCCGGTGCCGAAGTTGATGTTCCGGAACAAACAGATAATTTGCAGCCGGGAGGTATTGATAACTCGCAGGGTTCTGAGGACACACCTCCCGCAAAAACAGATCCGGCGGCAGCAAATCCCGATGATACAGTCTCACAGCCAACCGAAATTGACCCTGAAACCGATCCGGCTGCAACAGAAGGCAAGCCGGTTATCCCTGACGTGCCTCTGGGAGAAGTAGAAGAAGTATCCAAGGTCGGCGTAATTATTATGGGTAACCGGGCCATGGAGAATTACTACGGCAAAGAAGAGAAGCTGAAAGCTTATGCCGGCAGATTGAATGAGATGGCTGCCGGCTGGGCGAGTGAGCTTAATTTCTACAGCATGGTGGTTCCTACCGCCATCGAATTGTACGCGCCCGAGCAGTATCATTCAGGCTACTCCTCGCAGCAAACCTGTATTGGCATAATCCAATCAGAATTGTCTTCCAAGATAAAAAGCGTCAAAGCTCTGGAGAAACTCTTGGAGCATCGCGATAAATATATCTATTTTCGCACTGATCACCATTGGACGGGACTGGGAGCTTATTACGGCTATGTCGCCTTCTGTGAGGCTTCCGGCTGGACTCCTGTGCCGCTTGATTCCATGGAGCATTACGATATTGAGGGAACTTTCCTCGGTGCTCTCTACCGCACAACGAAACATCCCATCTTAGAAAGCAATCCTGACACCACTGAGGGATGGCGCCCGATCGTCGAGTATACAGCTACTGCCTGGGATAAAGGTGATTTGGCATCTTCATATAAAGTCAAACTCAATAATACCAAGTCCAAGGGAGGAAACAGCTATCTGAACTTCTCAGGCGGTGACCGGGCTTTGCTTAAAATCACAACTTCAAACCAAAGCGGCCGCAAGATACTTGTGGTCAAAGATTCATTC
>DASRVY010000070.1:0-4609 GCA_035654855.1 Bacillota bacterium | reverse complement strand
TCTGAGGAAGGCGCTAAGTATTTCCTTCTGAAGCGCAGAACATGGAACGATCCGAATTTTAATTACACCTTTGACGGTATCGTCTATGCAGTATTTGTGTCTCTGGGCTTTGCGCTGGCGGAAAACATCATGTATGTCATGCTGTATGGCCTGCAAGTAGCTTTTTTACGGGCAGTGACAGCCGTTCCCGGGCATGCCTGCTTTGGGATATTTATGGGAACCTGGTATGGAACGGCCAAAAAATATGAGATGCAGGGCAATCGGCCAGCTGCCAAAGCAAGCCGTATATTAGCCTTTTTAATACCTGTTTTATTGCATGGAACATACAACTTCATCGCTTCCATAAATAATGACAGTTATGGCTGGATTTTCGTCGCCTTTATTTTGGCCATGTTCTTCGCAGCCATAAGGTTGGTAAACCATATGTCGCGAATCGACCGTCCGATCTAATGAGGTGACGGAGAAATACAGTATCTTGCTGCAAGCAAAGAGGCAGAATGATTCTGCCTTGGCAGTCCGCTCGATATCGCCGTCCTGAACACAATATCCGGAGGTATATAGAAGTGAATGATAACGATAACGAAAGAAGGTATAACGATTTAAATCAGCCGGAGACGGAGTCAGAGCAGCCGGCTGAAAAGGCTTTTCCCCCCGGTGTGCCGGGAGGAAACCCGCATAATAACGGAGCCGCTCAGCAACAGTGGAATTATTCCACTCCTAATTATCACCCTGAGCAGGAACGGTCAAGCCAACAATACTACCCGCCTCAGCAAAGTTATCCGCCGCAGCAAAATTATCCGCCGCAGCAAAATTACTCGCAGCAACAAAATTACTCGCAGCAGCAAAATTACCCGCCGCAGCAGACATACTATGGCCGGCAGCAAAATTACTCACCGCAGCACCAAAGATACAGTACGCCGCCCGCCCCCGGACAGCCTTATCAAATGCCTCCGAGAACTCCGGTACAACCCGGAAAAAACAAATCCCAGACCGGTGTGATAATTGCCATAGTGATTATTTTGCTGACGGTGGTTCTGCTCGCTGTCGGAGCTTTTTTTCTGTTGAGGCACTTAATTGCAAGTGATACCGATGTGACTGCGACACGTTCTGAAGGCTCAACGACCCTGACGGAGAGCGGCACAATGACTGAGCACACAACTGCTGCCACGACGGAGGAGGTGACCGTTACTCAGTCCGCCGGCACTGAGAGCTTAGCGACTTCAACAACAGCTGTTGAAGATCCGCTTGACTTTCCTAGTGATCCATACGGCAAGATATATTCGCAAGAGGAGTTGAGCAGATACCCCGGCGCAAGCAAGCTCGGTTATGGTATCTCTCCGGCGTCGCAGGCTTCACTGGCATATTTTATAGATCGACAAGCTTTTGATACCGCTTTCCAATATTTTAGCGAAGTCGCGCTCAAAGCGGAATTTAATGATTCCTATGAAGGCCTGCTTCACCGCTGGAAACAGCCTGTGAAGGTTGAGGTCAGGGGAAATGCTACTGCAAAAGATTTAGAGGTCTTGGATCGTATTATAGCCGAGCTCAATGCCATCGGTTCTTTGCCTCCAATCAGCAGAGTGGAAACTGACGGAAACTATACTGTTACATTCAGCTTGCTGGATAATATGGCAGAGGCCGTCAGCGGATATGTAGAAGGCAATTGGGGTTTTGTTTCCATTTACTGGGACAGGTTTGGAGATATCAGCTCTGCTGAAGCCGCTATCGCAACAGATGTTATCAATCAGGAGGAGAGGAATCATATTATCCTTGAAGAGTTTGTGCAAGGCTTTGGCATTTTAAATGATGCCTATGATTATGAAGACAGTATATTTCAGCAGGAATGGACCTTGGCTCAAGACTTAATGCCGATCGACTGGGCAGTAATCCGGCTGGTTTACCACCCCGCTTTATCTTCCGGGCTCGATGGCGATGCTGTTTACCGCCTTATGATTGATGAGCTCTTCAATTAAAAACAGCGAACTTTCGTCCGCTGTTTTTTGTGTTAAATTATATGCTCCAAAACTGCTTGAGCAATGTTTGTATATGACCTGAGGTCTGGCAAACTTCTCGGTCTCCAATGTCAATTATTTTTTCTTAAATGTCTCGGTGTCGCCATCAATCGTAAGGGTCAGCGTATTTCCGGAAATTTTGAAGGTTCCTTCCGCAGTATCCTTCTCACCGTCAAAGTTTGAAATCATGGTTAATTTATCGCCGTCAACTTTGTATTCAGCGTCAAATGCCATTTCTTTTGCATACTCTGCTGCTTCACTTTCAGACATTCCCAAGTCGATGAATATTTTTTCCATAAATTCATGCATAGGCTTACCTTGGATCAACATATTGACTTTTCCGTTCTTAGTGAACTCCAAGACCATATCATCGGCATTTGCTCCAAACATTTCCAATTCTGAAGCGCCAAAAGAATCCGCAGTGTCGCCCGTTGGCGTCCATTTACCGACGAGCGGATTTCCTCCGCCGCAGGCAGCTAATGAAATTAGCATAATTGAGATAATTACTGCTGACAGCAGCCTTTGTTGTGTTTTTTTCATTTTTCCCTCCTCTTACGTCCTAAAACGTCTTAAAAACGTTAACCTCCACGAGTATACCTGATAGCTTCAGTTTACGCCATGACTGTCAATCAGTTCGACAGTCGCAGTAAAGGTTGAGCCTGTCGCGCTATTAACGATGTCCAAAGTTACTTCATCTCCAGGTTTCTTTTGCGCCAGATAGTTGCTTAAAGTGCTGGACGATACCAGGTTAATTCCATCAATAGCAGTGATGATACTGCCTTCCTCGATGCCCGCATCAAGAAGACTCTTATTTATGATTTCGGCTATATAGAAGCCGGTACTAGGCAGCCGATAGTACATGGCCGCAGTGGAATTCATGAAATTTCCCCGTACTCCCAGGGCCGGTCTGTTTTGCACTTGGCCATACTGAGCCAGATCTTGCACTATCGGTTCCGCTACATCCCAGGGTATGGCGAAACCCAAACCCTCATAAGTATCTCCCGATACTTTGAGGGAATTTATGCCGATCACATCTCCGTTTAAATTGGCCAGAGCTCCCCCTGAATTACCGCTGTTAATGGCAGCATCAGTCTGGATATAATTCATATTGGAACCGTCATCGGCCATGATCATGCGGTTTAGGGCTGAGATATAGCCGACAGTTACTGTGGAACTGAGGATACTGCCGGCGGGATTGCCTACTGCAAACACCTGATCAGCTACTCTAAGCCCTGATGTGCCGGCAAAAGTGGCAGGAGTAAGCACTGTTTCACCGGGATCAATCTTCAGTACGGCCAAATCAGTCACAACATCAACCCCTAACAGTGTTGCTTCAAAGAAGACGCCGTCGTACGTCACTATCTCAAATTTATTCCCGTTCGCAACTACATGGGCATTGGTAACTATGTGACCCTCGGCTGTCATAATTACACCCGATCCTTCTCCCACAATTACATCAGCGTCTCCGCCAAACTGAAGATTATTTTGATTGAATTCAAGATTGAAATTTCCTTCCGAAGAGAGGTTGGCTTTATTAAGCAGACCGGTTGAACTGCTTTGATATTCACGCACCAATACGACAGATGGAATTACTTTCTCCGCCGCTGTCTGCAGCTGCCCGGCAGCTGCAGGTTCACTCGGATCGGCACTGTCTATATCCAGAGCGCCCCGGTCCGGTTCCGTCGAGGTGGAAACCGGAGGCTCAGTTTCAACCGCATCTGTATCATCTATAACCACCGCGGCCTTATCAGTCTCGGTCACCTCGCTATTTTTCTCATCTGCGTTTCCGGTAAATCTCAAATATGCGAAGGTTACCGCTGCAGCAATAAAGGCTATGACCAGTACAACCAGGACAGTGGCGATTATTATGACAGCCTTACCGCCGGACTTGTTCCCGCTCTCGCGATATCTGTAAGCGTCACGAGTATCATATTGATAACCGGGCTGGCCCATTCCTCCCGGTTTACTGGAATCAAAACGCGGTTCAGAAGGTCTCGACCATCTGTATTCACCATTGTTCTGACTATAGCCGGGGCGATTAGTTTGTTCAGAAGGGACGTCCTCAGCCTTCCGGCTTGGTTCCTCCAAATCATTATTGTATTCGTCCATCTGTATTTTCTCCTTCCTGCGAGGTAATTATTCTTATGTCTGTCCAATCAGTTTATATATGCGGTCTAAACACTTCCTACTTATATAAAATTTAGCACTTAAACTTTATTCCAAACACTCAAGCTGAAACGAAACTGAAGTTACGTGTTGCAAAAATAGCTTGGCATAAGGATACTTAATTATAGCGAATTAACACCTCTTACAATTTCGTTTACTGAACATCGAGAGGTTTTGCATCCGGTAAAAACAATTTGACGGCTGCAAAGATTCGAAAGCTTTTACACAACAGTGATTATCTGGCGGCTTCTAGAGCGTGTTATAATCATAGAGAAAAAATGGATACTATTTAAAGAGAGGCGAGTTGGATAAGTATGGCTTTTATTAAGACCCCGGTACGAGGTATGCCTGAGCAAACACCTTTAGAGACAGAACTGCGCAATTATGTGCTTAATCAGATCCGCAAAGTGTATCACTCTTATGGCTTTTTG
>DASRVY010000069.1:0-3097 GCA_035654855.1 Bacillota bacterium | reverse complement strand
GTGATCTCTTTGAACCGTCTCAGGTCAGAACTGATATGAGTCAGCAGTTTTCCTTCTGAACCAATACCCCAGCGCCGATCACAGGCTACGATAATTTTCATATTTCACCTCTGCCAAATCTATTTTGCGACAGGTTCATCACCTTGACTGATTTTATCAATTCTTCGCTGCAGTTATCTATACCTTTGTGTTAGCAGCGAGCTGTCAATTCTTGCGCAATCGGGCCCTATTCAACATTTATTCTGCAACAGGGAAAGGACCGATTTTTTCACCGTGCTGATAATGATCAACTTCAAAGCTGTTTATTGTAAAATCATAGAAGTTCTTGATATCCGGATCAACTCGGAAAGCCGGAGCAG
Organism: Bacillota bacterium; assembly: GCA_035654855.1. Taxonomy (GTDB): domain Bacteria; phylum Bacillota; class Clostridia; order Saccharofermentanales; family DTU023; genus UBA1046. The sequence continues at coordinate 2,738 of DASRVY010000069.1, read as the reverse complement.
GGAAAGCCGGCCTGGCTACGAGCTCTTCAACAATCTCAATGTGACGGTCATAAATATGAGCGTCTGCAATAACATGAATGAATTCACCAGGCTGCAAGTTTGATACCTGAGCGAACATCATCATTAAAGCTGAATATTGAACGACATTCCAGTTATTGGCAGCCAGCATGTCTTGGGATCTTTGGTTCAAAATGGCATTAAGCCTGCCGTTTTCCACATCGAAAGTCATGCTCCAGGCGCAGGGATAAAGAGCCATATCTTTGAGGTCTGAAAAATTATATAAGCTGGTCAGCATTCGACGGCTTGCGGGGGTGTTGCGAAGCTCCCAGAGAACTCTGTCTACCTGATCGAACTCGCCCTCCGGGTAAATATGTTTTTGTGCCAATTGATAACCGTATGCCTTGCCTATCGTTCCATCAGAGAGCTGCCACTGGTCCCATATTTTGCTGTCAAGTTCGGCAATCACATTGGATTTCTTTTGCCAGATCCAGAGAATTTCTTTCAGTGCAGCGCGCCAATTAATTAGGCGCAAGGTCAAAAGAGGGAATCCGCTGCTAAGATCATAGCGGTTGATTAGACCAAATTTCTTCATGGTGTAGGCAGGAGAGCCATCTTGCCAATGTGGTCTGATAGCCTCACCGACATTGCTCTCACCTGAAGACAAAATCACATTACAGTTTTCAATAAATATTTTGTCCGCATAACTCATAGCTTTCTCCTGATCTTATAACCCTTTACAGCTTTTTCCATTTAGTGATATGATTGGCACATTGAACATTTACTGGAGGGTATATGATGACTTTTAGTTTACATTATAGTGTACTTGAAAGCCAGGGGGATACTGGCAGCATATTGAGTATGCTGGCGCCATTTGTTCTGCTTTTCGTAGTAATGTATTTCTTGATGATCCGTCCGCAGAAAAAGAAAGAAAAAGCTTTAAAAGAACAGCTGTCGAACATGAGGATTGGCGATAAAATCATGACTATCGGGGGTATCGTCGGCAGAATTGCCAGCATGTCTGATGACGAGGTAACAATCTATACCAGTGTTGCCAACACCATGATGACTTTTAAGAAAAGCGCTGTTTCCGCTGTGAATCAACCTACAGCCGAGCCGGAAAGCAACCCTGAACTTCCCGCTGATAACGAAGAAACAGATGAAGAAACCGACGACGAACAGAGTAAATAAATAAGTGTAAACAACTTAGAAGTGGAATAAACGATGAAATACATAAAAACCATACAAAAGAAAAACATCTTGTCTGAAAAAAACGGAAAAGCATGCGGTGAGTGTCAGACATCATGCCAGTCAGCCTGCAAAACCTCCTGCACTGTGGCTAACCAGCCCTGCGAGAGGAAAGATCGCAATTGACCCACACATTCCAGTTTAATGGTGAATATTTTGCTTATGACAGCGAAAGCGGCGCACTGCATCAATTAGATGAAGCCGCTTTTTCTCTTGTGCGCGCCTATCAAGAAAATAACTGCACCAGGCCATCTAATCCGTCATTTTTCGTTTCAAATTTAAACCCATCAGAGGCTGAGCAGCTCTGTGGTGAAATTGAAGCATTGATCGCTGCCGGCGAATTGTTTAGCGAAAGCGTAAATATCAGTACTGAGCAACTGTATCCGGATGGCATACTCCTCAAGGCTATGTGTTTAAATATCTGCCACGCCTGCGATTTGCGCTGCAGATATTGTTTTGCTTCAGAAGGAACCTATGGCGACAGCAAGGAGAGCTTGATGAGTTTTGCGACCGGCAAAAAGGCCATCGATTTTCTTATAAAATCATCCGGAAACAGAAAAAATCTGGATATTGATTTCTTCGGCGGTGAACCACTGCTTAACTGGAATGTAGTACAACAGCTGACAGAATACTGCAAACAGCAAAGTCACCTTCATGGCAAAGACATTCGCCTGACCATCACAACCAATGCTACTAATTTAACTGAGGACAAGATTGAGTATTTGAACCATAACTTTAAGAATGTTGTTTTATCACTTGACGGCAGGCAGGAAGTTAATGACAGGATGAGATTAAACGCCGCAGGAGAAGGCTCATATGCAAAAATTGCTCCAAATATTAAAAATTTTGTCCGCCTGCGTGGTGATCTTGAATACTATCTGCGCGGCACCTTCACTAAACACAATTTAGACTTCACTGCAGATGCCATGCATTTGGCTGAGTTCGGAAGAAACATCTCATTGGAACCCGTACTGTCTGCACCTGATTGTGATTATGCCATCGCACTGTCCGATCTGCCCGAGATTGAAAAGGAATATGAAAAGCTGGCAGTCTCCTTGAATGAGTTAGAGGAAAATGGAAGCGACATAAATTTCTTTCACTTTTTTCTTGATCTGGAAGGCGGTCCCTGTATATTTAAAAGACTTAAAGGCTGCGGTGCCGGTCTGGAGTACTGTGCAGTAGCTCCCAGCGGTGAAATCTATCCCTGTCATCAATTAGTTGGAGAAGAAAAATATTTGCTGGGCTCTGTACAGGATGAGAATGTCACTTTAAACAGATCTATACAAGATATGTTTAAGAGGTTCCTTTTATCTGATCAAGAACCCTGCAGCAGTTGTTGGGCTCGTTACCATTGCGGTGGAGGCTGCGCAGCAGATATTCTTCATGCCAACAACAGCTTAAACGGGGTCAATGAAATAAGCTGTACTCTTTTAAAAAAGAGAGTAGAATGTGCTCTCTGGCTTGCTGCTCAGCGCAAAGCCAGGTCCTGTACG
>DASRVY010000068.1:0-2280 GCA_035654855.1 Bacillota bacterium | reverse complement strand
GAAGATGATCTGGCGGTGTTGCGTCTGAATAATATTACTTCGGCTCAGCTTTCTTGTGGTTTTCTCTCCAATGAACAAGATCGAGCCAGACTTACCGGTGAAAAAGGTCAAGAGGCCATCGCACGCGGAGTAGCCAACGCTATTTTGCAATATTATTCCGCAGCTCCCTGATTGTGCGCACCGCAGACAGGCCCGGCACTTTACTGCAGCTGCGCTGCCGGCTGATCTCAAGATGCTGAAGGCAGCCCGGCTGCTCTTAAACCGTAATCTTTGTTCCAAATCGAGGGTTAAGCAAACTTGACAGAAAGAATGGCGGGCGTTATTATCATAAGGCTGCTTTATTATTGATTTAAGCGGCAAATAACAAAAAATATATCAACTTTGTTTAGCTTAATGCGAACAGCAGCGAGGTGAAAATAAATGAAAGAAAATATTCATCCTGAATATCATAAATGTGTCGTGCGTTGTGCCTGCGGTGAAGTTTTTGAAACAGGTTCTGTCCGCGAGGAGATGTCTGTGGATATCTGCTCTAAATGTCATCCTTTTTATACCGGCAAACAAAAGATGATCGACTCGGGCGGCCGCGTAGACAAATTCAAGAAAAGAATGGCAAACACTAAGGATGCGAACTGAGGAAATTTGTTCAGCAAATTTTGGCAGAATTTTAAAGTGAAAATTATCCGGAGCTCTATTGCACTTAAGTGCTCTAGGGCTCTGTCTTTATTATCATGATTTCAGCGGATCGAATGTTTAGGCTGACAACTTCTGAGTGTACTGCAATATTATAGTATCTGACTTAATTGCCTAGGTGACTGTTTGCCACAGCCACATATGTTTAAAAATCGAAAGTAAGAGTATGATAAAAGCATGAAAAATAAAACTGACAATCAAAAACAGTGTAAGAAAACCTCTATTGGCGGACAAGCTCTGATTGAGGGGCTGATCATGCTGGGCCCGGAAAAGAAGGCTATGGCTACCAGAAGCGCTGACGGGAGCATCAAGGTTTCAGTAACTGAGCGTGCGCCTGCTAAGGGCATAGCCAAGGTACCCTTCATCAGGGGGCCTGTCCGTTTGGTTTCACAAATGGCTGTCGGGATTACTGCCCTGATGAGATCGGCAGAACTTGCAGAATTTGAGTCAGAAACGAACAGCCCTGATGTATCCGAATCCGGCGATACTTCAACTGAAGATGCCGGTCAGCAAAATGTGGAAGCTGTTTTGCCTGCTGAAGGAGCCGGTCTGAAAAGCAATGATACTGTTTCACTAAGTGAAGCGGCTGCACTGCAAAGCGATAAGGCGTCAGATCTATCGGGGTCTGCAGATGGTCCTGAGCCGGCGGGGAAGTTTGAGCCCGCGACGCAAGCGCCTTCAACAAATCGCTCTGAAGCAGATGAAATAATTGATGGGAGTGCCGGCAAGACGGAGGAGTTCGATAAGATAGAAGCGGTCAACGAGACTGAGGCGCATGGTGAGGCGGAGATGCCTGACAAAGCAGAAGCTGCCGGCAAGACAGAGGAGAATTATAAGCCTGAGAAGCCAAGCAGGCTTGATGCCTGGCTGGAACGTCATTCTACATTGGTGCTTTGGGGTATGGTTTTTGTCGCGCTGGGATTTTCGGTTGTCCTCTTTATCCTTCTGCCCAGTTTGTTGACGGACGGGATTAGGGCGCTGATTGTCTGGCAGGGGGGTACGGTAAGTCAGAGTAATTTCTTTTTATCTCTGGTTGAAGGAATAATTCGTATCACGATCTTTATCTCTTATTTGTGGCTTGCTTCGCGTATGGATGATGTCAAGAGGGTCTGGATGTATCATGGATCTGAACATAAGACTATTGCAGCCTATGAGGCCGGGGAGGAGCTGACAGTTGAAAATGTCAGAAAGCATAGTCGTTTCCATCCGCGCTGCGGTACTGCCTTCATGTTTCTGGTAATGGTGGTGTCTATTCTGGTTTTTGCCATGGTTGGACGCCACGGTCCTCTGATTAATCTGCTCTTACGTCTGCTTTTACTGCCGCTGGTGGCTGCGATTTCTTATGAGCTTATTCATTTGGCGGGACGCTACGATAATCCTGTAACTCGTTTTGTTTCACTGCCCGGTTTGGCGATGCAGCGCTTTACAACGGCGGAACCGGATGACTCTATGCTGGAAGTTGCCATCGCAGCCATTAAACCTGTAATACCGGCAGATCCTGACAGTGATAAATGGTAATTAGATGGGAATTTCTTTGCGCGATTTCAGCCGCAAAATAACTGAATTATTTGCACGGTCCGGTTTGGATGA
>DASRVY010000067.1:0-2622 GCA_035654855.1 Bacillota bacterium | reverse complement strand
ATCACGACGGGCAATATATAAAATAGAAAGTAGGAAATTCCCCATTTCAGACCAAAGTTTGGAACTCCCATTTCAGATCTGGAATATATATCAGCGAAAATGGCTGGGAGCAAAGTTAATATGGAAAAAATCAGAACTATTTTTGACCTCCTAAACAGTGAAAAAATCAAAGTTATTATCGAAAGCAACATTAAGAGAACAACTGCGATAAATAAGAAAATGCCATTACCCAAATAAGATAAACCTACCTCAACCGCCTCCTTCAAAGCGCTAAACAGCGAGAACGAGTAGGAGTATTCACCTAACCAGCCGGGTGAAACAATATATGGTAAAAAAACAGACACTATTAACATAACTGAAGCAATCATCATAACAACAGATGGGAAAATAGTACTTATGCCTTTTTGAGAGACAGCAGGCTGCGGGTGTTGCTGATACTGATACTGCTGATATCCTTGGTTGGCAGGGTATTGCTGCCCGGGAGGATATTGTTGATATCCTGGGTAGTTTTGCGCCTGTGCTTGCTGGGGCTGAACATATTGACTAGGTACTCCTGCCGGCTGTTGGCTTGGTTCGGCTTGCTGTGGCTGAGCATATTGATTAGATGCTGCAGCCGGTTGCTCAGATGGTGCTGATTGAACAATGGCAGCGCCACACTCGAGGCAAAACTTTGCCTCATCTTGGACTTCATGCCCATTGGGGCAGGTCTTTACAAACTCTGTCACTTCAGGCTGCGTATCTTCCACCGGAATGCCGCATACTGTACAGAATTTTGCATCGTCGGGGACGCTATGGCCATTAAGACAAGTCTTCATAATTCTCACCTCTTCTTGGCAATGGCTCTCGGACTTATCCAATACTTGGGTAGTACTGCCGGAGCAAATCCTGGTCTCTGACAGTACCACCGGGCAGTGACACTAGGACATGTCCAAGCACCAAAGTCTTAATTAATATCAAATACTTTTTTTGAACCTGTCATATTAGCCGCTTTGACAGCAGGCATACTCAGACAAATTCATTGTATACTGTCTGCAGTATAACAAATATTATTGCGTTATCAGAGCCTTCGCAAAAAAATTTTATGTACAAGCAGAATTTGTGTTTTTAAGTTCATCAACCGGACCGTCGCAATAAGTCAACAAGTCAAAACACAACAAGTCAACACCTGGCACCACCAACCTGGCACCACCTAAGTCTTGCCGCTTGCCGCGGTACCGGCAACTTCTAAGTCCGCGGATTCCCCACCGCCGGGGCAACAGTCTTTCGCTTCCAATTAATCAGGGAAATACCTAGTACGACCAATAAGAGGGCAGCCAGCGTATTCCAGCGCCAGATGTCCTCACCCAGTATCAACCAGGAGAAAACCGCCCCGAAAATCGGAGTCAGAGCATTGAAGATAACGACCTTGGATGTGTCATGCTTTTTCAGGAGCAATGACCAGAGAGCGTAAGCCACAGCAACCTGAAACATCAGATAGAAGAGTATCAAACTCTTGGCAAAACCGGGCCAGATCAGACTGCCTCCGCCGGCAATGCCTATAAGACAGAGAACAGCGCCTCCCAAAATAAACTGAAAACCGGTCAGGGCAACAGGTTCATGCTCCTTGCTGTAGTGTTTCACCAACACATTATGAAGCGCATAACAGATAGCTGTCAGAAGGATAAACAGCTCACCATTCCAACGAAAGGTCAGCTCCAAATCAGGACTGAGATTAAAGATAACAACACCAATCAATCCGGAGACAATGCCGGCAAACTTTCTCCCGGTCATCGCCTCCATGCCAATAATAATGGCAATAATCACGGCAAAAAATGTTCCCGTTGAGCTAATCAGCACCCCCGCCGCTCCGCTGACAACAGTCAAACCCAAATAAAAGAAAAAATACTGCAGCACGGTCTGTATTAAAGCCATAATTACTGTCGGCTTAATCATTTTCATATAAAAGCGCGGCCGCTTTCCCGTAAGTAAGCGGCTAATCGCAAGGGTTATCCAGCCTGCGCCAAAGAAGCGCAGTCCGGCAAATAACAAAATACTGAAAACATCATTTGATCGCAGTTGAAAATATGTGTAGCCTAATTTGATGGCAGGCGCTCCGCTGCCCCAGAACATTGTCACCATAATCGGAATCAGCATCCAAAGCTTATCCCGAAACCTCATCTTCATACTGGTCATCAATTCTCCTTCATGGAGTCAGACTTTAATAAGTCAACAAGTCAACACCTGGCACCATTCAAATTGGCATCGTTCAAATTAATTTGAAGACGAAGACGCTCAGCTGGCAGAACTGCAGATTATAAAACAGCCGCAAGTCAACACCCGGCACCGCCACCCCCTTACAAATTGCTCATTAGCAACAAGTCAAGACCCGGTACCGTCAACTTCATCAGCGAGATGACTGTCGATATCAGCATTATCAGCCGCTTTATTCCTCCAGTTGATCAAAGTGATGCCCATCGCAACTAAGAGGAGAGCAGCCAGCGTATTCCAGCGCCAGATATCCTCACCCAGAAGTATCCAGGAGAAGAGAGCGCCAAATACCGGCGTCAGAGTATGGAAAATGACAACTCGGGAGGTGTCATATTTTTTCAAAAGCATAGCCCAAAGGCCATAGCCAAATGTCGC
>DASRVY010000066.1:0-10891 GCA_035654855.1 Bacillota bacterium | reverse complement strand
TCTTGACGTGATTTTCTCACTCTTTGTGGTATTAATTTCCGTTGCTGTATATGTTCTCCCTCTTGTGTTTCCCACTGTTTAACCTGAGAATGAACTAAAGGAAGGTGAGTTTCATGCCTTATTATCTTGGTCTGGATATCGGCGGCAGCAATCTAAAGATTGGCCTGCTATCTGAAGATAATTCACTAATTGCTCTGCAGGAAAGGAAATCCGGTGAGTTTCTGACTGCGGAACAGCTCATGGAGAAGATAAACGAAATGCTGAGCACACTCCTGACAGAACAAAATATCTCTAAAGATGACATTTTAGCAATGGGTGTCGGTGTGCCGGGATATGTGGATAATGACAAGGGGATCATTTTAAATACAAACAATCTATCTTTTTACAACTACCCCTTAAGAGATAAATTCACGCAATTTACGGGCGTTCCGATATTTCTCGGTAATGACGCTAACTTCGCTGCTTTGGCGGAAAGCAAACTTGGAGCCGGTCGTGGATACAAAAATCTAGTAATGCTTACTTTGGGTACAGGAGTTGGCGGCGGTATCATAATTGACAGCAAACTTTACACCGGTTTTAATAATTCTGCTTCAGAACTCGGTCATCACGTAATACGCTTGAATGGTGTTCCTTGCGCTTGCGGCAGACAAGGCTGTTTTGAAGTATATGCTTCCGCAACCGCACTTATACGCATGACCAGAGAAGCTATTTTACATAATCCGGCTTCCGGTCTGGCACAATACGTCAAAGAGCAAGGAGGAAAGATATCCGGCAGGACTGCTTTTCAGGCTGCAGAACTTGGCGACGTAACAGCTGCTAATGTCATCAGCGAATTTATACGAAATGTGGCGGAGGGATGTGCCAATATTATAAATATTTTTATGCCCCAGCTAATAATTCTAGGCGGAGGCATTAGCCTGTCAGGTGAGAATTTCCTGCGCAGAGTAGCTGATATCAGCATTGATCTGGCCTATCTGCCATCCGGATACCCTGAGCCGCAATTTGCACTGGCTGAATTGGGCAGCAATTCCGGAGTAATTGGCGCAGCTCTCTTTGCCGCCGATAATATCAAAAATTTCTATGAGCATGGCTGAGCGGAAAATTGCGTTGGCATTAGAATACGATGGCAGCTGTTTCCACGGCTGGCAGCGTCAGACAAATGCAATATCTGTGCAAGAAACACTGGAAAATGCCTGGTTAAAACTGACAGGTGAAAAGAGAGTAATTATTGGCTGCAGCCGCACCGATCAAGGCGTTTCCGCGCGCTGTCACATATCCCATCTGTTTACCTCAACCTCGATCCCTGATGAAAATATTTTTCTGGCTCTAAATACGAAACTTCCGGAAGGAGTTTCAGTTTTGGCTTCTAAAACTGTGGCTCCGGACTTTCATGCCCGCTTCCACGCCTGCGGTAAAACTTACTGTTACCGCTTACTTTGCTCTCGCGCAAGGCCCGCCATCGACCGCAGAACAACAGCTTGGCTGCCACAGAATCCGGATTACCGAGCAATGCGAGAATGCTGCCTGCATTTTTTGGGTGAGCGCGATTTTTCAGCTCTAATGGATCAGGGCAGCACCACTCTCAGAAATAAAAGAAAAATCTATCGTCTGGATTTATATCGTCAGGAAAAAGAGACGATGCCAGGCACAGAATATCTGCTGGAGATTACTGGGGACGGTTTTTTATACCATATGGTGCGAATAATTATGGGTACATTGATTGAAGTCGGGCAAGGAAAGATTGACCCTGCTGTCATTCCTGATTTACTGCAAGCAGGGGACCGCACTAAAATGGGAATGACCATGCCGCCTGAGGGTTTAACGTTAGAGAAAGTATATTTTCGTGAGGAACTTTTCGGCGACGACTCTTGGCCGTATGAGCATAATATAATAGATTGAGGAAGACGCAGCTGAACTTAATTCGCAGTCATATTGCATCGTGACATGATTCAAATCATGTTTTTATGCATCTTAAATGATACGTGTGCTATATTGTACAGCGAAATACAATCAATAACTAAAGAGTAGTTTTATAATACATTGTTCTAAGTCCGTAAACAGGAGGAAAAATGAAAAACAAAATTTGGAATGACAGAAACAATATGAGTATGTTGACTGATTTTTATGAATTTACTATGTCAAATGGCTATATGGATCATGGTCTTAGTGATAAAATAGCTTGCTTTGACCTATACTTTCGTCAAATTCCTGATTCAGGCGGCTACGCTATTATGGCCGGCGTTGAGCAGATGATTGACTATTTACTTGCTCTAAATTTTGATGACAATGATATCGCCTATTTGCGCAGTCAAAACACCTTTAGCGAAGATTTCCTCTCATATCTCCGAGATTTTAAATTTGAGTGTGATGTCTGGTGTGTGCCGGAAGGAATGCCGATTTTCCCCAATGAACCTATCGTTAAGGTTCGAGGACCTATTATACAGGCTCAGATGATTGAAACAATGCTCTTGGTCACTATCAACCATCAGAGCCTGATTGCCACAAAAGCCTCGCGAATTGTGCGTTCAGCAGGCGGCAGATCAGTTATGGAATTTGGTGCAAGAAGAGCCCAGGGATATGACGCCTCTGTTCTGGGAGCAAGGGCGGCCTTCATTTCCGGAGCAGCAGGCACTTCCAATACTATAGCGGCACAGCAATTTGACATTCCCTGCCTCGGCACTATGGCACATAGTTGGGTTCAAGCTTTTGATGACGAGTTTGAGGCTTTTCGCGCCTACGCGCTGTCTTTCCCGGACAACTGTCTTTTACTGGTAGATACGTACAATACACTTAAAAGCGGACTCCCCAACGCCATTCGCACTGCCAGGGAAGTACTTGAACCTATGGGCAAGAGACTGAAAGGAATACGAATTGACTCAGGTGATCTTGCATATTTGACCATCGAGGCAAGAAAGGTTTTAGATGAGGCAGGTCTGCCGGACTGCAAAATAACGGTATCTAATTCCATGGACGAATACCTGATTAAGAATCTCATTTATCAGGGGGCAAAGATTGATTCCTTTGGTGTTGGGGAACGGCTGATTACCTCAAAATCAGAACCTGTTTTCGGGGGTGTATATAAATTATGCGCAATCGGAAATCCCGGTACCGAGCTTGAGCCGCGCATGAAGATCTCTGACAATGCCGATAAAGTTACTAACCCCGGCTGTAAAGATCTGTGGCGTTTTTATGACCGCGATACCGGCAAAGCTCTGGCTGACCTGATTACACTGGAAGGTGAGATTATCAGTGAGGACGAGCCCTACGAAATTTTTGACCCGCTCCTTACCTGGAAAAGAAAAATCCTAACCAACTTTAGAGCAAAAAAGCTTCTTGACCCTGTCTTCAAAAAAGGAAAACTGGTGTATGAGAGACGCAAGCTGTCAGAAATTAGAGAGTATTGCGCAAAGCAACAAGATACACTGTACGACACCATGAAGAGATTTGAGTATCCGCAAATATATTTTGTAGATCTTTCACAAAAACTATGGGATCTAAAGGAATCCTACCTGAGAGACCATTCAGATATCAGCTGACAATAATTTTCTTATTTCGCGTCATTATTTGCCTGAGCGGCAAGCTCACGGCCTTTGGCGAAGGCTTTTATGTTTATATCCAGAAAATGCGGTTTGATATTATCTTTTAAGGCTTGATCCCAATCAAGCTCCGCCATGTCATAAGCCTCGACCATCGCGCCAAGCAAGACGACATTCATTACACGGCTATTGCCCAAATTTATTGCTGCTTCACCGGCATCTATACTGATGGCAGTATACTTCTTTTGTAAGGATTCAATAATCCCTTCGGGATATAGAATTTTGCCGGAGGCAGCGGGAATGGGCATTATAACGTAGTTATTGACAACGATTGTGCCCTGAGGCTTCAAATAGATGCCGCCTCGGAGAGCTTCCATCTTTTCAAAGGCTACGAGTATATCCGCTTCGCCTTGCCCGATTATTGGCGAGTAAACCTTTTCACCATAACGTATTTGCGTCGATACGCTGCCGCCTCTTTGTGCCATTCCGTGAATTTCACTCATTTTTACGTCATAAGATGCGGCAACAAGAGCTGATGTAATAATTTTGCTTACCAGAATAGTACCCTGGCCGCCTACACCTATCAAGACAATATTTTTGATTGTATTTGATGTATCAACTTTATCAGACAACATTTATTTTTCTTCCCTCTTTTTAATTTTTATAGCGTCAAAAACGCAAGTTTGCATACAGACAGTACAGCCTACACAGAGGGTATCATCTATAAATGCACGGTCATCCACGAAATAAATTGAGGGACAGCCAACACCAAGGCATACACCGCAGCTCGTGCACATATCTCGATCAACTTCACACACCGCCGGCGGAAATTTTTCTCTTTTTATTAGACGACAGGGACTTGCCCAGACAATGGCAGCAGGCACATCCGATTCTAGTGCTTGATTTAATGCCTTTTCTACAGCTGACAGATTCAGAGGATTGGGTTTTAGGATTTTTTTGAAGCCGATTGCCTCCAAAATGGCCGGAATTGAAATTTGCTCTGCCTGTTGCTCATTTATGCTGTAGCCCGTTCCGGGATTCTCCTGTTGTCCGGTCATGCCGGTAGTACGATTGTCCAGAACTACCGGGATGACATTGCCTCCATTGTAAATAATCTCAATAGCGCCGGCGATACCGCTGTGGAAGAAGGTTGAGTCACCCATAACACCGAAAACTTTCTTGTCCGTGATTCCGGCTGACTCGAACGATTTTTGCATTCCCATAGCAACGGTGAAACCGCCTCCCATGCAAACACAGGTATCCATCGCCAACAAAGGATCTGAGGCGGCTAAGGTATAACAACCAATATCTCCCGCAATTACAGCATTATCCAGCTTAGACGCAGCATAAAAAAAACCGCGATGAGGGCAGCCGGGGCAAAGAACCGGTGGCCTGGGAACTGCCTGAGTGTCAATTTGAACTGTCTCCGATTCTTTACCAATATTACCGTCTGATTCAACAATATCTTCACCCAATATGGCTGAACGCAGAATAAGGGGGTTAAGCTCGAACATCGCCGGCACAATCTCTTTGCCAATAATATCGATACCGAGCGCCCTGATTTGTTCCTCCAAAAAAGGATCCAATTCCTCTACAACATAGAGAGTATCTACTTCGCGGGCGAATTGACGGATCAGTTCTTTGGGCAGGGGATAGGTGAATCCCAGTTGTAAATATGATGTGCCTGCGGGAAATACCTCTCGAGCATATTGAGCTGCCACACCTGAGCTGATGACGCCGGTCTTTCTGTCGTTAAGCTCCATCCTGTTGAAAGGGCTGTTATTTGCATATTCTTCAAGTCTTTGCATTCTCTTTTCAATCAAAGGTCTTCTGGCGGCGGCAACTGCAGGGACGGAAACATATTTTTTGGCATTACTCTCATAGGGTTTGATAGGCACTTCCAGCTTAGCGCCTTCACTGACAAGACTTTTTGAATGGCATATCCTGGTTGTCGTCCGGAAAAAGACAGGACAATCATACTCCTCAGAGATGTGATACGCCTCCTTGATCATGTCAATGCAGTCCTGACTGTCCGCAGGCTCAAACATAGGCAGTTTAGCTGCACGCGCATAATGTCTGTTATCTTGTTCATTCTGGGAAGAATGCATACCCGGATCATCTGCCGATATAATTACAAAACCGGCATTTACACCTGAATAAGAAGAGGTGAAGATTGGATCGGCTGCAACATTTACGCCAACATGCTTCATGACGCAGACTGACCTGACTCCTGCAACTGCCGCGCCAAAGGCTACTTCAGCTGCAACCTTTTCATTGGGCGCCCATTCGCTGTAGACATCATTATAGTTAGCCAGATTTTCCAAAATTTCTGTGCTGGGCGTGCCGGGATAGGCGCTGGCGACTTTAACTGAGGCTTCGTATATCCCCCGCGCTATAGCTTCGTTGCCGGACATAAGTTTTTTCATTAGATACTCCTGTGAGCCAAGTTATATTCTGGAGAGCAAATATATTTAATTGAAACCAAGTTAACGCATACAAAATACTTTGACAAGTTATGACTGTACGGCCAACCCGTAAACTTCCAACACTTTATCAGCAAAAAAAGACACGTCATATTTTGCAGCGGAAGAAGCAGCCTTGCGGAATAGCTCGTCTTTGTCATTATTTAACTGTTCCAGCAGCAGATCAAGCCCCTGGCAAAAAGATTTCTCATCAACAAAATAATGACCATTATATCCATTATTGACTACGCCATGCAGACTGGGATCTTCCCGCACCAAGATAGGCAGTCCTGAAGCCAAAGCTTCGATATAGGTCAAACCTTGCGTCTCACTCTGAGAAGCTGAGGTAAAAATATCCGCCATCGCATAATAATGTGGAACTACGTCTACTGAGACTGGACCGGTGAATATGACATGTCTTGTCTGTTTTTCGTTCTTTACACGCTTTTTAAGACGAGCTAGAGCTGCGCCCTCACCGGTTACAACCATTTTCAGTTGTGCCATTCGAGGGAAAATCTTGAACAGATAGTCAAATAGCTCATCAATATGCTTCTCATTAGATACCCGGCCCAGGTACAATAGCACGACATCGTCAGGCTGAAGACCTAATTTGCTTCTTATTTCCGCTTTCTTATCTTTATCAGCAGCAGCGCTATAAAAGCGGTTTAGATCCAATCCTGTGGGAATGATATGAAGTGGAGTGACAACACCATATTCACCGAGAAGATCAGCTGTTTTCTTCGTAGGCACAATGACCTCATCTACAGAGTTGCAAAAATTGCGGCTAATATTGCGCATCAATTTTGCGGCATTGTTATCAATAAAGTTTGGCCAACTTGCAAACATGTCCCGAGTGAAATCGTCATAAATCGTATGAAAGGTGTGAACAATAGGAATTTTTTCAGTGCGGGCAAGTGACCTGCCTAATATTCCTAAGCCAAACTCTGTCTGCGTATGGATAATGTCAAAATTCTCCGCTTGTAATTGACTGCGGGTTTTTGGATTTACATTGATAGAAATTCTTTTCTCGCTGATAAAGGGCAGTGAAGGCAGGCGGACAATGTTTTTGGCGTCATTTTTTGCATCCGGGTCCTTCACCGTGTAGACAAATACTTCGTGTCCCTTTTTGATTAACTCATTGCGCAGCAATTGTGTTGAAGTTGATACTCCGCCAATGGCGGGGACGTAAACATCTGAGAATAAAGCAATTTTCACTATATTCACCTCATTGAAAATCATGACCAATATATTATAACGTATTGCGTGTACCTGTATCCTAAGCCCCCGCGAGAAAATGTGCTGTGCTATACTGTTTAAACAAATATTGTTGCTGATTTGATTTAACAATTTGGTCAATTACGATGTATGTGCATGATTCTTGATTCATTCAGACATCAATACTTAAAACGAAGGGAAGGTGTGAAAATGTCAAAGAACAAAGTTATTGTGTTTTTAGCAGAAGGATTTGAGACCGTCGAAGCTTTGATCCCCGTTGATTATCTGCGGCGCGCCAAGGCAGATGTCGTTACTTACAGTTGGAATAATGAGCGCAAAGTCACATCCGCCCAGAATGTCACTGTACTGGCAGACCGGTTAATATCTGATCTAACCAAAGATCAGTTATCGCAAGTTAATTTGATCGCAATACCGGGCGGACAGCCCGGTGCCAATAATCTTAAATCTTCAAAAGAAGTAATTGCCGCTTTGCAGCAGGTATATGAGCAGGGAGGCCTGGTGGCGGCAATCTGCGCCGGTCCGCTCGTCTTGGCTGAAGCAGGCTTATTGCGAGGTAAAAGATATACTTGTTATCCCGGGGTGGAAGATAACATAGAAGGCGGTGAACATGAAAATAAGCTAGTTGTTAAAGATGGAAATGTCATCACTGCCAAAGGACCCGGTGCCGCTATGAATTTTGCACTTGAGCTGATCAGTGCCCTATGTGACAAAAAGGTTTCTGACCTGGTGGCAGAAACAACTTTTTCCAGTGAAAGCCTAAAGAATTATTAGTTATATTGACAGTTCGCAGGGAATATGATAATTTAATCTGGCGTCGGCAATTGGTCCTATATCAGTATTTGCAGACGATGCCGGCGCTTCAGTTTAACATATGCTTGGGGGCGTAGCTCACCTGGGAGAGCGCTTGAATGGCATTCAAGAGGTAAGGAGTTCGATCCTCCTCGTCTCCACCAAAACCACTCTGCACGATTCTTTTTTTGCATCTGTGCCAGAGTGGTCTTTTTATGCAAATTTGCATGGTTTTGATCGTGGCATGCAAAAAATTATTTACTTTGTTATCTAATCTTGTTGCTGCTTAATCTCTATAATCGTGGACAGTTTCCGCATATTTTTTGATAAAGTATAATATAAACAGTAAGTATAGATTCGGCAGGGAGGGATACATGCCTGTAATGACGATTACTTATCAGCGCGGCGCGTTTGGTCAGGAAATTGCGAGACGTCTGGCGCTAAAATTCGGCATACCTATATTCGACCGCAATGAAGCAATGAACTATTTTTTAGCTGATGTTGCTTCTCCGCATGATATAAATATGCTGAATGAAAGTCCAAAATATTTTCTAAATGAATGTTCAGCCGGTGTCAGTTTTCGTGACCTTTTGTCCGAGCGTTTAGCTAAGTATGCAGATAATAATAATGCTGTTATGTTGGGTTTTTCCGCTCAGCTGCTCCTAGGCACCCACCCGCATGCCATCCATTTTCATATTACCGCGCCTGCGCAGGTTCGAGAGAAACATTTTCAGGTGGAAAGAGGAGGGATGTCGATTGAGAAGGTTAGAGAAAGGCTGACCCGTTCGGACAGAAAGCTTCGCCGCTACTCCCTTGTGCTGTACGGCGAAGAGGAGCAGGATCCCTTTCTATATCATGTAACGCTTAATACGGGGAAAATTTCTGTCGATGCTGCTGTAAATTTGATAGCCGAAGTGTATACAGATCATATGGCTCGAGAATTTCTTTTTGATTCATCGCAGGAGTCGAAGAGAGTTCGACACAGGGAGGAATTCAGCACAATCATGAAAGATCCTTCGGAAATTCCCTTTGCTCAGGTTCTGGATATGTATCATATTCGCTGGATATATGAGCCTAAAACATTTCCTCTTGAATGGGATGAGAAGGGCAACATAACTTCGGCCTTCTCCCCGGACTTCTATCTGCCTGATTACGATTTGTATTTAGAACTTACAGTTATGGACCAACGTTATACGGGAACAAAAAAGAAAAAAGCCAGACTGCTAAATGAACTGTACCCCGGCATAAATATAGAGGTGGTCTTCAAGCGTGATTACGACCATCTGCTTCGAAGCCTTTCTACTGCAGGAGAAATGATGAGTGATGACGGACGGAAGAACTCAGTTTTAAACAACTCTTCCACACAGGGGAATGCAGCCGAAGAAAAATCAGGTACTGACACCGGGGGAATATCTGCTTGCACTCCAGACAAAGCGGCCGAATCAACAGCTGATAAACTGCCAAGAACTGCAGCTGAGCAGACAGAGGAGGTTTGATGATGACACGACGTATTCCTACTGCAGAAGAATATGAGAAGCAGATACGCTACTCCCGAGACGAAATCGATAAAAGGCTAAGCTCCTTGGGGCATGAAATTGACCGCGATTTTCCCGATGGAGTTATTTTACTTGTTTACTTGCGTGCCGCTGCTGTATTCGGCTGTGATCTTCTCCGCAAAATCACAGTACCTGCGGATATTGATTTTCTTAGCATTGGCCGCTATCAAATGGATGAAAAAGAAACCCCGCTGCTTTTTTTGCGTCAGGATGCTACTGTAAGTATTTTCCGCCGCAATGTCCTGCTTTGCACAGATATTGTCCGAACCGGTTTTACCATGCATTTCCTGCTTCAGCAGCTACAGGCAAGAAAGCCTGATTCCCTGGAAATTTGCACACTCCTGCACAATCCGGAACAACAGCTGCTGCCACTGCCCCTGGGCTATATTGGCTTCAACACTTCATATGCCTCACTTTGCGGTTATGGCATGCACTTTAAGAGTCAGGGGAGACAGTTTCCGGATATTGTCGAGCTGGTCAGAGAAGATTAGCCTAGTTTTAATGCTGTTATTCTAATCAACAATGGTAAGTTGATATCAAACATCTCCGGAAAGAATCGAGCATACAGGAAAAGCTAAATCTTGTTTTAGACAAAAAAAGGGGCTCCAGCGAACCCATAATTTCTTTTACCTTTACTCACTACCCGTTTAACGACTTCTTTTTATTCTCGCACATAACCGTTAGCTACTTGAGACTTCCGATCATTTCTATTTCTAAAGCTGATTAACCGTCTTTTTCACTTTAGGCTTTTATTGTTCTACTTGAATTTTTTCCCATTTTACTGTTCAAATAAACTCAGATAGATTTTATATACCTAATTCGCAGTTTTATGTTCGAACTCTCGTCACTTCTTTCATTCTGCTCTGTTTCCGGAAGACTAAACTTCCTTTGTTTCTTTCTCAGTAGTTTTCAAGTACTGAGAATGCTGATCCAAATATAGTGTCGACAGCCGTACCGTGATTCTCATCTCCGGCAGATAGTTTTCAAGATACTGTCCATTTCTGGTATTCCCTGGAGCTTGTTACAAGTATAAGTCAGTAAGATTACAATGTCAAGCACTAATTTGTAATTATTCACAATTTAATTAAAACTATCAACTTATTGTAGTATGAAATGCACAATTCCTGCCTTATATCTGTAATCAAAATCACACTTCAGTCAAGTAGTGTATCTTGAATATGCGCACTAAAGTATAATGCGAATATAATGTTTGAGTACAAATGGTGAAATTGTATAATATCGAATATTACTGGAGGGAATTATGAAAAAGCAAATTAAAAATAATGTATTCTGGGTAGGAAAAATTGATTGG
>DASRVY010000065.1:0-7149 GCA_035654855.1 Bacillota bacterium | reverse complement strand
TCTTCCTGACCACGTCGCGCAAATGGAAAAATATGGCATGGAGGCGATAGATATTATTGCTGTGAATCTCTATCCTTTTTTAGATACTATCCGCCATCCTGATAAAAGCAAACAAGATTGTATAGAACAGATAGACATAGGAGGGCCATCAATGCTGCGGGCAGCGGCCAAAAACTATCAGGATGTTACGGTCATCTGTGATCCTGCCGATTATGAACGAGTGACCTCTCAGCTCCATGCAAAAGGGAATACGGATAACTGCTTACGCTATGAACTGGCTCTTAAAGTCTTTGAGCATACCGCTGCTTATGACGCTGTCATTGCAAAATGGCTGCGGGAGAAAGCTGATGCTGATCTTCCGGCACTCGCAACGGGCAAGAATTTCACTCCCAGTTATATACACATAGCCAAATTGCGTTATGGTGAGAACCCACAGCAAACAGCAGACTATTATGGTTCAGCCATTCCCGTTCCCGGCTCTCTGACCAACGCTGAACAGCTAAGCGGCAAGGAACTGTCTTACAACAACATCTCTGATACTGACGCGGCACTGGCCTTATTGAGAGAATTTGATCAACCCTGTGTAGTAGCGGTAAAACACGCAAATCCTTGCGGAGTCGGACTGGGCAGCAATCTCGATCAAGCCTGGGATAAAGCCTATAACAGCGACCCGGTGTCTATATTCGGCGGAATAACAGCGACAAATAGAAAAGTTGAAGCTGATGTAGCCCGAAAAATGAATATGATCTTTCTGGAAGTAATTGTAGCCCCTGATTTTTCTGACGAAGCCGTTCAAATACTGACCCAAAAGGCCAATCTGCGTTTAATGAAACTTCCGGATATCATGTCAGGTACAAACGAACGCAAGCTGAAGGATATTCACGGCGGACTGCTTGTTCAAGATGAGGATATCGGCGACGACCGGAACTGGCTAATCCCTACCAAAAAACTGCCGGATGAAGCCCAGCGCGATGATTTGCTCTTTGCCATGAAGGTTGTCAAACATGTGAAATCCAATGCCATTGTTTTAGTTAAAGACAATGCGACAGTAGGAATTGGCGCCGGGCAGATGAACAGGGTACAGGCTGCAAAGATTGCTATAGCGCAGGCAGGTGAGAAGGCTGTAGGTTCAGTACTGGGTTCAGACGCCTTCTTTCCATTTCCTGACACAGTTGAAGAAGCCTATAATGCCGGCGTCACTGCAATCATTCAACCGGGCGGCTCTCTCAAAGATAATGAAAGTATAGAATTCTGTGATGCACATAATCTGCCCATGGTCATGACAGGTGTCAGACACTTCCGTCATTGATTGGTCAGATGATGGTTGCTCCGATTGATTCGACCATCGAAGGAGATAAGATGTCTCAGGCTAAAGATATTGTATTAATAGTAGGCGGCGGGGGGCGTGAGCACGCAGTAATCAAAGCTCTGGCACAGAGTAATGAAATTGCAGAGCTGCATGCCGCTCCGGGCAACGGCGGTATTTCTGAACTGGCAGTCTGCCATCCGATTTCAGCTACAGATATAGCCGCTCAAGTTGATCTTGCTCAAAGTCTAGGCTGCGATTTCGTTGTGGTTACACCTGACGATCCTTTGGCATTAGGACTAGTTGACTCGCTTGCAGAAAAAGGGATTAAATCCTTTGGGCCATCGGCTGCCGCTGCCCGTCTTGAATCCAGCAAGGTATTCGCCAAGGAGCTGATGAATAAATTGTCTATTCCGACAGCTGCCGCGGCAATCTTCCAAGACGCAAAAACTGCGTTAGCCGGATTAGAACAATGTGCTTTCCCTCTCGTAATTAAAGCGGAAGGTCTGGCCCAAGGCAAAGGAGTCATAATTTGTCAAAATAAAGAATCAGCCTCAAAGGCCATAAATGACATTATGAAGGTTCGTAAGTTTGGCGATGCCGGTGACAGGATTTTAATCGAAGAATTTTTGACCGGACCTGAGGTCACGGCTATGTGTTTTTGCGACGGGAAGCATTTATTAGCTCTGCCCAGTTCAAGAGATCATAAGCGGATAGGGGAAGGGGATACCGGCGAGAACACCGGCGGCATGGGGGTGATTGCTCCGGTTCCGGAAATGACCGAAGCTCTGCAAAAGCAGATCATGGAAACTATATTTGAGCCTGTTATTCAAGAAATGGCCGCAAATGGTACACCTTTTCGCGGTATTCTCTATGCCGGTTTGATGCTAACCGAAGATGGACCTTATGTTATTGAATTTAATGCTCGCTTTGGCGATCCAGAGACACAGGCAGTGCTCCCTTTGGTTAAAAATGACCTTTATACACTTCTAAAGGCTTGTGTTGACGGTGATTTGCATAAACATCGATTGGAAGTAAGCGACAAAGCAAGCTGCGTTGTAATAATGGCATCGGGAGGTTATCCGGGCAAGTACAAGACAGGCTGCGAGATAACCGGACTGGATCTGGCAGAAGATGTGTTCATATACCATGCTGGCACAGTAAAAAAAGATAATACATTCTTCACAGCAGGAGGCAGAGTGCTTGCCGTATCGGCGCAGGCAAAAACTCTATCTGAGGCAATAGATAAAGCTTATATGGAAGTAGACAAAATTAGTTTTGATAATTGTGTTTTTCGCCGTGACATCGGCAAGGACTGTGGAGCGATATTATGAGAATCGCGCTGTTTGGCGGTGCCTTTGATCCTTTTCATCTCGCACATCTTGAGATGATTGATTCCTGTTGGTCTCTTGAAAAATACGACCGGTTGATTGTCATGCCTACAGGTTTATCGCCGCACAAACATCAGCAAGGGTCTTTTGCCGCGTATCGCTATGAAACCTGTAGGCTTGCTCTGCAAAATCGCGGCAAAGAAATTCTTCTCTCTGACGATGAAATTGTTTATCCGGGAATAAGCTACACTGTCGACACTGTCAAGCGCCTAAAATTTAATACAAATCGAGATGAGCTGATTATAGATCTGCTGATAGGCTCCGATTCTTTGCTTTCGATTGATAAATGGTACAGATATGAGCAACTGCTAAAAGAGGTCGGCCTGGTAGTCGCAGTTAGAGATCCTGCTAAACTCAAGGAAATTAACGTTCAGGCAGATAAGCTTAAAAAACATTTCGGTACCGAGATTGAAATCATGCAGATAGTTCCCAGTCCTATCTCCAGCACAAAAATCAGAGATATCCTGTCAGCAGGGGAGAACGCGGATCATCTGCTGCCGTCTTCGGTTGCTTCCTTTGTCAAAAGCAATAGAATTTATGCTTTCACCGCTGACTTATTTGATTTAAGCTCTGACTGGCAGTACCTGCAGAAACTGGAACAAAGACAATGGCCTCTTCTAACTCAGGACAGAAGAGTTCACGTACTAAATGTGATGCAATATGCGGTACATTTAGCGAAAATTCATCAGGTTGATATAAGAAAGGCTGCTATAGCCGGTTTACTGCATGATTATGCCAAGTATTTGCCTCTTCGCGATCAATATGGCGCTGCCTCAAGCAGTTTCATAGAACTTAATGATAAAATTGTACACGCTCCCGCCTGTGCGTATTATGTTAATTTTGATCTTGGCATTGATGATCGGGAAATACTTGATGCCATCTGCTATCATACTACCAGCCATCCACTGATAAATGATCTGGGCAAGATCATTTATCTGGCGGATAAAATTGAATATGGCCGCGAGTTTAAGTCCCTGACGCCCATAAGACAAATGGCTGAGCAGGATCTGGATCGAGCCATGCTTTTGTGTCTCAGTGAAGTCTTGACCGCATTAGCCAGACAGGGGAGAGAAGCGCATCCCTTTACCAAAGCTTCATATAAGGCTATCAGTAGATTAGTTCAAAACAAGTGATCAAACTGTAAGCTTGCTTGAGGGTTAAATGGTATTGACTTAGAATATAACAAGAATAAATATTGACTAAACCGGTGTCCGGAATGATTACCCTGATTAAGGCAAGGATACCATTTCAATATTTAGATATCGCAATCATTGAAGGAGGTTAAGATTGGAGCAAAAAGAGAATCTAATTGCCAGGTCTTTGCAGCTGGCTGAGCAAATTGAAACGATCCTGGACAGCAAAAATGGTCAGGATATCGAGATTCTGAAGATTGACGCCAAGACTACACTGGCAGACTATTTCGTAATAGTAACAGGAAGTTCAACTATCCATGTCAAAACATTGGCCGATGAAGTTGTCTTTCAAATTAAAGAAAAACTGGACATATCTCCAGGTCATATTGAGGGACTGGAAGACAGGCGCTGGGTACTGATTGATTACGGAGATGTAGTTGTCCATGTGTTCCATCAGGAAGAAAGAAATTTTTACGATCTTGAGCGCCTTTGGACGGCAACTGACAGCATTCGTGACCACAAAACTGCAGAAGAGCAAAGTCTTTAACCGGAGTATAGACAGAGTTTTTTTGATTATCCGGATTGTCTTACTGTGACGCTTAAAGTAAGTTAATAAGGTTAATTTCAATAACACCGACTCCCTGTTTCTGTGAGGATGAAGAAAAGGGGGAGCTTATGGCGATGAAAAAATCCTCACAACCAAAACGCTGGCTTATTGCAATAGTGTTGATTGTATTTTTCTTTTCTTTGGTGTCTATTTTCACGCGCATTCTCAATAAAAACTCTGAAAATTCCGAGACCGACGATATTATAATCGAGGCTGACAAAGATGGTGAAACAGCGGATACCATCAGTAATGCTAGTGACTTTGGCAATCAAATGCAAAGTTCTGAACTTCTTCCTGTTTATATTACCGGTGAAGTGTATATGCCAGGTGTTTACAGAGTTAAAGCTGGGCAAATTCTAGATGATCTTGTTAAAATTGCAGGGGGATTGACTGACGAAGCCGCTTCCGAAGCTATAAATCTAGCCTGCGAATTAAAATCACACCAACTGTATCGTATCCCTTCATTGACAGAATTGTCTGACAATCCTTACCTTTACCTGTCAGGGTCAGCAACGGAAGAAGAGCTGGAAGGGAAGATTAATATCAACACAGCCGATCAGGAACAGCTTGAAACATTGCCTGGCGTCGGCCCTGCTACAGCTACAGCAATTATTAAGTATCGTGAAAAAAACGGTAACTTTCAGGCAATTGAAGATATTATGCTGATATCCGGGATAAAAGAAGCTCGCTTCAGAAGTTTAGAAGACTTAATCACTGTCGACTGAAGAAATATCCGTCAAATATAAGATTAAGTCCATGGCTTTTGTTTTTAAGGCGGTACAGCAGGCTAAAGCCTGTTACTACAGTGGTGCCATATATCAAACTGAATGTGAACACTGACTCGCTGCCTCATTTAGAATGAGTAAATGCCGACGACTTGACTATTAATGCTAAAAACAGTAAAATCGACAATGCTTCGGGGTGTGGCTCAGGTGGTAGAGCGCTTGGTTCGGGACCAAGAGGCCGGAAGTTCAAGTCTTCTCACTCCGACCAAAATCTCTCTGGTTTTGTCCAGAGACAACAATAAGAATGGACGATAGCAGACTGCCCCCTTCGGTTTAATTAAATACAACCGAAGGGGGTTTGCACATACCCGGAAGAAGAAAAGATAAAGAACAAAATTTAGCTAAAAATAATGAGTGAATACAAGAAAAGAAAAATCAATATTTATATTTCTGGAGATCAAATATCAAAAAGAAACTGCTAACTTGGCTTAAATTTTCCAACAGGCAGAGTTGCCTCAGATTGAAATTTCTATAGTAGGCTACGATATATTCGCATCATGGCCTCTTTGCCAAGTTTCACATAACTTTGATTTAGCAAACGTTGCTGCATCTCAATAACATTATCGGCAAATAGCTCAATATCGGTTTCGCGCATTCCATACTCATGAAGTTTATGTCTGGGAACGATTTGATCGAGTACTTCTTCCAGCTTACTAAAGACATCTTCTACAGCGCAATCGAGGATGTCAGCCAACAAACTTTCAATACGGCTGATTTTACCGTACGGATTTACCCTGTGATACTCTTGAAAAACTGAGGTGAATAATTGATAGCAGGCTTCACCATGTGTGACATGATATTGTCCACTTAGCGGATAACTCATGGCATGCACTGCTCCCGTGCCTGCGTTGGAAAAAGCGATACCGGCCATATTACTGGCCAAGAGGAAGTCTTCCAGTAAATCCAGTCGGGAACCTTCGCCTTCATCAATAATTCTCCGAAAACCGTTAACAATTAATCTTGAAGCCTCAACACAAAAAAGATCAGAATAGCGGTTTGCTTTAGGACAGACATAAGACTCCAAGGCATGGATCAGGGCGTCAATCGCACTGGTAACAAATACCTCATATGGCATTTCAGTCAGCAACTCAGGAATCAATGCTGCATAATCCGGGATAAGAGCTTTATCAGCAAGCCCTAATTTTGTACCTTTCTCGGTTGCAGAAACGATCGAGACTGCAGATACTTCGCTGCCTGCTCCGCAGGTAGTAGGAATTGCAACTAATTCATGAGCCTTGATAATAGGTATTTTTCTTAAAAAAATGTCATTGGCATTGCTGGCTTCTTTAAGCACGAGCACCTTAGCCATATCTATTACTGAACCGCCGCCGATAGCTATGATACGCTCACAATTACTGGCTTTAAAGTCAGATATAAGAGCGTCTACCATTAGATCTGTAGGCTCAGATTTTCCATAGTCCGACTTAAAAACCACATGCGCGGACAAATTTAAAGGCGAAAAATATTTTTCATAGACACTACGTGATGCAAGTATAAAATCTTTGCTGTCTATTTGCATTTCCTTGACAAAATCTGACGCATTGTTAAACAAATGAATTTCTGTTTTTTGCACGAATTGTCGCACGAGAACCTCTCATGTTGGCAAGTATATGACATAAGGGGCGACTTGCGCCCCTTATGTCGTGGTGACCCACTGGAGATTCGAACTCCAGACCCCCTGATTAAAAGTCAGATGCTCTACCGACTGAGCTAGTGGGTCGTCCATGGCTGGGATGGAAGGATTTGAACCTTCGAATGCGGGAGTCAAAGTCCCGTGCCTTACCCCTTGGCTACATCCCAATATGATATGGGGTGGAATATGGGATTCGAACCCACGGCCTCCAGGGCCACAACCTGGCACTCTAACCACCTGAGCTAATTCCACCATATATTTGGCGCGTGCTGAGAAATTCTAGCAATTACAAGG
>DASRVY010000064.1:0-5729 GCA_035654855.1 Bacillota bacterium | reverse complement strand
CTTGCCGCGCTTTTTAAGGGCGGCTTTGAGAGCCTGCTGTATGTGGTATCCGATATACCCTTGACTCATAGCGCCGCAGACATCAAAGGGCATGGGAGGCACAATATCTTTGGCCGCTTCAAATGCTAGAACCAGACGGCCGACCTGAGGTCCGTTGCCGTGGACAATAGCTATCTCATACCCGGAATTGACAATTTCAGCTATATGCTCACAAGTGCTTTTTACTATCTCCAGCTGCGCCTCGGCTGTCGCCTCACTGCCTTTGGTCTGCAGAGCGTTTCCGCCGAGCGCTAATACAAGTTTTTGCGCCATTTATTTTTCCTTTCCTTCTGTCTCAAATACACAGCGATACAGACTCTATAGCAGATTCTTCTCCGCCATGAAGCACTCAAGATCTTCTTTAGCGGCTTGTTTTGCGAAGTCAGAACCTTCCTGCTGGTAGCGGGTGAAATATACAAGAAGTCCGCGCATAGCCGTCAGTCGATTCCCGGCCTCATCCCAGCAAATTGAAGTCGCTGAATCAGCCACCTCGTCGGTCACATCCTCACCGCGTGTCGCGGGCAGGCAGTGCATAAATTTACAGCCGAGGCTGCCGAGCTGCATCAGTTCACGGTTGACCTGATAATCGTGGAAGGTACGCACTCGCTCTTCCTTTGGCATCTCACTCTCATAGAGTCCGTACCAAACATCCGTGTAGATAAAGTCTGCGCCCCTGACGGAGTTACGATCGTCGGTAACCTCCCAGCTGCCGCCGTTTTCTTTAATGTTTTTGTCCATTATCTCTTTGTGCTGATCTCCGAGCTGGTGTCCCTTAGGCCCGTAGTGGACAAAGTTCATGCCTAAATGTGTGCAGATCATTCCCAGAGAGGCGCACACCTGGGTGCCGTCGCCGGCAAAAACTACCTTGCAGTCCTCCAGCTTTTTGTTCCAGGGAAGATGCTCGACGATTGTGCAAAGATCCCCAATCTCCTGAGTGGGATGGTTATAGTCGCTCATAGCATTGATAACGGGAATTGTGCAGGCAGCGGCGAGCTCCTCCACAGTATTGTGATCAATAACGCGAGCCATGACGATGTCAATAAGTTTTGAAAGCACTTTTCCGGTGTCACCTATGGTCTCGTGTCCTCCCAGCTGTATCATGCCTGGACCGAGGTACTGGGCATGTCCGCCGAGCTGCTCCATAGCTGTCTCAAAGGATACGCGCGTACGCGTGCTGGACTGCTGAAAAATCATACCCAGCGTTTTGCGGCGCATAAGAGGAGGGTAATATCCTGCCTCAATGCAGTTTTTAATTTTCAATGAGAGATCAATAATATCCAGGAGCTCCTGCTTTGTGAAGTCCTGAGTATCAATAAAGTGTCTTAGCTTATCCATAGTATTCCTCCATCAATAATAATTTACTTGCACTGCTGCTGTTTTTTGCAGCAAATATTCCCCAACATATATGATTTCTCCGGTATTCACGCTGACGGCTCTTTGTATGGGGAACATGCCTGAATCTACTCAAAAACAATTTCGTTATTTGCGTCAGCTGCCGCCTGCGAACAATTCACTTAAGATGAAATGATTTCCGGAAGAGAGATTTTTATCGCAAGAATTTTGATTTGAAAAGGCGCCTGTTATGGTCAGACGCCTTTTCAAATTGTTGCGAATGCTTTAAGCCTGCTTAACAGTACGGGCTTTCCCGGAACGATACAGTATTTCACCGCTCAAGAAGCAGAGAATAGTACCAATAAGTTTAACCCAAAAGGCAAACATGTTACCGGCTGCGATATCGTCAGCAAAGAGGAAATAGATTGAAGCACCAACGCATATTAGACACAATATACCGCAAACCCACATGCCGGCTGTACCTCCCGGAACGCTGTAAACTCTGACTGTTTCTTTGTCCTTGTAGCGCAGGCGAATCGCTGCAGAGAACTCGACAAGATATGGAATTAAAAATACAACATAACTGAAAGAGGCAATATCCCAAAAGATTGCATTCGCATCGTCACTTCCGAAGGCAAAGTTGAGGACAATCATAATGGTGGACAGAATGCCCATGACGATGTAAAGATTATCCGCAGTGCCGTGCTTTTTGCTCCTGTGAGCGAGAAAAGCACTGCGTTTGTCCAGGTCTGCCGCAATTAGGGCTTCGTTAGATCCCAGGGTCCAGGCAATCATGTTAGATACCAAAGTAAGACATGAGATTATGACAAGTACGCCGAGGACGGCATCCTGTCCTCCCCCAAATACACGGCAAAGCTCTTCAAGTGCGAAATAAAAGCCATCCAGCGCGTCTACCTGGGAGAGGGCGGCAAGAATGCCAAAAGTTCCAAAAAGATATAAAAGGGTTATAACAGTACCGGCAAGCAGCGTCATCTTCGGGATCGTTTTGTTCGGGTTTTTGATCTTACTGCCTATGGAGCCAATGAGCTCAAACCCCAGGAGGTTGTATGCAATGACTGCTATGCCGGAGGACATATCACCCAAAGAAGTGATTTTGAGGCTCTGCCAGGAAAAATCGCTGGCGGAACCATATTTTGCAATATAAACAAAACCTAGGATTCCGAAAATTATCAGTATGGCCATCTTTGCCAAGGAGGCAATAGCAGTGATGGTGACGGAGAGCTCAATCCCTTTGATACCGATCCAGCAAATGAGCCAACACATGGCCGCTGCCAGCAATGCCATTACTGCCGCCGGCGCGTTCGGGAAAAACTTGTAGCTCAACCAGTAGGAAAAGGTTATGAATACAGACGGCATCCAAAAAGCGCAGCTGGTCCAGTAAAACCATCCCACCTGGATACCGACGTGCTCTCCAAAGGCCAGCTTAGACCAATATGTAATACCGCCGTCATTGGGGTATGTACTGCCCAGCTCCGCAGTCAACAAGCCATAGGGAATAAAGAACACAATTGTGAGAATAACCCACATGGTGATGGACTGAACGCCAAAATATGCCGGGGCCGGAGCTAGTGAATCAAGAACGAGGATGCTGCAAATCGTGAACAGCACGGTTTTTACTAAACTGACTTTTTTCTCTGCCATTTTAAGTCTCCTCTCTTTTCAATGCAGGGAAAGGCACTTACTTTCTCGGATTAAGTATTTTACTTATCCAAAGGCAGGGGCTGCTGCAGCGCCATACAGTGAATGTTGCCGCCACCGAGCGAAAACTCACGTGTCCAGATTTTAACTACCTTCCGGTCGGGCATGAGTTTTTGATACAACTCGAACGCGACTTCGTCCATCGGATCGCCGTATTGCGGGAGCAGTAAAGCGCCGTTGACAAAATAGCAGTTTATGTATGTGACGGCGAGTGGAAGACCATCTTCACGGGAAGCTGCACTTTCACTGATATCAATGCCTTCACTTTCCTCTGCGGAGATGTAAAGGATATCGGGAATGGGAATTTTATGGATTTCCAGTTTGCGGCCCTTGGCGTCGACTGCCTGACTGAGAGTATCATAGGCTGCTTTTAAAGGTTTGTATTGAGGGTTATTAACATCGTCAGTCCAAGACAAGGCGATGACCCCGGGTCTAATGAAGAAGCAGACATCATCAATATGTCCGTCCGTCTCGTCAAAAGCCATGCCATCTTTTAGCCAAATGACTTTTTCCAGATTCATGTATTCTTTAAAATATTCTTCGATCTCCTCTTTTGTGAGATGTGGGTTACGGTTCTTATTCAGAACGCTGTTTTCAGTGACAATGAGCGTACCCTCACCATCCACCTGCATAGCTCCGCCTTCAAATACCACCTTACGAGCGTCATAGCGATCCAGG
Organism: Bacillota bacterium; assembly: GCA_035654855.1. Taxonomy (GTDB): domain Bacteria; phylum Bacillota; class Clostridia; order Saccharofermentanales; family DTU023; genus UBA1046. The sequence goes on along the minus strand of DASRVY010000064.1, from coordinate 1,961 downwards.
TTCTCCATGTCCAGCAATTTAGTTGCAAATTCCGCATCTCGCTTCCAGGGGAAATACAGACCTTCATCTAATCCGCCGTAAGCATTCCAACCCCAAGTAACTCCACGGCTTTCTCCCTTGTCATTAACCAGGAAAAAAGGACCTTTGTCCTGAGCCCAGGAATCATCGGTGGTCATTTCTACTACGCGGCACTCCTCCGGCAGACGTGAACGAGCATTTTCATACTGATCCGCCGAGCACACCACGGTTACAGGTTCGAAACGAACCATCTCTTTAACTACCTCCACCAGTACTTTCTGTGCAGGTTTTCCACCAAGCCGCCAAGTATCCTGACGTTCCGGCCAGATAAACCAGTCCTGCTTACGAGGTTCAAATTCACCCGGTACACGGAAACCGTCCTTTTTGGGGGTGCTGTCTATTGTTCGCATAATATTTCTCCTTTCGTAGTCACCCTGTTACATCAAAAGTACCGCTGTCAATATTGGACAACAATCCCACTTGAGATTGATTTACTCCGGACTCATACCGGGAGTAGGCCCATATTCTTAAGGTGCCGGAAAGTAGAAGATTACTACTTTAGTACTACTTAAGCAGAGTTTTTCAGCGGGTTTTTTCGGCCATTTAATTTATCTCTTACTTCTGTTAAAATATGGGGTGGTAACAGAGGGCAATCGATGACAATGGAGGGTAAATCTATGTACTCCCCTAATATCAATCTGTCACAGGAAAAATGGCTTCAAATCAACCATCTAACCCTCAGCATGGCTAAACTCGATTCGGTTGAGGAAATTAGACGTGTCTTCATGGAGCAGCTGAACTATATCATCCCCCACAAGAAATCCTTTTTTGATTTGGCATATATGCTGAAAGGAAGCGTGAAGTTCTTTGATCCGCTATCATTGAATATGACGCAGGAACAGCTCAATGACTACTATGAGAAGTACGAGGATATGGACTATTGCGCCTGGCTGCTGCCTACCGATGAGCCTGTGATATACCGCGATTCCAATATTATTACGGACAGCGCCCGGGAGCGCACCACGATCTATAAATGCTGGATGAAACCCATGGATATCTATTACAGTATGGGCAGTACTCTTTTTGAAAACGGCATCCTATATGGCTCAATTACTCTTTTTCGCGACAAGAGCGAGGATTTCTCTGATGAAGAAATGTCTATACTGCAAATTCTCACCGAGCATATAACAGCCAATCTCTCCTGCCTCTACCCAAAGGGTATATGGAAAAGTGTTTCCTACTACTGCAGTGACAACATAGCGGACAAATATAATATTTCAGTCCGGGAAAACGAGGTCATCGCACTGGTATTCAGGGGTTTTTCCAATAAAGAGATTAGCGATAAACTGTTCATCAGCGTAAATACAGTAAAAAAACACATGAACAATATATTCCGTAAAATAAACGTCAGCTCCAGGGCGCAGTTGATTCAAAAGATGTATCTTGCAAAGAGTCTTGAGGAGCAATAATAAATAATACTGTGATGAGCGCGTAAAGCGCTCTTCCCGGGAAATCAGAAATAAGAAAGACTGACCGTATTCGAGTTTATGACCCCAATTTAATATCGGCACAGCCGCGATGTCACGGCTATGCCGATTTTCTCAGAGATTATATTTTTTTCTTCAAATTAATTGTTGAAGGCGCTTAAGTCTTATGGACAAAAAATAGCCCCCGCCTGTCGGCGAGAACTCTTCTACTCCAGCGGCTCCAATTTTGAGGTGAAGTGGCGCAGCACTTTGGGCTGCCAGACGATGCGATAGCCTTTCAAAGTATCAGCCTTGTCTTTGATTGCAATCAAAGTCTTAGCTATGTGGTCGAGATGGGCTTGCGTATAGACTCTTCTAGGTATGCAAAAGCGGGCGAATTCTATCTCCGCCTCCGGCTGCTCTCCGGTTTCAGGATCGAGATCGAGCATAAAACTGCCAATATCACAGCCGCGGATG
>DASRVY010000063.1:0-7291 GCA_035654855.1 Bacillota bacterium | reverse complement strand
TCATCACCTTCATCCATTCGCTTAACAACAAAGAAGTTAAACATAGAGTAGGCAAGCCCCAGTACGGCCGCGAACAGGAGCAAGACCAAAGCAATTGTCATTTCAACCCTCCCTTAATACGATAATCCACTATATATTTTTAAGTTCTTTACTACCCGTAAAATGATACTGTTTCAGATGCCAGGAATCAAGATATAGCAGGCAACTTCTACATCTTCTCTATCTGGGCTATTCTAAGCATGGTCACAGTTTAGTCATAATAACAAGCAGTATTGATAATTCTAAATAATATTCTTATATTTTGCACTGTCCGGATACTAGCAGCCGGTCTTTTTTTCTTGATATAACTTTATTAGAGCTTGCGTACCGTCATTCTCATACCCTAGTGCTGCCATTTTCTCATACATCCGGCGGACGGTATGGACCGCGGTCAATTGAGTGTTGCGAGCTGTCATCTCATCTTCAATGATCTTTAGATCCTTAAGGAAATGTTTGATAAAAAAAGCCGGAGCGAAATCTTTTGCCAGTACCCGGGGTGCCATATTCTCCAGCTGCCAGCTTCCGGCTGCGCCCTTAGTGATCACGGCCAGCATCTTTTCTGGATCTAAGCCAACGCTCAGAGCATAATGCAGTGCTTCTGTCATGGCGGCAGTATTGCCGGCGACAGCGACCTGGTTGGCAGCCTTCGTATGCTGCCCCTGACCGGCCGCTCCCATCAGAGATAAGGTGGCAGAAAAGGTCTCGAGTAAAGGCTTGACTTTGGCAAAGGATTCTTCGTCGCCGCCTACCATGACTGCGAGAGTTCCTTTCTTTGCTCCGGCATCACCTCCTGATACCGGTGCATCTAAAACAGAGATTCCCCTGGCTTTGCCTTCCTTGTATAGACGGCAGGCTAATTCTGGGGAAGAGGTTGTGAAGTCAATGGCTATTGTGCCCGGTTTTGCGCAGGCAAATATGCCTTCCGGACCTAGATAAACCTCTTCAACATCTTGAGGATAACCAACCATGGTCATCACAAATTCGCAGCCTTCAATCGCTTCTTTGATATTGTCAAATGCTTTGCTGTTGGGAATATCCTCTGATGCGGATTTAGCTTTAGCGAAAGTGCGGTTAAACAGATGCATCTCATGTCCCGCTCCGGCCAGATGGCCCGCCATGGGGACCCCCATTACTCCTGTTCCTATCCAGGCAATTTTTGCCATATTGTCACCTCATAATAAATGATTAAATTTATCTAAAATATCCGTTTGCAGAAAATCCTTAAAACTAGGTGAGTAAAATATCCCGGTTCGTGAAGATAAATGCTCCTCCCCCAAGTTCGACAGTTTTATATTATGATAACACTAGGAAAAAAAGGAGTAACATATGAGCAAATATAATTTTAAGTCCAAGGTAGAAAGACCGGAATCGATTAAATGGGCGAACATGTATAAAGCTTGCCCTGAGGCAAAAGAAGATGTCGTGCCTCTCTCCACAGCGGATATGGAGTTTATGACTGCGCCTGAGATTTCCCAAGGGCTGCAAGAGTATTTGGATTATGCTGTGCTCGGTTATAGTCAACCGACAGAAGAATACTGGCAGGCTGTTGCCAATTGGATGAGGGAGCGCCATGATTTCCAGGTCGATCCGAGTTGGATCACCGTCGTATCGGGAGTAGTGCCTGCGCTTTATCAGGCGGTAAAAAGTTTTAGTGCCCCGGGTGACGGTGTTGTAGTAATGCCGCCGGTGTATTTCCCTTTCTACAGCGCCATTGAGAAAAGCGGGCGCAGAATTGTAAATTGTCCTTTGCAGCTGCAGGGCGATAAGTATGTTATGGATCTCGAACTCCTGTCAGAATTGACTTCGGGGACAGATAATAAGCTGGTATTGTTCTGCAGTCCGCATAATCCTGTCGGAAGAGTCTGGGAATTGGAAGAGCTGGAGGCTCTGGCGGAGATTGCCATCCGGAATGAATTGATAATCGTCTCCGACGAAATACATCATGATATTATCATGCCCGGTTATAAGCACATAGTCTTTCAGACATTGTCAGAGGAATTGGCACAGAGGGTTATAACTTGCACGGCGCCGACAAAAACATTTAATATCGCCGGTCTGGCAGTGTCAAATATCATCATCAAAAATCCTGAATTGCGTGAAAAATTCAGCGCGACTCTGACAAATTGCGGTTTTCACGGCAGTACGATTTTGGGTTATAAAGCCTGCGAGCTCGCCTATGCAAAATGCGGCGACTGGCTGGATGAGTTGATTCAGGTGTTCGTTGAAAATGAGAAATTGACGCGCAGCTTTTTTGCCGAACGCTGTCCGAAAGTGAAAATTGCTCCTTTAGAGGGGACCTATCTGCTCTGGCTTGACTTTAATTACTTGGGCATGACTGAGAAGGAACTGAGTGAGTTCATGATCAAGGAAGCAAACTTTATTACTAATGACGGTTATATATTCGGAGAAAAGGGAAAGGGCTTTATCAGAATCAATCTGGCTTTGCCGGCCGAGACGCTGAAAATCCAGCTGGAAAGACTCTATCAGGCTATGATCAGTAAGGGATTGGCATAGACATTTTTCAGTTGTTTGACTATTCACTGTCAGCCAATAACTTAGCTCCGCCAAAGCGGATTATTTCTAAAGCCAGCTCATAAGTAGGGTCAATGAATTTAGCCGCAAATTTGTATTTATCGGCTGCGACCGGCAGCTCTGTGCAGCCAAGCACAATTCTTTCTGCTCCCCGATCACGATAACTGTCAAGCAAGGCCTGAAATCGTTCGGGCTGCGGCAGAGGATTTCCTGCCTTGATGACCTCATAAATGACTTCCGTGATCAATTTTTGCTCGTTGTCATCAGGGACCAGCACATTTATTCCGGCCTTTTCAAATTCTGCCTGATAGATGCCTGCTTTGCTCAAACCCTCCGTGGCAAACAGGGCGACTGTCTTATTGTTTTCTTCTTGAAGGCGCTTAGTGGTGGTATCGATCAGCGAAATAAAGGGGATGGACACTGCTTGTTCCAGATCGGGCAAGAGATAATGAGCGGAGTGGCAAGCCATTACCAGGGCGTCAGCTCCTGCTGCCGCCAGTCTGTTAGCAGAACTGATCAGTTCTTCCAGAGGGCTGGCTCCGCCTCTGATGATGGCTTCGGTGCGGTCAGGTATCGCAGTGTTGTTATCGATCAGCAGGTGTACATGTTCCTGATCACATTTAGCATCTGTATTCTTGATGATTTTGAGCATGAGGTCACATGTTGCGAGAGGGCCCATGCCGCCGATTATCCCAATTGTTTTTTTCATGTTATTCCTTATTTATCTCTGGTTTCCAAGGCTATATCCTGCGCCATAATTTCTCTTATTTCTTCTACACTTTGAGCTTGTCCCAAAGCCCACATCAGCTTTGTTACGACAGCAACACCGGTCATCAGCCCGGTAGAAATCACGCCCGCCTTCAAGGCTTTTACCCCAACTTCATATATCGTCGGATCAGTCTTTTCAAATGGCACCTGCGTACCCAACACGACGGCAATGCCTTGATCCAAAAGCTCCTTGACGACAGGCAGCAAATCTCTCTTCTTGAAGGGAAGTCCGCCCAGGCAATAAGATTCTATGATTATGCCTCGAATGTCAAGTTTTGCCAATTGACGCAGCCATTCCGGATTTAATCCGGGTGTCAGCTTAATAGCAATTACGCGCGGGTCCAATTTGTCGGCCAGCTTGGAAGTTGTTCTTTCATTCTGACGATCATACTTTAAATCAGACAGTATTTCCAGCTTATTGCCTTTAATCCTGCCTGTCAGGGGAGCGTTGACGCTTTCAAAGGCATCAAATGATTCCGTGCGGATCTTCACTGTGTGACTGCCTAACATTACCTTGCCGTAGAAGACGACATAGACGCCGGCCAAATCAGATACGGCCGTAATGAAGGCGTCAAGCAAATTCTTTCCGGCATCTCCCTCGGGGTCACTGATGGACTTTTGAGCTCCGGTCATTACTATCGGTTTGCCCGGATCTTGCAGCATAAAGCTCAGTGCAGAGGCGGAATAAGAAAGGGTGTCAGTGCCATGCGAGATCACGATGCCGTCATAATCAGGTAAAGCCTCATAACATTCTTTGGCCATTAGCTGCCAATCCTCAGGCTGAATATTGGTACTGTCCACATTAAGTATTGTTTTGCAGTCAATTTGGCAGAGATCAGCAACTTGCGGTATGAAGGAGATAAGATCCTCCGGTGTCAGCTGAGGATTCATTCCTTCATCGGTCTCTGCCGCGGCAATTGTACCGCCGGTAGCCAATAATAATACTTTTTTCACAGATATCCCTCTCTTTTTCGCATAGTATCTTATAGCATAATATTCCTTAAAAACCAATTATTTGACTTAATCATAGCAAAATTACACTTTTTCGATAAAGACCACAGTCTTCGGCATATCCTGTCCTCTGTAGATTTACAGATGTTAAAAAGAGCTGCCACGGGGCAGCTCTTGACTAAGATATAAGGTATCTAGACAGCCGTACTTCTAATCCAGCTGCCATTCGTGAATATTCAGTAAGAAGCCATAAGGGGAAGGCACGGCATTTTGCAGTCTGTTGCTGACAACTCCCAGAGGAGAAATCACGTAGAGAGACACTATCGGAACATCCTGCTGTATCAGCCGGTCTATGTCGCCGTAAGCTTGGATCAGACTTTGTGTATTGCCGTCTTCAACGGCGCTGACTGCATCGACATAGGCGTTCATCTCATCAGAAGAGTATTTCGACCAATTCGGGAATTCAGCTGTGCCGGTTACCAGCCAGCTTACATCGGGAAACGGATCTACCGGCACCATGGTATATTGTACTGCCAGAAGATCGTAGTCGTTTGCGTTAGCGGACTGCAGCAAAGAGTTGATATCCAATGTAGTAATAGTGGCCTCAATTCCAACCTCTCTCAATTGTTCAACTACAACATTGGCAGCTTTGACAAAGGTCGGGTCACCGGAATTAATTTTGAAGACCAGCGGATTGTCCTGAGTCCATTCGGCTGCCGCCAGTAAGGACATTGCTTCGTCCGGATCATAAGCCGTAGGGATTACGCTCTCGTCATAGAAGGGTGAGTACGAAGTAATGAAGCCATCAATTATCTCACCATTGCCATTGAGAAAGGCATCGAGAAGCTGCGGGCGGTTGATCGCTCTGTTGATTGCCTGCCGGACTCTGACATCGGAAATAGTCTCGGTATTTACGAATAAAATCTGATTAGTAACGGGAGGCGCATATACCGGTTCAGCGTTATCAAGCAGTGCAATGGCTTCGTGGTCTACATCAGGTATGGACGCCATAGTTGGCTGGATGAAGTCAACTTCGCCCGTTTTCAAAGCAGGCAGCAGTTGATTTCCCTGGACAACTTTAATATTGAGTTTGTCAATCAGAGGCGCTCCCAAATAGTAATTGGCATTAGCCTCATAAGAAGCAAAGTGGTCAAAATTGACCTCGTAACATCTATAAGGACCGGATATCACTTCGGGAGTATTGAACCAGTCAGTTGCTTTGAGATCACTGACCGACATGTCTTTCAGTTTGTGTTCAGGTATAACATGCAAGTAGCGGGCATAAGTGTTTAGGAATGAGATGAGAGGTATGGGTGTGGCTGAGGTAAGAGACAAAGTCATGTTATCAATCTTATTTAAACCTGGCACGCTCTCCAAGGCGGCGTCATCAGGCAAATAACCGTTCTCGTTCCAGCCGTCGAAAAGGCTGTAAAGCCCCATTGAAACATTGCCGATACCTTCGGCGGTCAGCTTGAGCAGCGTAAAAATTACATCGTCGGCGTTAACAGCTTCGCCGTCTGACCATTTAATGTCGGGATTTACCTTGATTGTGAAAGTCAGATTGTCTTCTGTCGTTATTTCCGAAGCAATCTGGGGGACAAATTCCAAATCCTGATTCAAGTCGACCAGAGGCAAGAATCCCAAACTGACAGCATATTTATTGACCTCTGTCGCATCCAGCAAGAGAGGGTTAAGTGAGCCAATGACATTGGTCACGCCGATATTCACAATATTGCCGGTATCAGTATCCTGTTCAGGCTCTTCCTGTCCGCTGCAGGCTACCAGAGACAGCAAGAGAGAGCCGGTCATAATTACTGCAATGGCGATGCATACAATTCTAACGATCATTTTTTGTTTTGCATTCATATATAAAGATGTGCCTCCTGTGCATTAATATCCCTCGGATAAATTCTATTTCAACATTATAACTGTTTCCGTAACCAGGGGCGTATTATATTACAGCTTTGTCCTTATCGTGCAAATCATACGCACTTCGGTTAACTATTGACATATGATGGGCATATAGAGTTGCTGAATCTCTATGGTATTATTATGGGACGAATAAAACAGGGGGGTCAAATTGAGACGATGAGAAATATTGACGATCCTGATGCGATACTTTCAGTTCGCGGTTTAGAGATTACCTTTAAGACAGATCAAGGTGATCGCGTCTTCCTGCGTGATGTGGATTTTGATATCAGGCAGGGCGAGGTGCTGGGCGTCGTCGGTGAGTCCGGCAGCGGCAAAAGTATAACTGCCCTTTCTTTGATGGGACTTTTGCCCAACAGTGGTCGGGTAACTGCCGGTGAGGCCTTGTTTCAGGGTCAGGATTTGCTGGCCATGACTTCTAAGCAGCTCGACAATATTCGCGGCAAACATCTGGCCATGATTTTTCAGGACGCCCTTACCAGTCTTAACCCGGTTCTTACCATAGGCAATCAAATAGTCGAAGCGATCAGAGCTCACCAATATATTTCAAAGTCGAAGGCGACTAAATTGGCGGCAGATCTTGTTGCTCGCGTCGGTCTTGCCAATCCCAAAACGGTGCTTGAACAATACGCTCATACCCTTTCCGGAGGTATGAGACAGCGAGTGATGATCGCGATAGCCCTGGCCGGCGAGCCTTCAATCGTCATCGCGGATGAAGCGACCAGTTCACTAGATGTAACGATACAAGCGCAAATCATGCATCTTTTGCGTGAGCTTTCACTGGAAAGAAATATGTCAGTAATGCTGATTACTCATGATATAGGATTGATAGCGCAGATGGCGGATCAGGTTCTGGTCATGTATGCGGGAGAAATTGTTGAGAACACCGATGTGTTTACGATGTTTGAGGCGCCGGGGCATCCATATACTCGAGCCTTGCTGGACACCGTGCCAAGCATCGATGACGACAAAGACAGAGAGCTGCTGGCAATCCCCGGTGTTGTTCCGGACGATTACTACGCCATCAACAGCTGCCGCTTTGCCGGCCGCTGCGAGTTCGCTCAGCAGCAAT
>DASRVY010000062.1:0-1218 GCA_035654855.1 Bacillota bacterium | reverse complement strand
ATCCGGCGATATTTTAGAGTATTAACCGTTGTCACCGCGGAAGTATTCTGTCCACTTTCTGGTATATTCGTCAAATACTGACCAAAGCGCCTCATTGTTTGCCATCGCCGCTTCCCCGACAGCTCGGCTGTATTCCACTCCATCATTAATATATTGCTCCGTAAAGCGCAGACTGGATACTGCCTGTGTCAGTGCAGCTTCAACGTTCAGGAAAGTCTCCTGCGGAGCTATTACTCCTGTCACGTTCAATGCGCTGGCAGCTCCCATATCGATTCCCTCTATGTAAAGTGGACCAAGAGTGCCTATTGATGCGGAAAATTTTCCTCGGCAATCTCCGCCGTTGGAGCCTCTTAGACTGGCAAATACCATCTCCTCGTTCGTGCTGATCTGTGCAAATATTGTTTGAAGGGGTATATATTGAAGGGGTGTAAAATTCTCAAGAGCGGGATAGCTGAGTCCGAAACCTTGTTTATCCGACGATGCCTGAAGAGTGTCAAAAGTGTAAAAAATACTGCTTGCAGACGATAGATCGATGACAGGCGCGTCGGCGTATTTCGCTGCAAGAGGATAACCCATATTGTTAATATATTTTTGCCAGAAATTCTTGGATTCATAGTTTTTGTTGAGCGGGGTCAAGGTACCATAGTAAAATATTTCGTAGTCGGGGTTCAAGGGATCCCAGGCGCGGAAGCCGAAACTGGAGTATAGCCCCATCGGATATATCTGCCATCCTTGCGGCAGCATGACTGAGAAGAAGCCGCCATCATACGGAACAAGGCTGATATTTTGTTGTGGCAGGCCATTTTGCATTTCTCCATAGTAGCCATCTCCTTGACCTTCACCCTGTCCGTTGTCTTCCGTTTGACCGTTACCCCCAAGTTTGCCTGTGTGATTATCGTTCTGACGATATGACATCACAGCCTTCTCGAGCGCTCTTAAACTCTCCTCACCCTGTCCCTCATAGCAACGGCAGATATACTGTATAACCGAATCTTTGGTCACTTCCGTCAGGATAAGCATATCGACAATACCCAAGTCTGCTCGATATTTGACCGAGGCGCCGCCATCGAATTTTTTGTCCGCCAAGTGATAGTATTCATATTTCGTTGTAGATATCACCCTGTCACCGTATTGTTCTGTCAGCTGATTTATTACAGCGGGGAAATAGGTGTTAACGTCAAAATTCTCCTGCTCACCGATGCCGCGGTATATCTGCAC
>DASRVY010000061.1:0-14602 GCA_035654855.1 Bacillota bacterium | reverse complement strand
GCGGCGGCGGCCGGAGCGGGTTAAGAGCAAGATACGCAGCAAAGACAGGATTGAGGCTGCCGCAGCGGCAACATAGGTCAAGGCTGCTGCCCGTAAAACCTTTTTGGTGCCTTTCAGTTCTTCGTTATTTAGAATCTGACTCTCTGCTAAAGCGTTAACAGCTCTTCGGGAAGCATCAAATTCGACGGGCAGAGTAATCAGAGAAAAAACCGTTGTCAGGGCGAAGAGCACAATACCGATGTTTAGAATAGTTTGGCTCCAGGAGCTTTGAATGATCAGGCCAACCAGAATAATTGGCCAGGACAGGCGGCTGCCGATATTTACTACGGGAACTATGGCATTGCGTACATAAAGAGGAACAAATCCGCGCGCATGCTGGACAGCGTGCCCCACCTCGTGTGCCGCAACTCCGATCGCAGAGATAGAATCTACGTTCATAACTGTCTCCGACAGGCCCAATGTCTTGTCGGACGGCTTGTAGTGATCGGTCAGATTTCCCGCCACCGATTTGATTGTGACATTGTTAATGTCATTTTTTTGTAAAATCAATTTTGCTGTTTGGGCACCGGTTAATCCGCTGTGAGAGCGTATACCGCCGTAACGTTTAAAAGTGCTTTGAACATTAGCGGAAGCGGCAATACTGAGTAAGGAACCAATAATGACCAAAACATATGTAATATCATAGAAGAACAGGGGCATAGATAACCTCCGATTAATATTTTATTTATCTTATCATTATTATTTGGAATTAAAAATTTTTGATGTGAACAAAAGTGAAGAATTCTTCTGAAAATTCTTTATATCGTATAGGGTTCAGCGGGATTACATACGAACAGATGGGGGGGAATCGGCTCAAAGCAGATAAATTGCATGTAACAGCAGTTAAGTTACATATGCACAATTGTATGATAATATTTTTTATATCCTGCAGCGGAGGCACTATCTTAATGTTTTGGGGATCAAGAAGAGAACGCATCATCGAAATTATGAATAGAGGACAAGAGGAGCCGGCAGTCCCTCAAGAGTCAGGCCAAAAGCTTTCTGCTGAGGGAGAGCTGCTGAACGGGCAAGAGTTCGGAACTAGAAGCCCCTCTGATCGTCAGCAGACCGCCCAAGAATCAGACCCGGAAACTCTTTCTGAGAATCAAGAAGAGGAAAGAGAGTTAATCGGTTATCAAAAAGGCGACTTCATCCCGATGATGGCTGCCTCCTTTGCCGCTTGGCTGCTTGCAATTCTAGGAATATTGCTTGTATTGGCAATCGTATTTTTTCTCTTCCGGGCAATTGTCTCCTAAGGTAAGAAACGCCGTCGCTTGTCCAGCGACGGCGTTCCTGGTGCAGTTCTCACACCGGTTCCTTTGCAGTTTCCGGCTGTAACTAACTATTGACTGATTCTTGGCAAAAGTCTAACAGTCATTATTTCCAGCTCCACTCATAAACGTACCAGGGATGGTCGTTAGAAGGATACACTGCCGCATTCAGATCCTTATTCCAGACAAAAGGCATCTGCTTATGCTGGATGGGGATGTGCGGGCAATCGTCGATTACAATCTCGCAGATTTCTTTGTAAATGGCAAGGCGCTCCGCGCTGTCAGTGGTAGCATCACCCTGAGCAAACAGATCATCAACTTTTGGATTGGAATAGCGGGCATAGTTGGTGGCATCTATGCCATCCGTGCCATACATCGTCGCCATAAAAGACATGTCAGCGGTGAAGGAGCTGCCTTGAGTGACAAGGGTATAGGTGCCTGCCGCACTGTCACTGTTGTAAGTTTCAGAAGCTCTGAGGCTGACATTGATTCCGGCCTGTGACCAGGATTCCTTCAGAGATTGAGCAATTTTCTCATGGTAAGAACCGGGAATGTAGTCAAGCTCTATGTCATAGTCATCAAAATCTATGCCATTAGGGAAGCCGGCCTCTGTCAATTTATCCTTGGCTTTGTCAAGGTCAAAGGAGAAGTCAGTCGCATCCGAGAAGTTGGCACCGAAGCTGCTTTCGTTACACAGCATGTGAGCGGGAACAGCCAGACCTTCATAAGCAACCAAGGTAATGGTTTCTTTGTCAGCGGCATAGTTCAGTGCCTGACGGAGAGCTTTATTATCCAGAGGTTCCACAGTAGTGTTAATAGATATGTACGCAGTATGAGGCGCACTGACAAGAGTTGAATTAAAGTTGCCGGTATCAATTAGCGGCTGATAGTTGGAAACGCTGTAAACCATCAAGAAATCAAGCTCCCCGGTTTCCAGCTGGATGGTTGCGGTAGAAGCGTCAGTAATTACCTTAAAGGTGACGCTGGGGATAGCCGCAGGGCCTTTGCGATAGTCATCAAAGCGCACAGCTGTGATTTCTGTATTTGGATCTACCTTGCCCTCTTGCAGCATATAAGGCCCGGTGCCGCAGGCAATATCATATTGATTGTCATTTTCAGAGTAGAATTCCTCGTTGACAATTGGCAGCTGAGCCAGCATGGACGGCAAAGCGGCGTATTGACGCTTGAGCGTGAGGTCAAAGGAATAATCACCGGTGGCCTCAGCCTTATCCATCATATTTGTCCAGGAGCTCATAGCAGGTTTTTCCATGGCGGTGTTGAGGCTGTAAACAGCGTCGGAAGCCTTGAATTCAGCGCCATTATGGAATTTAACACCTTCCTCCAGCACGAATGAATAGGTCAAACCGTCCTCAGAGATTGTGTGTTCCTTGGCCAGGGCAGGATAAATTTCTCCCGTCTCAGCATCAACAGTAACCAGAGTCTCATAGATTTGGTTCCAAACATACCAGTTAACATATTCAATCGAAGAATAGGGATCAAGTGAAGAAATAATTCCCTCAACATAGACGTTGACGCCTTTATCCTCTTCAGCCGGGCCATCCGTAATGGCAGGAGTTTCATCTGGCTCTTTGTCTTTCGATGTACAGGCAGCTAACGCCGCAAACAGCATTAAGCAAGCCAAAAACAAAGCCAGTTTTTTAATAGTCATACTTTTCCTCTTTGTCATAAGGTCATTTTCCTTTCATTTTATAGCAACCGGCTTTATGCCGGGCACTTGCAAGTTTAGTTTACTCCTGGACACATACTCTGTCACCACAAGATTATGTTTGTGATGCCGCGGTTTTATTATTTCCCCCGGAATTTTGTTTCCTCATCCAGAGGATAGATCGGTCTTATTACATGTTTGTAATCGAAGGCGCTTAAATTTCCGGACGTTATTCCCCGTGTATCGCAGGGGATAATCTCTCCTGCGCGGCTGTCAAAAAAGGCGTGAAAGTGATGAGCGGACTTGAGACAAACATAGCGGTACTGCTCAACATCAGCTCCCGTAGTTAAAAATGGTCTGTCGTCAAAGGTCTGTGTCAATTTTGAACCGATAATTATTTCGATATTGCCTGTACGTACCCTGGCTGAGAGTCCTATGCTGTGAGGCACGCCCGCATCAATAGGAGAGGCAGAGATGTGTTCGCCGTCAGACAAAGAAATAATTACGGCGTCTTCAATATATAGAGGATCGCCATGCAGAGGGTCTGTCTTGCCGCCCAAAAGCAAACTAATCCTGTCACCCACTTTGTGTTCATGAATTCTAGCGGCAGCCTCTTTATCATAAATGTAACCAAAAATGCTCTCAGGCAGGTCGCGCGCCAGCAGTTCACGCAGCAGATGCGTTCCATCGCCCGGCGCTCCGCCGCCGGCATTGTCAGAGAGCTCATTTATAACAATATATCCGGGAGCAGCAGATTCTTCGGCGAGGTCCAAGGCCTCCGCCGCAGATAAAATATCCGCTTTGAAGTCTTGGCGTCTTTGCCAGATATAATCCGCTAATACAGCAGCGTGCTCGGACGGGTCAGACCATGAAGTCACGACAATAGATGCGCCCGTTATGTTACGGTCGCAATAGGGGAAACCGTGAAAAAACGTCACATCTAGAAGATTGTGGGTATTCTTATACTCATCAAGAAAGTGTTGAATCCCAATGAACGGTTCTCCAAAGGTATAACCGGCGGGGCAAGGGAGCAATAACGGCAATCTGACGCAGACTGATTGGGGGCTTTCTCCTCGCTTAATGCTCTCAATGCAAGTCATCATAGCCAGCATGCCTGCCTCTTTGCAGTCTATATGCGGATATTGCTTGATTCCGAATAATGTTGCGAGCTCAGTCATCTCAGGGGTAATATTTCCATGCAGATCCAGCGGCACGCAAATTGGCATGCTCTCCCCAACTTCGCTGCGAATGTTTCGCAGGACATAGCTTTCCAGATCGTCAATGCCTTCAGCGCAGCCAGCTCCATGAAGCATATAGCAGATGCCGTCCAAACCGTCTTTAGCAGCTCTGACATCCTTAAGGATTTCTGCCAGACAGGATTCGGCACATTCGCGGCTGAGCAACGGAGCCGGAGCTTCCGCAGAAATAGAGGGAACCATGTCTACACCGTATTCGTTCCCGACTTCAAGCATGCCGCCAAGATAGGTGGGTGTATCCGAAAAGGTCTCCTTCAGAATATTTCCCTGCAGCCAACCGCCATAATCCTTGAATTCTTCGAAACTTAGGATTTTGTTCGCAAATGTATTAGCTTCATGACCGTAATGACCAATTAGTATTTTCATCGAATATTCCTGTAGATGTTAATTTTTGACTCCTGTCTTTAAAGGTCAGAATTATTATGATTTTCTGACATAGGACTGTCTAAACCTAAATCCTGCTCTACTTTGTAACAAGCTGCATAATGGTCTGATCCCACTTCTCTGAACTTCGGATCGGCCATAGTGCAGATATCCATACGGTAATCACAACGGGGCGCGAAACGACAGCCGGGAGAAGGGTCAATCGGACTTGTCACTTCACCGTGCACAATGCCTTTTTTAGCTTGTCGCCGGGATAGATTGGGTACAAGAATTGAGTTCAGCAGTATCTGTGTATAGGGGTGAAGCGGATTTTTAAACAGATCACGGGAGCTGCTCTTTTCCACAATCTGTCCCAGGTACATTACACAAATCTCGTTTGAAATATGTTTCACGACGGATAGGTCGTGTGTAATGAACATATAGGTCAGTCCCATATCATCTTGCAGATCCATTAAAAGATTAAGTATCTGAGCTTGAATAGAAACATCAAGTGCAGAAACAGGTTCATCACATACGATAAACTTAGGTCTCAAAGCCAATGCCCGTGCGACGCCAATCCGCTGTCGGCGACCGCCGTCTAATTCATGTGGATACGCATCAGACAAGCGCATTGCCAGACCGACTGTTTTCATCAACTCAGCTACTCTTTCGGACAGCTTGTCTTTGGAATCAAATATATTGTTGACAATTAAGGGCTGCGCAATAATGTCAGCCACAGTTTTGCGGGGATTAAGACTGGCATAAGGGTCCTGAAAAATTATCTGCATAGCACGGCGCAGATGGCGCATGCGCATCTTGCTGTATTTGGCAATGTCCTCGCCTTCAAAGATAATCTGCCCGCTTGTAGGTTCCAGCAGGCGCAAAATAGTGCGCCCGAGGGTCGATTTGCCGCAGCCGCTCTCACCGACAATGCCCAGCGTTTTACCTTTGTCGATGGTAAAATTGACTTTGTCTACAGCGTGCAGCTTTGACTTTTTGCCGATAGAGAAGTATTTACATAATTCAATGACTTCAACTAAAGGGCTGTCGCTATGTTCAACTTCAGTCATAATTTACCTCCAGAGCTTTATCAGAGAATAAATGGCATCGAATAAAATGGCTGTCAGAGAGCTTTAGCATTTGAGGGTGTTCCTTGATGCATTTGTCAAAGCAATGCGGACAGCGATCCTGAAAATGGCAGCCGGATGGCAGCGCAGTCGGGTCAGGCATCAGCCCTTCGATTGGCTTAAGTCTGTCAGTCTCCTCATCGAGCACAGGGATGGAGCCAAACAACCCCACGGTATATGGATGGTGATCATCAGATTCGAAGATGTCCTCCACCGTGCCCAGTTCGACCAGTTCTCCGGCGTACATGACCGCAGCATCATCGCACATGTTTGCCACAACTCCCAAGTCGTGCGTAATAAGGATGGTAGCGGTTCTCAGTTTTTCATTAAGCTCGCTCACCATTGCCAGCACCTGAGCTTGGATAGTGACGTCCAGCGCTGTTGTCGGTTCATCGGCTATGAGAAGTTCCGGCTCACAGGCGAGCGCGATGGCAATGATAACTCGCTGTTTCATGCCTCCGGAAAACTGATGTGGATATTCATTCTTCCGGTTTTTGGGGATACCTACAAGTTCTAAAGTATCCTCTACCCGTTTTTCCAATTCTTCTTTACTTTTCTTTTCAGGGTTATGATATTTCAACGCTTCGTATATCTGATTGCCAACACTCATAATAGGATTCAAGGATGTCATAGGGTCCTGGAAAATCATGGAGATTCTTTCGCCGTTGATATCCTTGCGCATTGTTTCATCCGACAACTCAAGCAGGTTTTGCCCATGGAAGAGAATCTCTCCTGCGGTTACTTTACCGGTGCGGTCCGGCAGCAGTCGGAGGATAGATAAGGCAATCGTAGTTTTTCCGGCTCCGGTTTCTCCGACAAGACCGAATGTTTTTCCGGCTTTTACTGAAAAGGAGACACGGTTTACTGCATGCACTGTTTCCAGATCAGTAGCGTAGATTACCTCAAGATCCTTAATCTCCAGTACATAGCTGTCTTTATCAGATCTATCAAAGTTATTAGCACTCATGCGCATTTACTCCTTAGCCATTTCAACAGGATTAGTCCTTAAGTCTGGGATCGAGCGCATCGCGGAATCCGTCGCCCACCAGATTGAAAGAAAGAGCAGTGATTATAATAAAGATGCCCGGAGAGATAATCATATAAGGGAATTGACGCATGAACTCCCGTGCTTCCGCCAGCATTGCTCCCCACTCCGGAGCCGGCGCCTGTACGCCTACGCCGAGGAAACTTAGGCTGGAAGCCGTCAGGATCATATTGGAGACACTTTGTGTTGTTTGTACAATGATAGGTCCCATGGCATTTGGCATAACTTCTTTAAAAATTATATGGCTATGTCTGGCACCGTAAGCTTTAGCGGCTTCAACATAATCCGAGTCTACTACAGTAAGCATTGAAGAACGTGTCAGACGGGCAAAGCTGGGCAGATTCGACAGCGCCAGCGCAATAACTAAATTAGTAGTGCTGCTGCCCAGGGCTGCGACCAGCGTAAGGGCAAGTAAAGTTGCCGGGATAGACATCAGCATATCCATTATGCGCATTATAATATCGTCGACCCAGCCGCCAAAGTAAGCAGCTACTGCCCCTAATACGCCACCCAACAGCAGCGACAAAGCCGCTGATAAAACACCAATAGCAAGAGAAATACGCGAACCGAATATTACTCGTGAATAAATATCTCTACCATATATATCTGTGCCGAACCAATGCTCCGCACTGGGACCTTGCCTGCGTATTTCCGGATTATGGCGGGTGACAGCTTCACTGTCCGCAATTACATTAGCGAAGATGGCGCAAAATACAACGAAAATTAACAGCACAAGACCAACCATGGCACTTTTATTCTTTTTATATCTGCGCCAGAACTCTTTCAGCTTGCCCTTGCGTTTCAGCGCAATGTTCTTGTTTTTCTTTGCTGCGACTAAAGCCATGACTGCTGCCTCCTATCCTTTTTGATACTTGGCCTTGATGCGCGGGTCGATGAAAGCATACATCAGATCAACAATGAGCATTATTACTCCATAGCTTAAAGCCAGCCAAATAATACTTGCCATTACGACGGGTATATCTTTCATCTTGATGCTGAGCACAATCAATGAGCCAAGCCCGGGCATGGCGAAGACAGTTTCGCTAACGATGGCGCCGCCCAGAAGTGAGCCAAAAATATAACCTACTGTAGTGATTACAGGCAAAAGAGCGTTTTTAAAAGCGTGTTTGAAGATTATCACTCTGCGAGGTACACCTTTAGCTTGTGCAGTGCGCACATAATCCATCCTGATTGTTTCAAGCATGGATGAGCGCGTGATACGGAGCACTGCGCTGCCATTAGCAAGCGTTAAGGTTATTGTCGGTAAAATGTAGTGCAGCCAGCTTGCGGCTCCCGCAGACGGCAACAGTCCCAGATATAATGAAAATACGAGAATTAACACCATTGCGACCCAGAAAGGCGGCATAGCCACCATTGTCATGGCTACCACGTTAACCACAGTGTCAAGTTTGGAGTATTGTTTTACTGCGCTGAGAACACCAAGAGGAATGCCGAACAAAGTTGAACCGATCATGCCGCAAAGCGCAAGATATATGCTTACCGGGAAACGGGTGAAAACATCGTCAAAAACCGGTTTCATTGTGCGATAAGAAACTCCGAAATCAAGATGAACGATCGCATTGTAGATATATCGGAAAAAACGTGTGAAAAAGGGAGCGTTAAGTCCCATTTCTTCTGTCAATTGATCAACGGCCTCCGCAGTAGCTGACTGGCCCAAAATAAGTCTGGCAGGATCGCCCGGTGTAAAATCCATTATAAAAAATATTATGAAGGCAATACCAATAAGTACAGGTATCATTTGGAGGAGTCGTTTACCGATGTAACGAAGCACTCATACACCTCATTTCTGCCGCCTGGTGCACGCGACTGCAATAATTGGCAGCGGACCGGGCAATTAAAAGGAGACCAAACAGCAAAAAGATCAACCTTAATATGCAGAAATGCGTATATTCACAATAGTATGTTCAGCACGACAATATACAGCACTAAAAGCCCGAACCAATTTATGCATTATAGCATATAAATATTACAGGAACAACCAAATAATTGGTAATAGCGTCAGCTACTAAGTAAGTAATCCCACACCTTTTGGGGAAAAAAAGGACAACTGCAAGAGAGATGGAACAAAGGGTAGTTACAAACAAAAACACAGCCTGATTGGATTCAAAACAGACTTGGAGTTGAGTAGTTTCACACTGGACATTTACTTATTCCAGCTCGATTGTCCCCATATTTAAGTCGTAATAACGCCCACTCATGGACATGAGTTGATCGTGGTCGCCGCGTTCCATGATTTCGCCTTCTTCCAGAACCATTATGGCATTAGAGTGACGCACTGTTGACAGGCGATGCGCGATAGCGAAAGTAGTGCGCCCTACCATCATATTATCCATCCCTTTCTCTATTAATCTTTCAGTTCGAGTATCAACAGAACTGGTCGCTTCGTCCAGAATAAGGACAAGAGGATCAGCTACTGCGGCGCGGGCGATGGAGATCAACTGCCTTTGACCTTGCGATAGGTTGCCGGCATTGTCATGCAGCATGGTATCATAGCCTTCGGGCAGATGGCGGATGAAGCTGTCCGCGTTGGCAAGCTCAGCGGCTGCCACAATCTCCTCATCAGTCGCCTTCAAATAACCATAACGAATATTATCAGCTACCGTATCGGTGAACAGATGTACTTCCTGCAGAACCATTCCCAGCATCATGCGCAGATCATCCTTGCGCAGGTCCTTGACATCAATGCCGTCAAAATAAATTGTGCCTTCCTGCACATCATAGAAACGATTTATCAAATTGGTAATTGTTGTTTTTCCGGCGCCGGTAGAGCCTACGAAGGCGATCCTTTGTCCCGGTTTGGCATAAAGAGAAATATCTTGCAAAACAGGCTGACCTTCAATATAAGAAAAAGTCACGTGATCAAAGCGTATGTCTCCGCAGACGGGACGATAATCAGTTGTGCCATCTTCTCCCGGCACTGCCCAGACCAAATTGCGTAAGCCTACCTTGACCCCCGGCAGATAGACCTTCGGTACAGCATCCTTTGTGCCGCGGAGAGGTTCTTCATCAGGAGTTTCTTTTGCTTCAGACTCTGTCTTAGCTACGCGCACCAGATGAACCTTGCCGTCATCTACTTCCGCAGGCTGATCCATGACTAGGAATACGCGTTCAGCGCCCGCCATTGCAGCAATCAGCACATTGAGCTGATTGGAAATTTGAGTCAACGGCCGGGCAAATTGACGGCTGTATTGCAGGAATGCAGCCAAAGTGCCGATATCCATTTGTCCGCTAATTATGCGCAGAGCGCCTATCATTGCCGTTATTGCATATTGTATGAAACCAAGATTTCCCATGATCGGAAAAATACTGACAGAATATGACTGTGCATCTGTCGAGGCTTGACGCAGTTTCTCATTGCGTTCATCAAATTCGCTGATGGTCTTTTCTTCGTAGCTAAAAACTTTAACAACCTGCTGTCCCTGCATCAATTCCTCAATGTATCCGTTTAGGTTGGCGAGATCACGCTGCTGCGCTCTAAATGAAGTACGACTGCGTTTCATAATGAAGCTGATGATGAAAAGCATCAATCCGACCATTATTATCACCAGCAGTGTCATCAGAGGACTAAGGACCAGCATCATGATCAGTGTGCCGATGAAGGAGACTCCGGAGGTTAGAAGACTAACCAGAGTTTGATCTAATGCCATGCTGATATTGTCGATATCATTGGAGAAGGTGCTCATCAGTTCGCCATGGCTGTGGGAATCAAAAAAACTAAGCGGCATATCCTGCAAATTGCTGAAGAGGTCACGGCGCATAAGATTCGTAGTGCTCTGAGCGACTTTGGCCATAAGTCGGAAACCGAAAAAATTGCAGATTGCAGAGGAAATAAACACCAAAGCCATGGCTATAATTCCCGGCAAAGCTGCCTGCATACTTTGTTTGTATACGAAGGCGTTAATAATCGGCATCAGGAAGGCATTTCCGGCAACTCCGCCCAGAGCGCCGACTGCTGAGAGCAGAAGGCCCAATACCAGCCGCCAGCGATTTCTGCCCACATACTCAGCTAAACGCTTTAATGTGCCTCTGGTGTCCTGCGGTTTGGCAAAGCGGTCAAAACCTGCCCTTCGGTCTACTTTCGGCGGGTTCCCGGGTTGATTCTCAGACGCCTTCGGAGCGTTATTTCTTATATTTTTCTTAGACATCAGGCAACCACCCCTCTCTGCTGAGATTCGTAAATTTCACGATAAATAGTGCTTGTTTTCATCAGTTCAGCCGGACTGGCGAAGTCAGATACTTGCCCTTCATCCAAGATAATAATGCGGTCAGCGTCTTCGACTGAGGCTAAACGCTGAGCCACGATAAGTTTGGTCACTCCGGCGAGGTCCGTCGCGAAGGTGCGGCGAATGCGGGCATCCGTATCCATGTCGACCGCTGATGTGGAATCATCCAAAATAATGATCTGCGGCTCTTTGAGCAGTGCGCGGGCGATAGTAAGACGCTGCCGCTGCCCGCCTGAGAAATTGGTACCGCCTTGCTCGACATGGCTGTCCAGCCCATCCGGCAGTTTTTCGACAAATTCCCAGGCCTGCGCCCTTTGCAGTGCTTTAATGATCAGATCGTCAGTTGCGTCAGCGTCGCCCCACTGCATATTCTCCCGCAAGCTGCCGGAAAAGAGGGTGTTTTGCTGCAGAACGAAGCTTACAGAGTTGCGCAGTGTTTTCAGATCGTACTCGCGCACGTCTTTGCCGCCTACCACGATTTGACCTTCTGTGACATCGTAGAGGCGGGGGATGAGGGAAAGCAAAGTAGATTTTCCCGACCCTGTCGCACCCAGCACGCCAATCACTTCGCCGGACTTAATATCAAGATTTATTCCTGTCAGACTGTAATTTTCACTGCCCGGATAGCAGAAATTTACATTTTTATATGTGATTGAGCCATCACGCACAGAAGTGAGACCGTCCTTTGGAGCGGTAATATCGACTTCGGTATTCAAGACATCAACGACACGTTCGGCTGAAGCCTTCGCTCTAGTGAGCTGCAAGAACACCTGTGACAGCATGATCAGGCTCATGAGAATCTGCATGACATAGGTCAAGAAGCTGATCAGATTGCCTGCCAGCATATTTCCGGCAATTATCTCGCTTCCGCCTATCCAGAGGATAGCTATGATGGTGCTGTAAACAACAAGTTCAGCCAGCGGCATCGTAACAATAACCAGAGAAACCGCTTTGTAAGCAGTAGCCATCAAAGAGTCGTTGAACTTTTTGAATCTGCGCTTCTCATAATCTTCGCGGACAAAAGATTTGATCTCGCGAATATTGGTCAGATCCTCTTGGACAACAGCGTTGAGGTCATCAATCCGCTTTTGCATTTCTCGGAAACGCGGCTGAGCCAGCGTAATAATCACCGCGAAGATTACGAGGAGGCTCGGAATTGCTACCAGGAAGACTTTGGCCATTGACGGATCAATATTAAATGCCATAATCAGAGCAAAAACGAATAGAGCCGGGGCTCTGATTCCCATGCGCAAAGACATCATGGCTGCCTGTGAGAGGTTATTACAGTCATTGGTCAGTCTGGTAATTAAACTGGGAACGCTAAACTTGTCAAGATTGCCAAAGGAGAAACCCTGAATCTTACGATAGAGATCTGAGCGCAGATTGGCGCCAAATCCATAGCCGGCCACAGCGCCCAGGCGGGCGGACATAACACCTGCTGTAATGCCGATCAAGGCAGACAGGATCATCCTCAGTCCTAAGGTGATGACTACTTCAGTATTAGATTCGTAGATGCCGATATTTATAATATCTCTCATCAAGAAAGGGATATAAACATCCGTCAATACCTCGATAATCATCATAATAGGACTTAAGATGGCTTTGAGGCGGTAAGGTTTCATATAGCGGCTAAGTTGACGCAGCATTATTCATCCTCCTGTTTATTGTATGGAGAATCGCCGGAGTCATTATTAAATGAATTTTCCGGTTTATAATTACTTATCGTATTTTCTGTCACAACACAGTTTGCAGAACCAGTGGACAGCGCAGTGGCCGAAGAGTTTTCAATATTAATACCGTCTGCAGAGTTGTCCGGCATAGAAAGTAGAGTCTCATGGATTGTCTTGAGGCTGCTCAAAAGCTGCTGCACTTCTTCAGGGCTGAGGCCGGACATCATATTGCCATACAAGGAGCGCAAATCGTTACTGCATTTTTCTATTGCCTCTTCTCCGGACAAAGTCAGGTATAGCTCGTGGCGCCGTCTGTCCGGTTTTGACTGACGCTTCTCGACCAAATTCGCTTTTTGCAGGCGCTTAAGAGAAATAGAAAGGGATGCCCCGGAGACATAAAGTCTGTCTGCGATTTGCTTTTGGGTCTCTCCCGGATGGTCATGAATCAATCGCAAAATCCGAGGCTGACCGACAAAAAGTCCATACCGAACCAGATTTTGCGCAAGGCGGGTCTGAGCCATCTGATGGATATCCCGCAGCAGCCAGGCCAGAGTCATTTCCGTATTGTCCTTATGCTTTTTGCGCTCAGGGCATCTCACATTAATCTCCTTAAATTACATGTACGCACAACAAACTACACACACGTTAAACCAAGTTCAATAGTATCTGCCTGCCTTGGATGATGATCGTCTCTCAAGTATCTGTTGTCCTGGATGACCGTCTCTAATGGCCCCATTTTGAGAGATTATTAACGAAAACACTATGTTGAAGGCGCTTATTACTTAACTAGTTAACAGTTTTCAAGTATATAACATCCACTCTGCACATGCAAGGGTAAAATTTAGCAAGAATTTCAGACCGGCTCCGACAGAAAACCCACTTATTTCGACAAAGTCTTTTAGCGCAACAATAGCTCATGTCTGCCCGGACAACAGGTTCACTCTGCATACAAAAGGAAGGAAATAATCACAACTGTGACAAAAGAAGCCTGACTGGTCGCTTTCACATGCAGGACGTATGATAGTATTTGAGTGTAATTAATCTTGCCGGTATCGCAAGCCGACAGCCACATCTGACAGTCGGCTGCAGAATGGAGATCAATATGAAAAAGGAAATCGAAACCAGACCATATATATCTTGGGCTCAGATTGGCAGTTTTATGACTGACGCCTTCGTCGCTTACGGCGTTCCACCAGAAGAAGCAAAGATTTGCGCAGATGTCCTGATGGAAAGCGACAGGCAAGGAATTGAGAGTCATGGCTGCAACCGTTTCAAACCGATTTATATCGATCGAATCAAAGCAGGCATCTTGAATCCGGTTACAGAATACGAAATTGTCAGAGAAACACCAACAACTCTGGTGGTCGACGCGCATGACGGCATGGGGATGGTAGCATCCTTCAAGGCGATGAACAGCATTTTAGAAAAAGCGAAAAATTATGGTCTCTCCATGGCTGTAATACGCAACAGCTCACATTATGGTATCGCGGGATATTGGGCAGGTATGGCAGTAAAGGCCGGCATGATCGGCATCACAGGTACAAATGCCAGACCCAGCATTGCTCCGACATTTGGTGTGGAAAATATGCTGGGGACTAACCCGATTACTTTCGGCATACCTACTGATGAGGATTTTCCCTTTATGCTGGACTGCGCTACCAGTATCAGTCAGCGGGGCAAGATCGAGTTTTTCTCCCGCCAAGGGAGGGACACGCCGGCAGGCATGGTCATAGGCCGAGACGGTTCAGCCATGACTGACAGTGAGGAAATTCTTAAAGGGCTTACAGAAGGCACGGCGGCATTGGCGCCGCTGGGAGGAATCGGCGAAGAACTGGCAGGCTACAAAGGCTACGGCTATGCTACCGTGGTTGAGATACTATCTGCAGCTCTGCAGGCAGGCAGTTTCCTCAAGATGATTGCC
>DASRVY010000060.1:0-2830 GCA_035654855.1 Bacillota bacterium | reverse complement strand
CCGCCTGTTGTTGTTGTCATGGGGCATGTTGACCATGGCAAGACATCCATTTTGGACTATATCCGCAAAGAATCGGTTGTCAGTGATGAGGCAGGCGGCATTACGCAAAAAATCGGCGCTTATACGGTTAATGTTGAAGGCCAGCAGATTACTTTTATTGACACTCCCGGACATGAAGCGTTTACCACCATGCGTGCCCGCGGGGCCAAAGTCACGGATCTGGCTGTATTGGTCGTTGCTGCCGATGACGGGGTAATGCCTCAGACTGTTGAAGCAATACACCACGCCCGTGCTGCCGATACAGAAATACTTGTCGCAATAAACAAGATTGACAAACCCAATATCAATATTGACCGTGTATTGAATGAGCTGGCGAAATACGACCTGATTGGCTCCGAGTGGGGTGGTTCAACTACTATTGTGCAAGTATCTGCCAAGACCGGCGAAAATATGGATGAACTGTTATCAATGATTTTATTGACGGCGGATGTCTTGGAATTGAAAGCAAATCCCAACCGCCAGGCAAAGGGCACGGTAATTGAAGCAAAGCTTGATCGATCACGAGGCCCCGTCGCAACCCTGCTGGTACAGCGTGGCACTTTGAACGTTGGAGATACCCTTGTCGTCGGTTCGCAAATAGGACATATACGCGCTATGCAAAACGATAAGGGTCAGTCCATTGAATCTGCCGGCCCTTCAATGCCGGTAGAGATCATGGGACTGTCAGAGGTTCCCGAGGGCGGAGAAGTATTCTATGAAGTTGTCGATGAGCGCATCGCGCGTGCATTAGTTGTTAAACGAAGAGAGCAGGAACGCGAAATTTCTTTGCGCACTTCTTCAAAAATGTCTTTGGAGAATCTCTATGCTCAAATGAGCACCGGCGAAGTCAAAGATCTCAATATTATTGTTAAAGCTGATCTCAAGGGCTCGGTTGAAGCTCTGACGTCATCCTTGGAAAAACTGTCCAATGAAGAAGTCCAGGTTAAGGTAATTCACGGAGCAGTCGGCGCCATTACGGAAACAGATATTCGACTGGCGGAAGTTTCCGACGCCATTGTCATTGGATTTAGTGTCCGGCCGGCAGCAAATGTGCCGGAAATGGCTGAAGAGGCCGGCGTCGATATCCGCCTTTATCGTGTTATCTACCACGCTATCGAAGATATTGAGAAGGCCATGAAAGGCATGCTTGATCCTGAATTTAAGGAAGCTGTATTGGGGCATGCCGATGTGCGTGAAGTGTTTAGAATCAGCGGTGTTGGCGCGGTAGCCGGTTGTTATGTAACTGACGGCAAGATTCTGAGAAATAGTGAGATTCGCGTAGTGCGCGATGGAATCGTAATTTTTGAAGGCAAGATTGAGTCCTTGCGGCGCTTCAAAGATGATGTGAAAGAAGTTGCAGCGGGCTACGAATGCGGAATCGGTATTGAGCGCTTTAATGATATTAAAGAAGGCGATCAGTTTGAAAGCTTTGAAATGCGGGAGATTAAAAGAGATTAGCGGAGATTGGGGAGATTGTTATCGAGCATAGCCCCTGATCTGTTATTTCAAGCTGCTACGCATTGCAGATAATATTTCGGCAAATTGATCACCGAGATTCACTCAATATTGTATCTGCCGGTTTATCTTAATAGGAGAATTCTATGTTAAACAGAGAGGTTCGAGTCGGCTGGGAAGTCAAGAGAATTTTGTCCGATTTGGTCAGAGATTTGAAAGACCCTCGCAAGCCGAGCATGTTATCTATTACCGATGTAAAAGTAACAAAAGATTTTAGTCATGCCAATGTTTATTTCAGTGTTTATGGCAGCGAGGAAGAAAAAGAAAACGGACTGCTGGTGCTTGAGAGCTCAAAGGGCTTCCTGCGCCGGGAATTGGGCAAGAGAATCCGCCTCCGGAAAGTGCCGGAACTTCATATGTTAGCCGATAATTCCATAGAGCAAGGCTTTGCCATGGATGCTTTGATCGATAAGGTCATCTCGAATGATGAAATGAACAGGTTAAAACAAGAAGATAATCTTGACGCTGATACCGGCGAAGATGATTTTGCTGACTGAGCCGACTTAAGGAATTAGCTAATGGATACGATCCTGAAAAAACGCCTGCAGAATATTTTGAACGTGATACTGCCTCTTCGAGATACTGCCGATGAGGTTATGATTTTCCCTCATGTCGGCGCTGACGGGGATGCTTTAGGCTCCGGATTGAGTTTGGCGGCGGCACTTGTTGCTTTGGATATTAAAGCTGTCGTCTTGACGGATGAAGAGCCCGTGAGCAGTCTTGAGTTTTTGCCCCGGCAAGATCTTATGAGAATTTTTGCGCCGGATGAGCTCGCACATTATTCTGAGAAAATCAAGATCGGCATTGCAGTTGATTGTCACCAATCTGAGCGCATGGGAATGCGCGGGAAGCTGTTTGAGATGGCTCCGGTTAAAATTATCCTGGATCACCACGTTCATGAAGGTGATTTGGGTGAGCTGGCCCTGATTAATTCAAAGGCATCGTCGACTTCAGAATTAGTTTTTGATCTTATTGAAGGTCTGGAGCGAGAGACTGACAGCGAGTTGTTTAATCAGGATATCGCTGCCTTAATTGTCACAGGCTTGGTGACGGATACCGGACGGTTCAGCTTTCCCACAACCACGGCCCGCGCCTTTGAGCAGATGGCTTGTCTTATGCGCTGTAAACCCGATATTACAAAAATATACTATGAAATCTACGATCGAATTACTCTGCCGCAAGCACTTATTCGCGGTGAAGTTTTGAGCAGAATCAAATGCAGCACTGAGCAAAAAATAATAGTATCTTCTGTTTCCAGAGAGATTTTGCGCAAAGT
>DASRVY010000059.1:0-1981 GCA_035654855.1 Bacillota bacterium | reverse complement strand
CTGCTGGCCCGCACTCGAGATGATGCTGCCGGAGAAGTGTTTGATAAACTTGCTCGCGCCACAGGCCTTGGTTATCCCGGCGGACCCAAAATTGAGCAAGCTGCTATTGGAGGGAATGAGCAGTCTTTTCCTTTGCCCCATCCTTGTTTTGCTGACAGCCTTGATTTTTCCTTCAGCGGAGTCAAAACCGCTGCGCTGAATGTGCTTAATCAAGCTGCTCAACAAGCTGCGGCGCAGGAAGTTGAGCGTGAGTTGATCCTGAGCAATACTGATTTTGCCGCTACTGTACAGGAGACTATCGTAAACATCCTTGCAGATCACCTTAAAGAAGCGCAGAAAATGACTCAGGCAGACACGATCGCATTAGCCGGCGGCGTCTCAGCTAACAGAAGACTGCGCAGCAAAGTTCAGGATTTATCAGACAGTCTGGGTATAAAACTAGTACTGCCCGAGATAAAACTATGCACAGATAATGCAGCTATGGTAGCTTCTGCCGGTTATTATCTTTGGCAGGACAATAAGCAGGCTGACTGGAGTCTTAACGCAACTGCCCTTTGGGAACTTACTGAGTTATGATCGTCACATAATTAACATCGCTTTGACAATACTAATGTTAATTATGTTAACAGTCTTGATGAAAAGCGTATAAACTCTGTAATTCGCGCGACTAATTTACTAAGTGCGGAGATGCGTTTATATTAGTAAAATGTTAATAGTTATGTTTTACCTACCCGAGTTTTTATTGTCTATTTGCGGAAGCATAGTTTGAATGGTGACAAAATTTGAATGAAGAAATAAAAATAATTGCCAAAAATCGTAGGGCTTTCTATGAGTATGAAATCTTGGATACTGTCGAAGCGGGAATCGCCTTAACCGGAACCGAGGTTAAAGCACTGCGCCAAAGCAATCTTACTTTTGCAGATTCCTGGGTACAGATACGCAACGATGAAGCTTTCCTGATTGGCATGCATATATCGCCTTATGATCAAGGCAATCGGTTTAATGTTGATCCTTTGCGGGAAAGAAAATTGTTATTGCATAAAAGCGAGATAAGAAGGCTAGAGGTTGATATAATGCAAAAAGGATTGACCTTAATACCTGTAAAAGTTTACTTTAAGCGTGGATTGGTTAAATTGGAAATTGGAATCGCCAGAGGCAAACAACTCCACGATAAGAGGCGCAGTCAGCAAGAACGGGCGGCGAAGCGCGAAATTGAATCAAAACTGAAAGAGCGACAGAAAGGTTTCGATTAATTTATGGCCAAATTATTGATGTTTGGATTAACTGACTCTGGAACATCCAGCAAGGTCAACGAAGATACATTTTCCTGCCAAGGGAGAATTTATCCTGATATGATATCCGGTCACGAGGAAAAGAGTATCGGCTCTACTGATTATACGCAGTTGTATGTTGTTACAGAAGGTTTTGGCGGCCCTACCGTCGGAGATCTGTCCGGCCGCGTTGCACAATCACTGGCGCATGAAATGGCAGACAATCTCGCTGCTTTTAGAGAAAACACCTTAGATTTCGAAGCTTTTACACGAGCATTTTTGACAGAAGCTGACCATAAAATAAAATTACAGATCAAGAACAAATCCGGTCAGCCTTCAGGTACCTCACTTTGTCTGCTTTTAATTGACGGCAATGAAGCTTATGTTTTAAATATCGGCAGCACAACCTCTTTTCTCTTTCGTGAAAACGAACTGATGCGCTTAACTAAGCCCAATCTGGCGGAAAACGGCTTGCCGTCCATCTGGCTTGGCCAGAAAGGCCCGCTGGAACTTGAGCAATTTCAGCCTTGTATTAACCATCTTGTTCTCACACCGGGAGATATTATTCTTCTAGCGACCCATAGCGTATACAGTGCTTATTCTTCCAATGAGTTAAAGCAGGAATTTCTCTCTCCTGACGCCTTCACAGGTACCATCCGTTCTATCCATGAAAATAGTGTCAAAGGTCGGGAACTGATCAATCATACAAC
>DASRVY010000058.1:0-2964 GCA_035654855.1 Bacillota bacterium | reverse complement strand
CAACAATCGCGTTCATGCTCCATCACGCACCTCTGCTCAATACAAACTCCTCAAGTATGTCCACGTCTTCGGTCTGGACGTCTTTGGGCAGCAAGTCCAATAACTGCTTTATAATGTTTGTGTACCGCTGAATTACAGTGTTGTAACTCTTCAATGCCGGATGCTCTCTCAAGATTGAGTAGTCACCCTGAGACATTTCATCAATAGGACCATTAATATCTATCTCGTGCTTCAGCTCCTGGAGTGTAGCGCGCATGAAAGCCGATTCTTCAATGAGGCCTTCAGCAGTTTTACGCTTCTTGTCGTCAACGTCAGCCAATATCTTGTTTAGCCTGGCTATCTCTTTCTTAATTGCCTTATCTTTAGTCTCATTGCTCAAAGTCTCACCTTCTTTCGCTAAATTTAGGAGGGGGTCATATGAAAATGACCTGTGCGTTAAACTTATGGGGCGCATCGGTCTTTAAGACGTCATTACATCTTGACAGATGGGGGCAGGATAGTCAGCGCTCAACCAGCTGACCGTCAGCATCAAAGCGAAGTCCATCGCGCGTGACCGTGCTGCCTAGCGTCTTGGAGTTGTGGCACGGCAAACAAAGAAATTGCAGATTATCTTTGCCCAGCGCTATCCATGGATCACTCAGGTTGTCAGGTGTCAGCTCCGTGATGTGGTCCACGATGTAGCCTGGTACCTCCTTGCAGTGCTCGCACATACCGCCATCGACTCGGACTCGGTCTGCAATGTATGACGCTCTACAGTCCTGCCATGCCCTAGAATTGTAGAAGCTCTTAGCGTAGTCCTTAGCCATCTACTACACCTCCGCCTCCGCTACCTCCTCATCAGGCCAGAACGCAAAGAACTCGCCGCCATAAATACTGGACACGCCCGGACTGGTCTTGGCTGGCCTGTGGACGGTTATCTTGTCATGGCATCTGACACCCCTAGCCGTGACACCGTCACCTAAGTAGGCAATGTAATCGTTTCCGTCTTGAATTATTTTTGCGTCCGGAATTCTTTTCTTGATTTTTTCCGCGAACCGTTCCAGTGTCATCTCCGCCTCCAGTTTCTGAGCAATAAAAAAAGAGCCAATCCTAGCCACGTCAGTAGCTGGGACTGGCTCTCAGAGGAGCTCTCTATATGTAGCGTGCTTGTACTATGCTGTCTTAATCTGGATGTTATTGATACGCTTACATCTCGGACACTTGACGGCAAAGCTTACTGCCTTGTCTGAGCTAGAGGCAGCAGTAGCCTTAACCTCTAGCTCGACATCGTAAGCACTGCCATAGCCGAGTAGCTTGTCGCACTTATAACACCTGACCTCGTTCCTCTTAATACTCATAGTCTCGCTGTCATCCTTTTTTTAGCGCCGTCTAAGTATATGACTGGCGTGTCCTTGCTTGTCGGAGTATAGCCTGCAGACTCTCCATAGCCGCCATAGTCCAGTGTCGCAGCCGTGTTGATAAAGAGCTTGTCCACCTTGGAGACTTTGCTGCTGATTGGATTAACTCGGAAATAGCCCTCCTTAAAGACCATCGGCAGGTGCGTGTGTGAGTGCACGTAAATGTCAGCATCCACAATCCCGGACAGATCTGACAATCGATTAGCCTTGCCGCCCACCTTCCGGCCGCCTCCGGATCCGTGTGTGGCATAGATTGTGTAACAGAGCTTTCGGCGCCGCTTTGGATTTCTGTGTTCCTTCTTTTCCCCAGCGCCAAACCGGACAAAGATTAAACTGCCCTCAGGTGAGTATCTGTCTTCAATGCCAAGCTGTTGCGCAACGATTCGCATTAGCTGGATGCCGTCCATCCGGTAAGTCCTGTTCTCGTGATTGCCGTCATTAATGCAGAGGATCTTGTCTCTGATCGGTGCCAGGAGCTGGATCGCCCTGTCAAGCTGTTCCATCGGCGGCAGCATCTCCGAGTAGGAGTCAGAGACTGAGCTTTTGGTAGCATTGTTGATGATGTCACCATTGACGATGACATACGCCGCAGAATTGCTTTCAATCTCTTGTAGATGTTGTTGTATAAGTCTTGTATCGCAGAGCCTGTCTCCTATGTGTAAATCTGCCAGTGTGTGCACCTCCAGCATTGGCAGGTCTCTCGCAAGATCGTGCTTGACAATAATCACCTAGTCTCTCCTAATAAATTGCTGGCAGCGGTCTAGCACGAAGGCGATTAAAAGGAGGAGGAGTTTCCTTGTACGCCGCCGCCAGCCGGTTAAAACACAATAAAAAACCGGCTCGGGATTTATCCGGACCGGCATACTATGAGTTGGCAGTTTTCGTGATGTCCTTTTGACATCTTTACAGCTTACATAATACCACAATTCGAGCGGGACATTTCGGGACATTTCGGGACATTTCGGGACATCTTTTTTGATTTTTGCACAAACTAATCCGCAACTACATCTGATATGCTTTTTATATGGTATTTGTTTATTTCCGCAACATCAAAACCTAATATCTCAATATTCGTCATAGTTTCCTTCCCAGTTCTTCGAGTCCTTCATAATAAAGTCGTTTTGAGTGTTTATCGCTATAACTCAATTTTTCCGCCACCTCCTCATGAGTCAACCCCTGGATGTGCTTGTATTGTAATATCTTTTGCTGGACCGGGTCCGGGACCAGCTCGGTAATCGCCTGCTCAACCTCGCCCATAACTTGAACCGATTCCGCTGCCTGTTTTTCGTAGCCTTTACTGGCTTCGGCAAGCTGGATTAGGACCGTCTCTTGCTCCGGATTCTTACCCTTATACTTTTGGATACTGACCGAACCCAGAGCCGAGCCGACCTTTTCCGCCTTGACTCGGATCTGCTCGAGTCGTTCTGCCATGTAATCAAGCTCACGTTTGGCGTCAAGATAGCAACATAAATATCTTAGTGCCTTTGCTTGATTATCCGTCATGGCTCTTGCCTCCACTTGTACTGTGCCAGTGCGTCTAGGATTGTGTCGTAGATGTCCATGCGCT
>DASRVY010000057.1:0-1872 GCA_035654855.1 Bacillota bacterium | reverse complement strand
AAAAATAAGTTAGAATAGTTGCAATGAAGAGCAGGGTAAAAAAGAATCTTTCTATCACTGTGGTGGTCGGGCTGATCTATTTTCTCTTTCTTGTGCCGATGAGCCGTCTCTTCGCTCTGCTGCCCGGGACCGAGGTGCGTCCCGGCTCTTTTATTCCGCCGGCGGCGGGAATCTATTTTGGCATGCCCGCGGCGATAGGAGTCTTTATTGGCAATCTCTTTGCCGATTTGTTTTCTTATAAAACTTTAAATCTGTCGATGCTCTTTGGCAGTCTTTTTAATTTTTTCATGGCTTATATTCCGCACAGGCTCTGGTATGCCACGGATAGAAAACATTTGAAGAAGGATCTCTTAATTTTTGACAGCAGGAGCCTTGTTAAATACATGGCGATATTGCTGTATAGCTCTCTTACTGCCGCGATGGGAGTAAGTTTATCCATGCTGATGTTTGCTGAGGTCAATCCCAGAGACAGCATCGCCCAGTTGTTTTTGAATAATTTTGAGTTTGGTCTTATCTTTGGTGTCGTCGCCCTGATCCTCCTGCCCAAAGGCAAAATTGAGCCGCGGCTGCCTAAGGGAGTATTCAGCAGTAAAGCAGCTTCAGGGGCGGCCTATTTACTTTTACTGCTGCCTGCTGTTATTTTCACATTTGGCCTCTTCTTTGGACAGGGTTTTTCGGCTGCAAATGCGGGGCTTGCTCTGACTCTCATATCAATTGGTCTTGCCCTTGGCGTCTTGCTCCTGCCGGTTTATCAGCCGGAAGCGAGCAAGGAAAGCGAGATGCTCAAGACCTCAATTCGTTTGAGAATATTTATCTATTTTATTACTGCTGTCATGCTGATTGCTTTCACCCTGCTGCTGATCTTTGTCGGCATCTACAGCAGGGTAGAAGCGGACACTATGCGTCTGTGGAATATGACCTATATTGCCGCCGGCATCAGCTTGAACCTGATTATGCTTATTTCCGCCGTCGTCCTCCACAGCATGGAAAAGAAGATTACGGTGCCTTTGTACAATCTGGCGCGAGCCTTTCAAACGGAAGATAATATGAAGGCGACTACAAATGAGATGGATGCCTTCTCTTCGGCGATTGACTTCTACTCGGTCAGCATGGAGGGTGAAGAGAACACTGCTGATGAATACAAACTCTATATTGGTCTGACCGATAAAGATGCCTGCGAACAGCTTATGACGGTAGAGGAGGCCAGAGCTGTACTTGGCCAAATATGTCTTGATTTTGTTCAAGGCTATATGGCGGATGAAACCAGCGGCGGCTGGCTGGATGAAAAGCAAAATAAGATTCAGGAGAACACTCTGGTGTTTACCATCTTCGGGGCTACTGACGAGCAGATACACAGCATTGCCGATGAGGCGATAATTGCCTTGAATCAGGAAGCAATTCTAATGATTAAGAACAATAAACAGCATGAATTCTATACGGGCTCTGCGTCAGAATTGACGCAGCCGGACTGCTAAATACCCGGCAGCTCTAGGTTTTTAAGGCTCAAAGGCTGAGCCGCCTATATAGTTATAGCAATCGCAAGATGAATTCTTCTCCAGTAAGAACCAGGCATGATCCTCGTCTCTCTCGCCATCTCCGTAAAGCATGTGAATTACGACTTTCTCATCCAATGCCCAGGCCTCCACTAAGTCAGCCTCAAAATATTCATCAAGCTCTTTTGATATCTTCATTTCAAAGCTATGAGATTCCCAGAAATACCGCCGGCTATTTGTAAGCATTTCCTCCAGAGGATCCAAGATAGGTTCTTGGCCAACGTCTATAGGAAGACGCAGGCCGATATAGTTAGCTACTTCATCATATGGCACTAACACAAGCTCTCCGTCTCGCTCGCTGCGCTCAGCTTCATCCAGC
>DASRVY010000056.1:0-14605 GCA_035654855.1 Bacillota bacterium | reverse complement strand
CCTTCGGCTCCAACGAAAAACCCTGAAACTACTATGTTACAGGGTTTTCACTTTTTCAAATAGCGTACATTTTAGCGTACTTTGATAGCATAGTTTGTATCAGGCTTTCTGAACCGCGTCCCATGCTTCCCCAATAATCGTTCCGGTCAGGCGGATATTATCTTCTAATTTTTGGTCGTATGTTCTCAACGTGTCCATGCTGTCGGAGTGGCCGACAATTAGTTTAATTTTATCGAGATCAACCCTTACGGTCATAACAGAGATAAAACTGTGCCGGAGGCGATATGTGCTATTGGGGTACATCCTACGTCGTTACAATATCCTGTCAATTTTCTTCGGTATATGGCGTGGCTGGTTATGGAACCGTCCGCCTGTGGAAACAGCCAGCCTCTGTCTGATGCAATCTTTTGTTGTTTCCTATACTTGATCTGGTCCTGTACGATCTCATACGCCAACGGAAACAAATACTCTTGCCTGTTTGCTTTAAAGTTCTTGCCTCCGGTTATTTTGCCTTTATCGTTAAGTGACCGCTGTATGTGCATCATTTTACCGTCTATGTCACTCATTTTGAGCGCAAGCACCTCGCCGGACCTCAATCCCAGCGCAATTTGAAGCCGGAAAGCGTGCAGCATAGGATTGTTGCTAATCCTGGTCCGGACTAAAGCATTAGCCTCTTCCGTTGTCAGGACATCTTTTGCTACTTTTTCTCTTCCACGCGGAATAATCAGCTCAGGATTAAGCGTTGTCAAATCGCCTCTTCGACACCACTTCATAAAGCCACCAATAACACCTCTTAAATTTTTCAAGGTTTTCTCTGACAGTTTGCCGGATTCAGTTTGAGTCAAGGTGATTGTTTTCGTCTTGTACTTTCTTTTAACCGGCTTAGCAGTGTTGATTATTTCCTGCCAATCAAGTGTTGACATCTGGCTAAGTTTCTTATGTTTACATTTGGGCAGGATGTGATTTCCCTCAAAACTTTTAGCGTGATGCAGCACTGTAGATTGCGCGCCTTGCTCCGCTTCAATATAAACTAGGTATTCCTCCCACAACTCGCCAATCCTCATGTCTTTTCTTGGCCGGATCTTTGTTTTAGCTTGTTCCGCCTTCAAATAGCACTCAGTTTCACCCTTCTTTCCAACTTTACTAGAATAAAAGTTGCGCTGGACGCCGTCAATTTTTGGCCAGAAGCGCCATCGCTTTTCTTTTCGTTCCAGATTGGTACTGAATTATTCCCTCGTGTCATGGAATCACCTGCTATTTTATGACTGTTCTTCTTCTAATAATTTTTCTGTTTGAATCTCCAACAATTCTAATTTTGACGTTTGGACGTCAACCAAATAGCCTGCAACTTTTCCAACAAGTGCAATCAGTGCAGCATAAAATAGATACCCGACAAAAATAGCAAAAGAAAATTCTCTTGATATTAAGCTATACTCCGATTCTTCAAATGACAGGGCAAGGCCGGCAACAACTATTGCTATTGCCAAAGCATACAAAGCCATTCTTATTAGATTTCCATTCTCCAACTCATACTCGCGAATATATCCTTTAATCGTTTTTTCTGATTGATTCATCTTTCTCCTCCTTGTTCGCCTTTTTCATTTTGTCCCCCTCTGGTCATGGTTCGACATTTCCAGCTCATCAGCGTGCTTATCGCTACTAAAATCGCAGCGCTGAATGTGTCTTAGTTCGTTGCTCATACGTTTGCCTTTGTTGCTCTGTGGAGCAATCAGCATTTTTAAAAATCGTGTAGCTTCCATCGCTATTAGGTGCTACTGCTCCGTAAAATTTTCTTGGACACCGGTTCAAGAAGATGGACCTTCAGTTATGCAATTCTCCCATAATTAAATTGATAGTGATATTATTTGCATAACGCCCGCAATCAGTATAATTGCATTTTTCAATATCCCTTGATCTGAAAAAGTAGCAATAACCGTGACGATTAGCCCTATTCCTACAATTAGAGCCGCTGATTTTTCAACTCCGTTGTTTGCGGCCACGCTTATTAAGCCAGAAACAAGTAGCAATATGGATCCTAGAAGCCATGTTCCTTGATACACTAATATTGCCCCTGTGATTGCCGCACCAAGCATGATACAAAGCTTAATATAATTTACGTTTTCGGCCTGGTTAGCCGTTACATCTTTGTTTGCTGAATTTGACTTTGTTCTTCCATTTATTCCAACAGTAGTTTTGCTATAAACTTTGTTATGTACCGCCCTTTTAGGGTTATTTATTACCCCCACACCTTTTTTTCCATACATTGGATTGACTGATCTTTTAACTGCACGCTTTACGCCCCCAGTAGTTCTTGCCTTAATGGACTTTAGGGGACTAGGTGTTCTCATACCAAGTTTCATATAATTCTCCCTTTCATCTCAATGACGTCTAGGTGGTTTGTCGCAGACTGTCGCATGAATTTTGAACGACATCTCAATCGTCCTTATCTTGAAACTCTTTCCCCTTTGTTACCGCGGTCTTTACCATAATGTTGCAATTCTATCTTCGATTAGTTTCGGCCATATGCGGGGTACCTGAGACAAGCGGTATTTTTTATTGTTGCTCTCCGAGAGTCAATGGCTACAAACCTTTACACTGCCAGATAAGCGCCTTCAACACTTAATCTCAATAATCCTAATTATTTAAATAATTCCTGGGCTAGTCCAGAAATTCCTTGGCCGTCTGAATAATTCTATGACTATTCAAGCAGAACTTAGACCGTTCAGGTAAACCACATACTATTTAAGCAGGTCTTTGGCGGTTTCGGCTACAGCCTCAGGCGTCAGGCCAAAATACTCAAAGAGATCTGATCCCTTGCCTGATTTGCCAAAGCAGTCCAGACCGACTGCGGCGCCGTCAAGGCCTATGTATTTTTGCCAGCCGAAGGTAGACCCTGCCTCAATGGATACTCTCTTTCTGCAGGAAGGAGGCAGCACCTGATCGCGGTAGTCTTTCTCCTGCTCATCAAAGAGGTTTTGGCAGGGCATGGAAACAACCCGCGCGCTGATGCCTTCTTCTGCCAGCAGGTCATAGGCCTTTAGGGCGATTTCCACTTCGGAGCCGGAGGCTATAAGGATTAGATCAAAATCAGGGGTGTCCTTCAGGACGTAGGCGCCGCGCAAAGCTCCTTCAGGATCGCTCTGCACATAGTTTAATTTCTGCCGCGTCAGGACTAAAGCTGTGGGTTTTTGACTTTCAAGCCAGAGCCGGTATCCTGCGGCGGTCTCAATGCCGTCAGCAGGACGGAAGAGATTTATATTGGGCATGGCGCGGAGGGCAGCCAATTGCTCAACGGGTTCATGCGTAGGCCCGTCTTCGCCAACGCCGATACTGTCGTGCGTCAGAATATAGAGAACAGGGATATCCATTAAAGCGGAAAGCCTCATGGCCATTTTCATATAGTCTGTGAAGATAAAGAAGGTCGCGGCGAAACTGCGCAGGCCGCCGTGCAATGCTATGCCGTTAGCAATCGATCCCATGGCGAATTCTCTCACGCCGAAGTGAATATTCTTGCCTTGCCGGCAATCTTTCAAAAATTCTCCTGATTCTTCTAAAGTAGAACTATTTGATCCTGCCAGATCAGCGGAACCGCCTAAGAGATTGGGCAGTTTCTGATTAATATAGTTTAGAGTTTTGCCTGATTGAACTCTGGTGGCAGCAGTATTCTTCAAGGAATAAAACTCCTCAGAGAACAGATCAGCCGGAAGTATTCCCTCCAGACTGTTTTTCAGTTCAGATGCTTGCTCGGGATACTTCTCCTGCCAGCTTTGCCAAAGCCTTTGCCAGTCCTGCTCGTACTCTGCCAGTTCTGCCTGCTTTTCTTTCATGTAAGCAGTGACCAGAGGAGCGACATCGAAAGGTTCACGCTCAGAATTAAAGCCCATTTCATACAGTGTTGACTTTACTGAGTCCGCTCCCAGAGGAGCGCCGTGAGATTTTGAATCACCCGCCACCGGACTGTATTTGCCGATAATCGTGCATACTCTGATCAAGGTTGGCTGATTAAGGTTGTTTCTCGCTTGTTCCAGAGCAGCGGCAATTGCTTCAGTGTCGTCACCTTCATTGACGGACAAAACCTCCCAGCCATAAGCCTTATAACGCATAGTCACATCTTCAGAGAAAGCGAGATCGGTTGAGCCGTCGATCGTTATGCCGTTGTCATCATAAAGTACGATCAGCTTTCCTAAACCCAGATGACCGGCCAAAGATGACGCTTCTGAGGAGACACCTTCCATCAGGTCGCCGTCGCTGCAGATGGCATAGGTGTAGTGGTCAATAACAGGAAAGTCGGGCCGGTTATATTTGGCGGCCAGATGAGTTTCCGCTGCAGCCATGCCAACCGCAACTGCCAGCCCCTGTCCCAGCGGACCTGTCGTAGCTTCGACACCAGGAGTTATGCCGTATTCCGGATGCCCAGGTGTAATGCTGCCCACCTGCCGGAAACTCTTAAGGTCATCAATGGAGAGATTATAGCCAAAGAGATGCAGGAGGCTGTATAACAGTGCTGAACCATGTCCTGCAGACAAGATAAAGCGATCGCGATTAAACCATTCCGGATTGCGGGGACTGTGCTTCATATGATTGAAAAAGAGTTCAAATGCCATTGGCGCAGCTCCCAGCGGCATCCCCGGATGTCCCGATTTTGCCTCTTCGACTGCCTCAATAGCAAGGGCTCTAGTCGTGTTTACTGCCAGCTCATACGTCTCATTTTGTGCCATTTCTTCCTCCCTTTTTGGTGTGCATAATCTAATGACCTGATTTTAACACTAATCTCGCTCACCCTGAAGCTGACACCGGCGGTCAATTCCAACCGATTTTGTCCATAAAAAATTCTCAGGAGGGGGGCCTCCTGAGAATTTAACTCGTGCTTTTATAGTTTACTGCAAGAACGTTGGAATTCGGTGTAAGAACGATGCTATACCGTGTAACAATCATTATTGGCAAAGAACTTTAGTGGCAGCATTAGTATAGCAGCGGACAGGATTTGAGCGAACAGGCTTTGCCGGCTCCAACTGCGATAGGAGCGTAACGGATTAAACCTGTTTTGGCTGACTTTCAGTTACAAGACCTTAGCCTGGCATGGGGATGTCGTCAGGCGAGAATTCTCTCGTACCCATCCGTCTGTCCCACATACGCAAAGGGCCGACCATGCCATCGCAGCCCTTGATATTATCGATATTATCTTCTTGATTTGCTTCCTCTTCTACCTGCTCAATTACGTACCAGTCAAGGAAAAGGACAGCAGCTTTGTCACCGGCATCAGCCGCGACATCAACAACTTCGTTGATCCAAGCTGTGATCTGCTGTTCGTGAGCTAAAGCGCCTTCAAAAACAGACAATACATTCACCCATTCCTGCTGTTCGGGTTTGCTGATTGTATCGATATTAACCTCAACACCTCTATACTGCAGATACTCAAAGAGTCCTTGAGCGTGTGCCAGCTCCTCCTTATACTGTACATACATCCAGTGGGCACTGCCCGGCCAGTTGTTCTGATTGAGCCAGTCAGACATCTGCAGATATAAGAAAGCGGAATAGTATTCTCTGTTTATTTGTGTGCTAAAAGCTTGACGAACTTCTTCTTTCATTCTCATAGTAAGATCTCCTTTCATCTCGTGAGATTTTATCTGGTTTCTCATATTTTCTGCCAAACCAAATTCACGCGCTGTACCAGACGGTACTGGTTATTATGATATAATTATTTCGAATCCCGGCAATGGCCTGGTTCGATGCGCAAAGAGGTGTATATGGGGAAAAGCAAAATTCGCTTTATCCAGACTGGTGACTGGCATCTTGGACAGACTTGGCCATCACTGCCTGCTGAAACAGCCCAGAAAATGAAAACGAAACAAGCTGATCTTTATCAGGCGCTTCTGACTGCCTGCCGCGACAATCAGGTTGATTTTGTCCTGTGTACGGGCGATATGTTTGATCAAGTACGGCCGAGCCGCAAATGGCTGACCCCTTTTATAAACATGGTGGAAGATTTGGATATACCCGTAATTATCGCACCAGGCAATCACGATCCGATCTGCCCCGGTACTTCATGGCTGGGGGAGACTTGGCCGATTAATGCTTATATTTTCAGCAGAGAAAAAACTGTTTTTGAATTTCCCCAACTCGATACTGTGATTATTGGCCTGGCCTTTGAGCATCAGACTGCGATTAAACCCGGTTATTTCTCAGGCTTTACTCCTGACGGAGACTCTGTTTTTCAATTAGTCGTAACGCATGGCGATATTGTAGATCACAAATCACCTTTTCGTGCGCTTCCGTTGGATGTTATCCGTAATTCCAATGCGGATTTCTTTGCCGTGGGACATAATCACCAGCTCATTATTGAGGAAAATTATGAGGTCCCATATGCCACAGCGGGAGCGCCGCTGGGACGAAGCTTTTCTGAGCCCGGCAGTAAGGTCTTTTTAATCGGTGAACTGTCAGGTGATTTGCTTAAAGGGGGCAGGGCTAATCTTGACCTGGTGACGCTGAAGCAGATGCAAAAACAAAAAAGAATCTCGCTTAGGCTGGACGAATATCCCTTATTTCTCCCCGAGTTTATCAGTCTCGAAATATTTTGTTCTGCAGAAGATGATACTGCGGACGTAATTAAGGGCATTCAAAGGAAAATGTCTGCTCGCCAAGCCTTTGCGCATCCGGATGATCTCTGGCAGATTAGCCTGCGGGGCGAAAGAACAACTAAAGTGAATCCGGCCGCAATTAAAGATAGTCTGAAGAGAGATTTGCTCTATATCGCAATAAAAGACGAGAGAAGGCTTTGCGTTTTTCCCGGAAGAGGACAAAAAATAATTTTTCCCGGCCTTGAACTGCAGGGAAGTGCTGTAGAGAAGGAAGATGCCGCTAATAGCAAAACGGAATTTGGCACGCAAAGAAACAAGATCAAAACCACGAGAGAGGAAATACAAAAGAATCTGGCGATTACATATTTGGACGCTGCTGCAGAAACTTTAGTAAATAATGGTGAAAGAGGCGGTGCTCTGCAAGCTTCAAATTCCGGGCAGAAAAAAACTCCTCGCGCTGGAAAAAGATGAAGATACTTGAGATTAACATTTTAGTCTATGGGACTTTAGCCCAGATTCAGCTGGATCTGCAAAAGGAGTCTTCCACAATTTTGTGGCAGGGATCTTCGAGTTATTTTGAGCAGATCATGTCTTTTCTAGTTTTTATTTTTTACGGACAGTCAAATACTGAGTGGTCTAGCCAACTGCTGTCAGCTCCTGCCACTGATTCTAATCAGATGAGGTCTCCGGGAGGCAGTATCAGCTTCATTTATAAAGGCGACAGATATCTGCTGGAGAGAATATCTTCAGCTCATTCAAAGCGCGACACAATTAAACTGCTAAATGAAAGCAGCGGTGAAGACCTTAGTGCAAACTGCACTTCTCAGCCCGGGTGGGATTTGTTCTCACTGGGGCAAGACGAATTTATGTTTTGTCTGGGGATAGCTCCCCTGCCCAAGCCGGAAAAGATTCAGACAATGGCTGATCAGGTTCAAACACTCTTAGAACAGGAGCTGGCCTCCCTGCAGGATCACAATGGTGAGAGGGGTAAGTCCAATTCTTTGGATGACCGGATAACACAAATTAATGCGCAAATTGAGATTACACAGTCAACAGATAAGAATCAGGCGGAACTCATCGAAAACATTTATCTGCACAAGCTGAATATTCAGGACCATGAGAGCAAGATTGAGGAGATCAAAGCCAGAATTGATCAGTTGGAACTTCTGGAAGACAAGGCCAGATACGAGAACTTGATCTTGCTTAGGCAAGAGCTTGATGAAGCCGAGTCAGAAGGCGAGAGACTGGCACGGGTGGCTCAAGAGAAAAATCTTCCCTCCGCTCTCGAGATGACTTCGTTTGAGGACATGCATGAGGATTGGAATCACAAAGCCAGAAATATGCAAGAACTCCGTACAAATCAGGCTTCAGCCGTGGAAGAAGTTAAGATGAGGCTGCAAATATGCCAATCTTTAAAAGAAGAGCTGGATTACGCCGAGCAGCGAGAAGAAGAATCCAGGCAATGGCTGCAAAATGAAGATAATAATTTCCATCAGCTGAAACAACAGCATGCAGAGACCAAAAGAAAAGATGCGGGTTCTAACAGAATTTACATCTTGACGGCACTGGCTGCTGTGGCGGGTATTTTTCTGGCACTCGCAGATATGGCGCTTGCGGGCTATGTACTGCTGGGTATCGCCTTCATCATTACTTTGTTGACGGCAATATACAAAATCAGAAGGCGAAGGTCAGGGGGAGCGGAGCTGACGGAAGCGGCCAAATTGCTGGAGAAAGCACAAGAACATTATACCGCCGTCAGCAGAGAAAAGAGCAGTGCCGCCTGGCGTCTGCAAGAAGAGATTGATAGTTACCATAGAGCCAGGCAAAGAGAAGAAGACACTATCAAGGAATTATCCAAGAGCGAAACAGAGACGAATTTTATCGGCTATGAGCTGGTGAACTCAATGTCCAGATATGTCAGAATCCATTATCCGCAGGAAGCGGCCAGAGCCTTGCGGGAACTGAGGAGCAGGATTACAGATGCCAGTCCGGTACAAACGAAAACAGCGAAAATCTTGAACCGCATTGCAGACCTGAAGGATGGCCGCACAGACGAGGAAATTAAGCAAGAATATGAATATGCCACTGAAAAACTGTATGGTTCGGTTTTAGACGGGGACAAGAGTTTCAATAACCTGCCTTCAGTGACAACCAGCAGATATAATCCGGAAGCGCTTGCCAATGCAAAGGGCGCTCATATGCGCCTGCAGATAGAGCTGGATCACACGCGTAAAAGTCTCATAACCTTGACGGAAAGCCTAGATAAATCCTTTTCATTGGTTAACCTGGCTGATCTGTATCGGAAGAAAAATGAGCTTGAGGAGCAGCGAAATGGACTCAAAGATCAACTTGCCGCGCTCAATATCGCGCTGGAATACCTGAAAGAATCCAAAAACTATCGCCAAAAGTTCTATCGCCAGATAAAGGACAGGTCTGCCACACTCTCAACACAGATTACAGAAGACAGAGAGATTGAGCTCGATCCGGATCTTACCGGGGCGCTGGTGCTACGATCCGTTACTCGCGGCAGTGAGAACATGCCTCTTTTTGTCTCTTCCGCTGTGCGCAATGGCGAACACTTTGATCTGCCTTCACGGCTGCGAAAGGTTATAAATCACCTTCCGCAAATGATTATTCTCAGCAATGAGAGTGAAGAGCCCCCTGTGAAGTGGAGCATTTTCTGA
The DNA here is from genome assembly GCA_035654855.1 of Bacillota bacterium. Lineage (GTDB taxonomy): Bacteria > Bacillota > Clostridia > Saccharofermentanales > DTU023 > UBA1046. Next base: position 5,343 of record DASRVY010000056.1, on the reverse strand, counting down.
ATAGATTACGCGCGCGCCTTCTATCAGTATTTTGCCGTTAACCGGCCGACCAAATTTCGTCTGTCTCGTCTGTCTCGCAAATAATCAATCCGAACACTGCCCGGCTGCTGTATAATTATTTTTAGAAGAATAATTTGGATGATTATCCATTGAATAGCATTGAGGGAGGGGAATTATGACAGATTCCATGTATGCATTAGTAAAAAAGGAAGCGGCCCCCGGTCTTGCCTTGGAGCGCATTTCAATACCGGAAACCGGTCCCAACGATGTCAAGATAAAGATCCACAAGACCGCTATCTGCGGCACGGATTGCCACATCTATAATTGGGATGAGTGGGCGCAAAAGCATGTCAAGCCGCCTATCAATATCGGCCACGAATATGTCGGCGAAATCGTCGAAGTAGGTTCGATGGTAGATAATTTTGAGATCGGCGATATCGTCTCAGGCGAAGGGCATATCATTTGCGGCAAATGCCGCAATTGCCGGGCAGGGAAGCGAGTACTATGCAAGGATACCAAAGGTGTCGGAGTAGAGAGACCGGGAGCTTTTGCCGAATATCTTGTTCTGCCGGCCGCCAATGCAGTAGAAGTGCTGCCCGGTATTCCGGAGGAGATTGCTGCGATCTTCGATCCCCTTGGCAATGCTGTACACACCGCCCTTCAATATGATCTGGTCGGCGAAGACGTATTGATTACAGGAGCCGGTCCAATCGGAATTATGGCTGCGGCCGTAGTGAGACATTGCGGAGCCAGGCATATTGTTATCACTGACTATAATAAGTACCGGCTGGCCCTGGCCAAAAAGGTGGAACCGACTGTTCACACAATAGATCTGGCGGAAGAATCTGTCCGCGGTATCATGCCGGAGCTGGATATGCGTGAAGGCTTTGATGTCGGATTGGAGATGTCAGGCTCCGCCGGCGCGCTCAATGCCATGATTGACAATATGATCAACGGCGGCAGGATCTCTCTTCTGGGATTTTTGCCTTCAGAGACAATCATAGACTGGAACCGCGTCATTCTGGGCAGCTTAAACTTAAAGGGCATCTATGGCCGCGAAATGTTTGAGACCTGGTACAAAATGATGGCAATGATTCAGTCCGGTCTCGACCTTACTACTGTTATAACTCATCGGCTGGACTTCAGGCAGTTTGAGGAAGGCTTTGAAGCTATGAACAGTGGGAAATCCGGTAAAGTTGTATTGGACTGGTCGACAGCCCGAGATTAGAGATGAAGAGGGGAAGGATTAGAGCATGAAAACAGGACTAAAGCTAATCGGAGAAGAGATTCAGAAATTAAAAGATGCGAAGGTATATACACAGGAGCGAATTCTGACAAAGCCTCAAGGCGCCCGCATTGATACAACAGAGACACAGAACGTCCTTAATATGTGTGCCAATAATTATCTCGGACTGTCCAATAATCCGGGTTTGATCGAGGCAGCCAAACAAAGCTATGACAAATGGGGTTATGGCTTGTCCTCAGTGCGCTTCATTTGCGGCACCCAGGAACTCCACAAGAAACTGGAGCGCAAAGTGGCAGACTTCTTCGGCTTCGATGACACGATACTTTATTCATCTTGCTTTGATGCCAATACCGGCCTGTTCGAGACCTTACTTTCCGGCGAAGACGCTATTATTTCAGACCAGCTCAATCATGCCAGCATTATCGACGGCATCAGGCTCTGCAAAGCCATGCGCTATCGTTATAAGAACAATGACATGGCTGACCTTGAGCGTTGTCTGCAGGAGGCCGATGAGAAAGGCGCCAGGATTAAGCTGATAGCTACTGACGGCGTTTTCTCCATGGACGGCATAATCGCTGACCTCAAATCTATCTGCGATCTGGCAGATAAATACGATGCTCTGGTCATGGTTGATGACAGTCACGCCTCAGGTTTCGTAGGCAAGACAGGCCGCGGCACACCTGAGCATTGTGGGGTGCAAGGAAGAGTTGACATCATGACGTCAACTCTGGGCAAGGCTCTCGGAGGCGCATCCGGAGGCTTCACCACTGCCCGACAGGAGATAGTCGATTGGCTGCGGCAGAAATCCCGGCCCTATCTATTCTCCAATACACTGGCTCCGGCCATAACTGCAGGCGCTCTCTATGTGCTGGAAATGCTGGAGAAGGACACTTCTCTGCGTGACAAAACCGAGGCCAATGCTAAGTATTTCCGTGCCGGGGCGATGAAACTGGGCTTGGATATTATTCCCGGCAGCCATGCGATTGTGCCGATCATGGTTTATGATGCGGTGAAGGCGATTAAGGTTGCGGACTACATGCTTGACCTGGGTGTATATGTGATTGCTTTCAAATTCCCGGTCGTGCCGGAGGGCAAAGCGCGCATTCGCACACAGATATCCGCAGCTCACAGCAAAGAGGATCTCGATTACGCGCTTGAATGCTTTGGCAAGTGCAAGCAGGAATTCTCTCTGTAGCGCAAAATGTGAATCAGGCTTCGCCTTCTCTTGTGTAAGAGAGGCCAGAGGCCGAAAATCTGACATTTTCAACAAAAAATCCCCCAAGTTTTAAAAACTCGGGGGATCTTTAATTAAACAAAATCTTTTATCTTCCGGTTTATGCTATTCGCAAAAAATTATGCCTGGCTGGTGATCTCCTCGACAAATTCGTCCAAATTCTTTATGCCCGCTTCGCCCTCGTCCAGAACGCGGATAGATACAGTGCGGTCATCAGCCTCTCTTTGTCCCAGAATGAGACTGTAAGGCACCTTCTCTATTTGCGCGCTGCGGACCTTGAAGCCGATTTTTTCATCGCGGTCATCAAGTTCCGCGCGAATCCCTTTGCTCCGCAAGATGGCCATAACTTCCCGGGCATAGTCTTCAGTATTGCGAGATACCGGCAAAACCTTGACTTGTACCGGAGCCAGCCAGAAAGGGAATTTCCCCGCATAGTGCTCGATCAAGATGCCGATAAAGCGCTCAATTGAGCCATAGGCTACGCGATGGATGACAATGGGCATATGGCGCTCGCCGTCTGCCCCGATATATTCCAGATTGAAGCGGCGCGGCATCTGAAAATCCAGCTGAATTGTTCCGCATTGCCAGGTTCTGCCGATTGAGTCCTCCAGATGGAAGTCAATCTTAGGTCCGTAGAAAGCGCCGTCTCCCTCATTGATCTCATAAGGCAGGCCCATTTTTTCCAGCACCTCTTTCAAGCCGGAGATAGCTGCGTCCCATTCTTCATCTGTGCCCATAGAATCCTCAGGCCGAGTCGACAGTTCAACATGATATTTGAAGTCAAAATGTTTATATACCTCATCAATGAGATTGATCACGTTTTCAACCTCATCTTTAATCTGGTCCAGAGTTATAAAGATATGTGCATCATCCTGATTAAAGGCGCGCACCCGCATCAGACCATGCAAAACACCGGACATTTCATGACGGTGCACAAGACCGACTTCAGCTACCCTGAGGGGAAGCTCACGATAAGAATGCTGCCTTGATCCGTAGACCAGCATGGCGCCGGGGCAGTTCATCGGTTTTATCGCATAGGCCTGGTCATCGATGACGGAGGTATAGATATTTTCTCTATAATGATCCCAATGACCGGAGGTCTCCCACAAAGTCTGAGTCAGCATAATAGGCGTTGAGATTTCCTTGTAGTTATAGCGGTCATGCACTTTGTGCCAATAGTCCATCAGAGTATTCTTCAGAATCATGCCTTTGGGCAGGAAAAAAGCAAAGCCGGGACCTTCATCCATAAAAGTGAATAGTTCCATCTCGCGGCCAAGCTTTCTGTGGTCTCTTTTCTTGGCCTCTTCAAGGAGTTCAATATACTCATCGAGGTCCTTCCTCTTTGGGAAGGAGACACCGTAAATACGGGTCAGCATCTTATTTTTTTCGTCTCCGCGCCAGTATGCTCCCGCCAAAGAGGTCAGTTTGAAGGCCTTAATAGCTCCGGTTGACATGAGATGCGGTCCCGCACACAGATCAGTGAAATCACCCTGACGGTAGAAGCTGATGATTGCATCTTCCGGCAGATCAGAAATGAGTTCAACCTTATAGCTTTCACCTTCATCATGTGCCCATTTGAGAGCTTCTTCCCGTGAGAGAATGTAGCGTTCAATTGGGATATCTTCTTTGACGATGCGCTTCATTTCCTCTTCAATCTTAGGGATGTCATCCTGACTGATGGGTTCCTCAAATTCAATGTCATAGTAAAAACCGTCATCAATTGCCGGTCCGATGGCAAATTTTGCCCCCGGGTAGAGATGCTGGACAGCCTGTGCCATCAGGTGAGCTGAGGAATGACGGAAGGCATGATTGCCCTCCTTAGTCCCAAAAGGCACGATCTCCAAAGCAGCGTCCTCCTCGATCACGTAGCGCAGATCTTTCTCTTCGCCGTTGACAATGGCGGCACAAGCATTCCTGGCCAGCCCCGGACTGATGTTCTCAGCGATATCAATAACTCTCAGCGGCTCACTGTACTCAACGACATTGCCGTCTTTTAAGGTAATTTTCATTATTTTCTCCTTCCAAATAAAAACGCCCTCTGTCCACTCTTAGGACAAAGGGTGCATAGCACGGTTCCACCTTTGTTTTAACTCATTTTATCCTTGACGCAGATTCACGGGAATGCTTATTTCACATCCTGCTCGGGAGTGGTTTTCACCGGGGCGGATGGAGATGCTCTCAGCCAGGACAATCTCTCTCTTTGCAGCCAACTTGCCGGTTACTCGTTCCGTCATCGCATTTGTTATTGCATAATAAGCTCCCGGGTTTAAAAAGTCAATTGCTCAATGTGAGTTTGTAACAGTCGTCAAGAAGAGGGCAGCTGCAGGCACTTTCATCGAGTGTAAATATAAAATTGAACGTCTGTTTTTTTATAAACTTTGACAAGTATCCGGCGAGAATCTATAATGATTTTTGCTTATGCACCATTAGCTCAGTCGGTAGAGCAACTGACTCTTAATCAGTGGGTCCGGGGTTCGAATCCCCGATGGTGTACCAAAGCTAAAACTCCTGTGGCGACTATGTCACAGGAGTTATTATTTTTTGATTGCGTCAATTTTGATGGCGGATAATATTGGCGAAGCATAATTGCCGCATTCACAATCTGTAAGTATGGCTATGGCGCCGTTTTTTTGATTCTGTCATTGACAATTTGAGTCCGGATAATGTAGCGTATAGTGACAAATGAATAAAGCGTGTGTTTTCGCGTAAGCACGGAACAATGTTGTTCCGAGGAGAATCGGATGAGAATTCCGAACTATCCCAATAACCGTGATGTCTGCAGCTGACTGAAAATTGTAATCTACTATTGTTAGATCCCCTTCAAACGGTGTCAGACTAAGTCGGGTTCCCTGATTACACATTA
>DASRVY010000055.1:0-1606 GCA_035654855.1 Bacillota bacterium | reverse complement strand
TCACTGTTTTTCAAAGAGTCAAACCAACCTTTAATAGAATCCGTAACGGAGCGCAAACTGCGATAGACCGGATTAACGATTTTTGAGATTGGGGTCGTTATTAGAGGTATAGGGCTGGAGTCCGGAATTGTTGACAGCATTAGCACAGCCAAAATTACAATGGCCAAAATAATTACGACAATTATGCGAGGTCCCTTACTTCTATGCATCAATGATCACTACTTACTTCCAAACCGGTAGAGTAAATTGTATCACTTCTTGAAAGGGATGTCTTGAAGACAGCATCTTAACCCGATCTTTTGCTGAAAGCGGATACTACTGGATCAAACCCCGCTCTCTCATGCTGACAGATCCCTTGCTGCCAACGATTAAATGATCTACTACCGGTATACCCATCATCTCGCCCAGTCCCATCAATTTACGTGTCGACTCAAGGTCAGCGGGACTGGGTTCGGCGTCGCCGCTGGGATGATTGTGTACGAGAGCGATTGAAGCTGCGTTAGCCTTGACAGCTTCACGAAAGATGTCACGGGGGAAGACAACTGCTGCGGCCAGCCCGCCGCGGGAAATCTTTATTTTACGTATCATGCGCAGGCGCACATCCAATAAAATGACATGGAATTCTTCGCGCGACAAATACCTCAATTCCGGTTCCATAAGTTGAACAATATCTTCAGGTTTGCGCAAGATTGGTCTCACTTCTTCCCTGCGGGAGCTGAGATGGCGATTGCCAAGCTCAAAGGCGGCTTTCAGCCTGATTGCCCGTACACGTCCTATGCCTTTGATCTGGCACATTTCCTCCAGACTCGCTTCATAAATACCGCTTAAACCTCCAAAACCCGCCAGCAGCTGATTAGCAATCTCAAGAGCGGTAGCACCTTCCATACCGCTTTGCAGTTGAATAGCAATTAACTCCGCATCGGAAAGATTCCTTGCTCCTTGCTGCTCCAATTTTTCATATGGTCTCTCCAATAATTGAAGTTCTTTCATAGTAAGTTTTTTGGACATATCTGATCCTTTCTTTCCTAATCAGGAATAGCTTATAAAGTCAAAATATTGAACAGTTTCTATCGTTTTTAGACGTCTTAATCTCTTCCTCCTGCGGAGGTTGGGAATGTAAAATCAAAATTTGCAGAAAATGTTAGCCGGCCGCAGCTTCCACCAGGAGCAGCTCCAAGCCCATAAGATCATTGATTTGACCTTGTTTGATCCGCATATCTGTCTGAAACATCAGCTCATAGATCTCAGCCAGTCTGTGGGTTGTAAACCTCTGCGCCTGCATCTTTAGTTTGCGGGCGACAAAAGGTCTGAGATTTAGTCCTGATATCAGTTTTTGGCTGTCAGGCTCAGAAGCTGTCGCCAGTAATTGCCTGATATGACGATAGAGCATGAATAGTATCAGTTGGACAGGTTCTTTTCTAATCAACAAAGTATCCAGTACGCGCAATGCCTTTTGGGCATCATTGGCCGAGATTGCATCTGTCAGGTCAAAAATACTGCTGCGATTGTCAGGACGGCAGACCAGCTCGACCAAATCCATATCGATCCTGTCCGTACCGCTCCAGCCCAAATAGAGAAACAGTTTATCCAGTTCGCCTCGAATCTC
>DASRVY010000054.1:0-1809 GCA_035654855.1 Bacillota bacterium | reverse complement strand
GGTCTTGATGGCTTTGGCATCTCGCTTCTGCTTCTCATATCGATTGGATCATAAAGGTATCATCTTCGCTGATGAGATCGCTTCGCTTCGCTGTTCCTGCAGCTGCTGTCTTCGTCGGCTGCCTATCAATCCATCCATCATCTTCGGCGGTGATCCGTGCAAGTATGACGCTCTCAGCGGCTGCCTATCGCATTCTTTTTCTGTTTCAGTGTAAAGACACGGCTCGCCTCGCATGTGTCGTTAAATGCTTCGCTGTGGATTCCTGCGGCTGCTGTCTTCGTCGCAAGCATAAAAAACCGGCTGGGAAACAAGACAATTAACTATTTACAAAATAAATAAGATTTTACTTGACACGATAGCAGGCTTTTATATTATTGAATCATAATAAGTAAGGAGCTAGACCAATGAAAAACACAAAAAAAACCTACACACTCACCGAAGACCTGAAGCCCCTCCCAACCTATCTGCTTCCATGCTCTCGGACAGGGCTGGACGCAAATATTGATAATTGCGACCCCCCTGCCATTATCGTGGAAGTAGAACATGCAGACGACCCAATGTCTGCCGGCTGCGTGGACAGATATCTAACCACCGACGGGTGGTTGATCGACAGCTCGATAGAAGCCTCAGACTTTTCCGATTGGTTTGAGGAAGAGCTTGAAGAGGTGGAAGCATAAAACATTTATACAACAACACCAACATGCCCCGGAAACGGGGCTTTTCTTTTATATGAGTATCAGCGTATCACGGCTCGCTTCGGTGATGGCTCTGAAGCAGATGAGCTTAGCTGGACTCTTCTTACACCTGAGCCGATTGACGAAACTGAGTTTGTAGATGAAGCTTGGCTCGATCTTGCCGACAACAGCTACAAATGGGCAGTCAAAGCCATCTATCCAGCAGGCGTAATCAGCGATCCTATCTTTAGCAATGCTCTCACCAAGAGCAACGCAGATGGCACCTTAGCCGGCTACATCTTAGATACAGAGAACAACAGCCCTATCGCAGGTGCAACCATCACAATAGATGGCACAAATACCACAACCTCAGCGGCAAATGGAGACTATACACTCAATCTCAGCCTCGGCAACATCACGCTTTACGAGATCGCTTACCAGCCTTCAGCTCTCACAGCCGAGATCAACGATAGCTACACAGCGGTGAATCTCAGCTGGAACGCACCTAATATCCGTGCACTTAGCGGGTATCAAGTCTGGCGTTTCGCTTCGCTGTGGTGCATGAGTATCAGCGTATCAATATAATGCATCTAATCATCTGTCTGCCATCTCGTAAACATCATATCTAACGGCTTCGCATACAGATACGCTGATTTATTCAAAGGGATAATTTCATTATTTCATTTGTTTGACTAAATCTCAAAATCAATACGTATATTGATAAACGTCAAGGGTCGGTTTTTTGACCATTTTTGACCCTTTTTGACTCTTTTTTGACCATTTTTCAGCACCGAGAACGAAACGGGAACAATTTCAAATAATCGCGTAAGTGCCATAATAACAAACAATTGACTAATACTTGATAGCATTATGCAAGAACCGAGAGCATCCACGCTATTAGCTAAGTAGAACGAAAGTAAACTTCTGAAAACAGGTCTAAAGTATTGTTAAATAAGAATATATAGATATAAGTAAAAGTAAACGTAAATTATGTTAAAAATAAGTGTCAGAAAATCATTTCACATTCCCCCCATTACAAGTCAAACAGTTGATTTAAATCCACACGTATAGCAGTACATGATTATATACATATTTTACGTCTTTTTTTATTCATCGCCGTAAAGTGTTGTCTTGT
>DASRVY010000053.1:0-2463 GCA_035654855.1 Bacillota bacterium | reverse complement strand
GCCTTGGCAATGGGTATTTGTTTGATGGAACCGCCAACTTTGCGCCTGTTCGGTACCGGAATATATATTGTCGCGGTATTATTGCTGATCTATGTGAAGATAGACGGGTATTCTTTGCGCTCTCTTACCGGCGCTGACAGTTGGGTTAATTTACCGATCATAGGTTCTTTCCAGCCATCTGAACTTGCCAAAATTGGAATCGCAGTAATTTTTGGCAATACTTTGGCTGAGATCAAGAATGGGAAGAGGAGCTATCTTCAAGGCAGTATTCGTTTAGCTCTAGCTGTAGGCATACCGCTTATCTTGATCATGACGGAACCGGATTTTGGCACATCTATGACAATTGTTTTTATGATTGCTTGCATGATTTTTGTCTGGGGGATCAAATGGCGCTACATTCTTATGGTTGCCAGTGCAGCAATAATAGCATTGCCTTTGATTTGGAACTACGGGCTGTCCACAGTTGGACAGAACCGAATTCTGACATTTTTATTTCCGGGACATGATAAGAAAGCAAGTTATCATATTTCTCAATCTTTGTCAGCTGTATCATCCGGCGGTATTACCGGAAATCCGGACAATCCGATAAATGTGCCTGTGAAGGAATCAGATTTTATATTTTCAGCTATTGCGGAATACATGGGACTGATCGGCGTTATAGCTCTAATCGCGTTGGTTATTATCTTCATTACCCGAACTCTGTTCGTATCTTTCGCGGCTGTAAGAGAGGATCCTGCGCAAGGCTACATAATGACCGGGCTGATATCAATCATGGCGATACATTATATCGAGAATATGGGTATGACAGTGGGGTTATTGCCTATTACCGGAATACCTTTACCCTTTATCAGCCATGGCGGCTCTGCCATGGTGTCAAATTTTATATCTTTGGGTTTCATTCTGAATATTTCCATGAACCAGAGGATGAGAGTTTTACAGGCAGGCCGATAACAAACTGCAGGCCGAAAACATACTACTGTAGTATGGTGACATTGCTGTTCGCGTAACTCCTATTATTTCCGAATGACCTGAGGGCTCATAAATTATTCTTTCCGGTTTTCTGCGCCGGAGAATCTATAACGCTTTTATCCTCAAACTGACATAGAATTCGGGTTTATGAAAATCAGGGCATACTTACTGATTTTTGTGCCTCTTTCTTTCCTGCTGAACAAATTTTAATGTTCTTTTTCTTTTCATTTTTATTTGCATTTTACATTGATAGAGGTTAAAATGGTCAGAAAGGTGGAGCAAAGTGGTATGTTTGATATTGAATGTGGAGGAATAGCCCCGATAACCACCTACTTTGACTAAAAATACGAGGAGGATTCCGTGGCAAGGTACACCCATACAATAGATAAAAAGGGTCGTGTTATTGTACCTGCCCGCTTGCGTGAGAACCTTAAGGGTACCCTTCATGTTACTGGGAACCTCGATCCGGGTTATTTGACATTGTATACAGATGAGCAATTTAGCTCAGTAAGATCACAATTGCTTCAATTATCCGGCACGGATCCAGATGTTCGCAGATTTCAAAGATTTATTATTGGTGAAGCAGTCAGCGGCGAAATAGACAGTCAAGGAAGAATTTCTGTAAGTTCAAATTTGTGGGAATTAATCGGTGTTGAGCCTGGCGATGAAATCTGTTTCATTGACATGATTGACAAAGTTGAGATTTGCTCTGAGGAATTCTATCAAAAACAAAAAGCCCATGAAGATCCCATCGCAGGTCTGGATTTGAGCAAGTTCGATGTCAAAGGACTCTAATTATTCACATATTCCGGTTTTGGCTCAAGAAGTGATTGAGGCATTGAAAATCGATCCTGAAGGGATTTACATCGATTGTACCGCAGGCGGCGGTGGTCACAGTGCACTAATACTTGAAAATTTGACCCAAAAAGGACGTTTAATCGCACTGGATCGCGATCAGGAAGCTGTTGCCGCAGCAAGATTGAAACTAGAAAGGCGCTCCTCCCCCGCCGCTTGGGAGATAGTGCACGCAAATTTCTCATCTTTGAAAGATTTGTTGCAGGAGAGGGGGATACAAACAGTTGATGGGGTGCTGGTAGATTTGGGAGTATCTTCAGCGCAGTTGGATAAATCAGAGCGAGGCTTTTCTTACCATCTCGATGGTCCTCTGGATATGAGAATGGATGCAAAATCTGATTTAACAGCTTTGAGATGGCTGAAAGGAGTCTCACAGGAGGAGCTGAGCAGAGTCCTGCGCGAGTACGGCGAAGAGAGGTATGCCGACCGTATCTCCAAAGCGATTATATCTGCAAGAGATGAACGTGAGATTCAGACAACAGGACAATTGGCTGACATCGTTATAAGAAATATGCCTGCTTCATCAAGGAGAGAGCGCCAACACCCCGCCAGAAGAAGCTTCCAGGCAATCAGAATAGCGGTCAATAATGAACTTGGGGAGTTAGAGGAATTGCTTAATCTTTTGCCGCAAATAATGGC
>DASRVY010000052.1:0-1481 GCA_035654855.1 Bacillota bacterium | reverse complement strand
ATTCAGGGCTTATCCTCACTGCTGAGCGAGCTGCGCTGGACACCGGATCTGCGCACCAGTCTGGAAATTGGTTTGATAAGACTTTTGGGCGATGTTCCGGATTCAGTTATTGCAAAATTACACACCGGTAATGCAGCCGGCGCGGTAAAAAGCGCTGCCGAGAGTAAATTGCCAACGACTGAGGAAATTGTTGAAGGGTCAGCAAGCTCCGAGCCGATGCAGGCTTCAGAAGAAGCCCTCGATAAGTCAGAATCTGACCACAGCGAAAATATATCAGCCGAGCCGATGCCGGCTTCAGAAGAAGCACCCGAAAAATCAGAATCTGACCACAGCGAAAATATATCAGCCGAGCAAATACCGGCTTTAGACGAAGCACCCGAAAAATCAGAATCTGACCACAGTGAAAATATATCAGCCGAGCCGATGCCGGCTTCGGGCGGAGCCCCCGCAAAGTCAGAATCTGACCGCAGTGAAGACATGGCCGGCGAGCTTGAATCGAGCGCAGTATTGAACCATGAACAACTGATTACTCATTGGACAAATGTCTTAAACGAGCTAAATGAGTTGGGGAATATAGATATATTAATCATGGCGCGCTCTTCGCGTGTCAGTTATGATGGTACGGACTGGTACCTTGACTTTGACAGCAGTATGAATTCACAATACGAACGCTGCAGCATGCCGGACGCGACCAGATTGCTATGCCGGCTCGTCTCGCAGGAGATGCAGCAGCCCGTCAAAGTAATAATCAGACAAAACAAAGATGCAGCAAACAATAGCGGCGCTACTGCTGAACCTGAATGGCTCAGTCGTATCCGTAAGGTTTGTCAGGACACAGATGTGCCCTTAGAAGTGGAGGAATAATAGATGGCGAGAAAAGGAATGCCGCCGGGAAAAGGCTTTGGCGGCGGTAATATGAATCAGCTTATGCAGCAGGCGCAGCGTATGCAGCGAGAACTTGAAATTGCTCAGGAAGAAACCAAAGACATGACCGGAGAAGCTTCTGTCGGCGGCGGTTTTGTCAAAGTTACTGTTGGCAGCGACCATCAAGTTATCTCATTGGAGCTGGCTCAGGAGGTTATCGATCCGGACGATGCAGAAATGCTGCAGGATTTGGTTGTGGCCGCAATTAACGAGGCAATGCGCGATCTCGACAGCAAGATTGAAGCCAGAATGGCCAAAGTAACCGGCGGCAGCGGCTTGGGCTTTCCGGGATTATAAACGATGGCCAGACATTTTTCGCCTGCTATTGACCGCCTGATTACAGCGCTGGGCAAGCTGCCCGGAATCGGCAGAAAGGGTTCTTACAGGCTTGCTTATTATATCCTCGCACAGGAAGATTCTTTTGCCCTGGAATTAGCTGATGCGATCAAAAATGCCAGGGAGCAAATACATTTGTGTCCTATTTGTTGTGATTTGACAGAGACCGATCCCTGTGAAATCTGCGCTTCGCCGCAGCGCGACCGTTCCATGATCTGCGT
>DASRVY010000051.1:0-6410 GCA_035654855.1 Bacillota bacterium | reverse complement strand
TCTCCTTCTCTTCCTGAGCTACGAGACCTTCCTGTTCTCTCATCTTGTGGATAACCTCCCTGATCATGCCTTGTGGCGTGGACGCCCCGGCAGTAATACCTATTTTTTGGTGTACCAGATCATCCCGCGTAAACAGCATAGATATTTGTTCAGGATTCTCAATCAGGTACACTTTGGAGCACTGGCTGGCGCATACATCCATCAGTTTCATTGTGTTTGAGCTGGTGGAACTGCCAAGAACAAGGACAAGGTCAGATCTTGCTGCCAGATCAGACGCCTCCTCTTGCCTTTTTGCAGCCGTAACACATATTGTATCAAATATTTCCAGTTTTGCAATTTTCTTTATGATTATCTTTGATATTAATGAGAACTGTTTTGCGGAAAAAGTGGTTTGCGAAACTAAGATCCATTCTCCGTCCGGAATAATCACTTCTTCGGCTTCTTCGACACTATTGATAATAATCGGATCAGAACCATAGTGTCCGACCAATCCCTTAACTTCAGGATGAACAGGATTGCCGGTGATTATAAGACCCTTATTCTCTCGTTTAGCTCTGGCTGCCAGAGATTGGACATTAACGACAAAAGGACAGGTCTGATCAATTATTTCACAACCCATCTCCTCCAGCTCTGAAATTACGGACAAAGAAACTCCATGCGCCCGGATGATAACCTTAGAGCCGGCAGGGATCTCCGTTACATCATTGGCCAGCTGCAGACCCTTATCTGTCAGTTCAGCGACTACCAACTGATTGTGCACAATCTCGCCCAGCATCCAGGTAGCTTCGGCATTTTTCTCCTCAGCCGCCCGATAGGCTGCCTCAACTGCGAGCCGCACTCCGGGACAAAATCCGGCATGTTTAGCTAATTCTATCTGCATTCAGAGGCCCTTTCATTATTAGTGTTCCCGGTTTTCATCATTCTCAGAGCAGACATCCAACTCCGGATTCCAGTCAATATCAGCCAACTGAAAAACACCGCGCATGATGTCAAGCATGATTTGGTTATATGCTTCCTTGCGATTTTGCTTGTCTTGTGGCTCAGGCATGTAAAAAGGCTCACCAATAATCACTCTTTGCTTACCAAATATCTTCCAGGGCTCGGCAAATACCATCGGCACAATAGGCAGTTTGGCGCGAGCAGCCAGGTTTGCCGCATTGCCATGCGGCAGGACTTTATCCAGATCTTGGTCCTTCACTCTGGTACCTTGCGGAAAAATCCCGATGCTATAACCTTCACGTGCCAGTTTTAAAACCGCGCGCACGGTTGCCGGGTCTTTTTGCTCTCTCTCCAGAGGTATAGCGCCCAATTGACGGATAAACCAGCCTACAACAGGAATTTCGAACAATGATCTCTTCGCTATCCAATGAACCCAGCGGGGAAGCTTATATTGAACTGATATAAGGTCCAACATGCTGCGATGGTTAGCCATGAGAAAAAAAGGCTTGTCCGGAATGTTTTCTATCCCTTCGAAGCTCACGCGGTAGAAAATTGTCACCGGGACGCCGAGAAGATAGGCGATCGGTTTTCTGACAATACTTTTGCGCACAGTGTCATAGTATTTTATGTTTTTTTGTTTATATTTTTCCTGCTTAGTTTTTGCCATTGTTCAATACACGCGCCCTCTCCAAATAATCATGCCAGAAACTTCGGATATCCTCATCTTTGCCGGCTCTCTCCTGCATGAGGAATATAATCCGTTCAATTACCTGTTCGAGATCAAGCTTCGTCGTGTCAATTATAATTGAGTCTTCTGCTGCCACTGCCGGAGCTAATTCCCGACTGCTGTCATTTAAGTCACGGCTTCGGATCTCCCGCAATACCTGCTCAAAACTCTGGAGCTCTGTTTCGGGAGCTGCCTTATTCTGCATCTGCAGATAACGTCTTTTCGCTCTTTCTTCAGCAGTCGCGTCCAGATAGAATTTGAAATCGGCATTTGGCAGGACAAAGCTGCCGATATCTCTGCCATCCAGAACCAACGGTGTTCTATTCGCAAGTTCCCGCTGTTTTGCAGCACAATAATGACGTACAGGAGGCAGAGCGCTAATCTCTGAAGAAAGACGCGACATTTCCGGTGAGCGAATAAGGGAGCTTACATCCATTTTATGAATAAAAGTCTTCTGCCCATGATTATTGAGCGAGATTTTCAAACCGCAGTCAGGCAGCCAGTCTTTTACCTGATCTTCCCGGCTGAGATCTATCCTGTCTTGCTTGGCGGCATAGGCTAAAGAACGGTACATGGCTCCGGTATCCAAATAATGAATGCCCAAACGCTGCGCCAAAAATTTTGATACTGTGCTTTTCCCGGCGCCGGAAAGTCCGTCAATGGCAATTGCGTGCGTCATCTATCCGTTTCATTCTCCTCAATTTTAGATTGAAACTGCTTATCCAGTTCGTCTAAGGTTTTATACATGACAAAGTCCGCAGCAGGCAGATCTTCGGTTGATTTAAGTCCGAATTCAATCAGGAAGTGGTCGGTGACGGAGAAAACGGCAGGTCGACCGGGAAGATCCAAAATACCTTCTTCGCGGATGAGATTTCTCTCCAGCAGGCGCGTAATAATTCCATCACTGTTCACTCCTCTGACTTCCTCCACCTGTGCTCTGGTACAGGGTTGATTATAGGCGATAATTGCCAATGTTTCATAACTCGCCTGCGAGAGAGCAGGTCTGTTCTGAGGACGATATAATCTGCTTACCATCTCCTTCAAAGAAGGCTTGGTTGAGAGAAGAATTTTGCTGTTTATCATCCTGATCATGAGGCCTGATTGGCAGTCACGCTGGTATTTTCTTTGCAGCTGCTCAACCAGTATTAATGTCCGCTCCATATCCAGCTCGAGAATTCTAGCTGCCAGTTCAAGTTCCAAAGGATCACCTGCCGCAAACAAAACAGCTTCCAGGGCTGACATCAATTCACTTTCTTGTCGCAAATCGTGAGCTTCCATATAACCTCTCTTTGATTTCAATTTGTCCGGCCGCGCAAGCTGTAAACCGTCAAATTAAGATTATCCCGGCGCAGTCGCATCGGACATACGCATTCAAACCATATTCAGGCTCTTGCTCGCAAGTTAAGCGTCTTCATCACTGTATCTCTTCTTCATCATCTACCTCAATGCCGCTGATAACATCCTCTTCACTGAGGCGGCTGCCCTTCTCGATTAACATTTCCCCGTAAGGCACTGTCTGAAAGACGGTAATCCTGTTCTGACGCATCAGCTCCAGCAGAGCTAAAAAACCGGTCACCTGCTCAAGCTTGCTGGTGTCTTGCGGAGGAAATAAATCGTGAAAAAGAACCTTTTGACGTTTCCAAACCTGACGCAGGATCTCCTTAACTTTATCCTTGATAGATACTCTCTCCCGCCTGAGTAGATAGCGCAAACTTTTTCTCAGATCGTGGTATTTACTGCGGTTTCTGCTGTCGACGTTTTGCACAGCGCCAAGGAATTTTTCATAATCCAGCCTGTCTTCGACATATTCCTGCGTAATACCCAAGTCGGCGGCTGTTTCAGGGAGTCTTATTACGGTATCGCTATATATCTCATACGATTCTTTGAGCTGAACCGCCAACACCCGACAACGCCGGTAACGCAGCAGTTTAATGACTAATTCATCTCTGGGATCTTCAACAGACAGCTCCACAGATTTCTTGTCAGGCAAAAGACTTCTCGATTTAATCTGCAGCAAAGTTGCCGCCATGACCAGAAACTCACTGGCTAAATCCATATCTAAAGTTTCCAGCTCTCTTAAGGCAGCGAGATATTGATCAGTGATTTCCACAATCTGAATATCATAGATATCCATGCGGTTCTTCTCGATCAATTCGTAGAGAAGATCGAAAGGACCGTCAAAAGAACGGATATCGATTTGTGTGTTGGCAACAGTCATAACATCTCAGAAAATCAGGCCCCAGATCCAATTGAACAGCGCATCCAAAGGAGTCTGTATCAGCCAGACAATGGGGCTTATGATCCAGCCCATAACCGTGGAAATTAAGCCCCGGCCAAAAATAATCAGCAATATAAAAACCAATCCGATATAGCGCTCATATTCCAGTATTTTATAATATATCTTTTGCGGCAAGGCGGCACCGAGAACCTTAAAACCGTCCAAAGGCGGAACGGGCAGCAGATTAAAGACAGCCAGAGTTAAATTCGCATAAAACATCAAAACCAGAAACTCCTGAATAGTGCCTGCGATACTCATAGTGGTAAAGCCTGAAGCATCGCCGCTGTTAATCAGCAGATAGATCGTTATCACTATCAGAAGCAGCAAATAACTGAAAAAAGCTAAAATCACATTGGAAAGCGGCCCTGCAATACTGACATAGGCAAGGCTGGCGCGCATGGAGCGCTTACGGTCAAAACGGGCCGGGTTGACAGGCACAGGCTTAGCCCAGCCGATCCGCTGCGTGACAAGAAACACTATTGAACCGACGGGGTCGAGGTGCTTTAAAGGATTTAAAGTTAAGCGGCCGGCATCGGCTGCCGTGCTGTCACCCATCTTCAGAGCCATCCAGCCATGAGAAAACTCATGCAGCGATAAAGATAAAGTCAGAACCAAAACAGTTATTAAAAGACCACGCAGGTCAAAATTTCCTAACAATCCGGTTAATACAATTGGCATCAATTTCTCCTTCAATCTACACGGCGTTTAATCGCCGGCGAACAATTCATATTTTCTATTCTACTCTAATCTGAGGCCAACAGAGCATCATATCCTGCTGTCATGAAACGTTGACCATCCTTAATCCAGAGTGCTTCACAGCCTTCCAGTTTCGCTAACAGTTCCTGTCCTTCCTCCAGGGGCATATTAAGCAGAGCCGTAGTGAGGGCATCAGCAAGCTTCGCATCAGGAGCAATCATTGTCACAGAGTCAAAAAACTCGGAAGGCATCAAAGTGTCCGGATGAATAATATGATGATAGCGTATTCCTTCTACAGTATAATAGCGCTCATATACCCCGGAAGTAACAATTGCCTTATCAGAGACAGATAATATATCCAAGACCTTATTTTCTGCTTCAATATCCGGGTTTTTAACACCTATATTCCACTTCTCCCCTGTATCTGTCTTCACCCCTACACAACGGACATTGCCTCCCAGGGAAATCACAAAAGAATCAAACCCGGCTTCCTTGGCGTGTTCTGTTATCAGTTCACAGGCATAGCCCTTAGAGCCTGAACCCACATCAAGACTCATTTGCGGGTCGGAGAGATAAACTGTACCCGCTTCCCTGTCGATCTCCAGTTTTTCGATATCAGTATGCAGATTCGCCTGCTCGAGCTCCTCTTGAGCCGGAAGCCTCGCCTTTGATGGATTTTCCACTCCCGCTGTACGCGCGCGATGCCAGATGGAAAGTACCGCGCCAAAGGCCACATTCACTCTGCCATCCGTAATTTCCTCCGCCCATTTGCATTGCTCAAGAAAGTCAATTATTACAGGATCAACCTTGACCGCACTCTTGCCGGCCTCATCATTAATCGTCTTAATATTATTAACACCGGGATGATTTTCAAAAAAATCAAACAGAGCGTGGCAGTGATCCAGGTCCTCTCCCACCAATTCCTCAAGCTGCTGAAAACTTTCCTCGTCATCACAATATGCCAGCAGAGTTGTAACTGTGTCGAAAGGACCGATAAAGTTTTGTTCAAAACGAAGACCGCCGTCTTTTGTCAGCTCTTCACCCTTGCCTGAACAAGAGACCCCGGTAACTGCCAGCAACAGTAAAAGAAATACAGACATCGATCTGACAAAAAAAGACTTCTTCAACTTCAACTCCATCGCGATATGATTAGATAATTTATTGTATCAGATTTTTCCGGTTTTATTATGAAGGCGCCTAAGAGCCGGTTCCGCAGCCTTAAGCAACACCGCGGACAGCAGTCCGGTAATCACGCCGGTGACTAAAAGCAAGGGTAAGATCGATAAAACCGGAAGCCTCAGATAATCAATAATCACAATGAACAAATACTGCCCCAAGTTGTGCGTCACTGCTCCGGTCATGCCAACAGCAACTATGCTGGCCTTACCGGCACTCAAGCGGTTTAGCAGATACATGCAGGTAACTGAGACAAGCCCGCCGGACAGGCTTGTCAATCCCGCAATCAAGCCTCTAGTCATGACAGCAAAAGCGCTTTTGAGAACAGCAATTGTAAAAGCGGCAGGGGCACCAAGAAACAACAGAGCATACATAACAGCAATATTTGACATCCCGTAACGTAACGGAACCGGTGTAGGAAGCGGAGGCAGAAGATTTTCGAAAAGACCAAGTGCTATTGCCATAGCGAAAAGCATAGCGGTCATAACCAGATTCCGAGAAGAATAAACAAATTTCTTCTTGTCAATATCAGGATTTGGCGATGGCGGCATTGAACCTCCTAAACCATCGTTTGGGTCCGGACCGGCATCTTCA
>DASRVY010000050.1:0-1161 GCA_035654855.1 Bacillota bacterium | reverse complement strand
GGAGAAGAAATTGCTGGTGGCTTCACAGGACTCATGGAGTCAGCAGATACGGCAAGTACCGGAAACCTGTCCTTGTTGTGGGGACTGGTAAAAGTAGATAATATCCTGGGAGCTCTCAGTGTTGTCTATCCGACAGAAGAAGACACAGCAGTTTATGGACCACTTACCCAGATGGATTATGAAACCTGGAACAAATGGGTGGAATTTGTCGGTAAAAAAGGTGGTTACGGAAGTGATCTTGCTGAGCATGGAACAGTAACTAATCAGGCTGAACTGGATGCAATCATAGGAAAGTATGCTTACGGATACAATGTCGTAGCAGGAAGAGTAAATTATCGGGATGAGATAAAACTGGCAAATGGCGGAGCAGCTGGCGGTTATGTTGGATCAATGCAGACCGGAACCATTACAAATGGACAGGCTTATCAGGCGAAGACAATTAAAGGGCTTCGATGCGCCGGCGGTTTTGCGGGAGAAATGATAAACGGCGGAGCAGCAAAGCTTGGAGGAGTTGATATCCTCGGTCTTAATCTGCAATTAGGACAAATGCTGCAGGTACTTAACGTATTTGTGCCGGTGATCAAGAAATCTTCGGTAGAAGGTTACCAGAGTGGATTAATTGTCCAGTCAGAAGGAATAAATGACAAGGATGCCTGTGGTTATGCCGGAGGTTATGTAGGAAAGCTGATCGGTGGACAGATCTGGGGCGAAAACGATACGCACTGTCAGGTTACAAAGCTGAGACGAGTTGACGGAAGAAGCTATGTTGGTGGATTTGTTGGAAGCTCAAGACCGGGAAGTGTAGCAACAGTGGATCCAACTGCTGGTGAAGGATTATTTTTAAGCAAATTATTAAATCAACTGCTGGATAGTCCGGCAGAATTTATAGAAGTCATGAATGCGACCGTAGCAACGATCCGCTATGCAGATGTTATTTCCTGGGATGACTGGGGAATCATCGTAAATGGAGTTTATTCGGGTGGAAGCAGTAACACTTCCTATGCAAAAGCAGCGGGAGGCTTTGCCGGAAGTCTTGTCGGAACTGTACTTGGGGAAAAAGATACCAAGGAAGCGGGAATTTCTGCACAGGGAATCCGTTCTGTTATTGCCGGGGAATATGCCGGAGGCTTCTTTGGAATAGCGGATGTCGATGCCGGAGTG
>DASRVY010000049.1:0-3031 GCA_035654855.1 Bacillota bacterium | reverse complement strand
CCTTCGGGTGTACTTGCAGATGAGAACGATTGCGCAAATTCTAATATTTTGCAGTCCGCGGATGAAATCATGTACGGAGCGTCAGCGTCAGTAGTAGATATGCAGTCTGCAATTGCCAAAGAAGCTGCTGCGGCGGAAACTACTGATGAATCTGCAAAATAATTCAGCGGAGACTACTGATGAATCTGCAGAATAATTCACATGAGATAGCTGCAGCGGCTGTCTTTATCGGGCGGCAGCAGCCATCTTCATCTAGGGATGCTATTCCGAAATAAAACACCCCTGATAATTGAACGAATAGAGTGAGGTGCACAAGTTGGCCTCGGTTGTTGAGGGTTTATTATGCCCAATAAAGCTTTGCACAGGGCAAGCGCATCGCTGCACTTAATCGTTGCAGCCAAGGCAGACAGCTCAGCAGTTAAATCAACTGATTAATCGAATCTGGGAACAGTGGATACCCAGCCATAAGCGTCTTCAATTCTTTGTTTTTGAATTCCTGTCAAAATATCATAGAACATCTGCGCTGCAGGACCGATCTCATTATTGTTGATAATGATGCTTTTATCTTGCCAGGTCAGCTCTCCGACAGGCGAGACAACCGCTGCCGTGCCGGTGCCGAATGCTTCTTGTAATCTGCCTTGTGCGTGAGCTTCAAAGAGTTCCGTGACAGGTATTTTTCGTTCTTCGACGGACATACCTTTATCGCGGGCTAATTTCAGGATTGAGTCGCGGGTAATGCCGGGCAGGATTGTATCTCCTAAATCTGCTGTTACCAGCTTGTCATCAATCACGAACATCATGTTCATAGCTCCGACTTCTTCGACGTATTTCTGTTCACGCCCGTCCAGCCAGAGGACTTGATGGTAACCTCTGTCCATGGCCTCTTTGGTCGCTTTAAAGCTGGCAGCGTAGTTCCCGCCGGTTTTTGCTCTGCCCATGCCGCCTTTGACAGCGCGGACATAATTGGTCTCAATCAAAATGCGGATAGGCATGATGCCTTCCGGATAGTAGGATCCGGAGGGAGAACATATAACATAATAGATAAACCGGGAAGCGGAGTTGGCGCCGAGACTGGCTCCGTCAGCAATCATAGTTGGGCGCAGATAAAGAGATGTGCCCTCGCTTGTAGGGACCCAGCTGCGGTCCAGATCGACAAGACGGCAGATGGCTTCATATTGCGTCTCTATGTCTAGTTCGGGCATACAGGTGCGGATTGCGCTTTGGTTCATTCTGCGGGCATTGTCGCGCGCTCTGAAGAGTCCAACCTCGCCGTTGTCCAGGGCATAAGCTTTAGCACCCTCGAAGATTTCCTGACCGTAATGCAAGACAGGAGAAGCGGGGTCCAAAGAGAGATTCTGATAGGGCACAATGCGAGGGTCATGCCAGCCGCGGCCTTCTTCATATTCGATTATAAACATATGATCAGTGAATATTGTTCCGAAACCCAAATTGCTTTCGCCGGCAGGTTTTTTCTTTGGTTTTTGATTTTTTGTCACGGTGATTTTCATGTCGGTCCCTTTCTATTCTGAAAAATTCAGCCGGGCTGAACTAGGCCGGGTTATACATCACAAATTTACACAGTCAGCGCCCCGCTGCAGCGCGACTTGATTCAGCTCGACAAGATTTGCCTTTCTTCCTGTGAAAATATTGCGGAGCATTTCGACTACGGTGTCAAACTTCAGCAGCTTGGTGGCTTCAATGAAAGCGCCGAGCATAACCATATTGGCGACACGCAAGTTTCCCAGTTCCGCTGCGATTTCCTGCGAAGGAACGTAGACTGCTCTGACATCCTCACGCTCGACTTTGCGGTCGATAATTGACGCATTAACTAAAATAAGGCCTCCCGGTTTAACAGTTGATTCAAATTTGTCCAAAGAGGGCAGGTTCATAGCAATCAGTTCACTGGGCTCCAGTACGATCGGGGAGATTATTTCCCCGTCAGAGATAACCACGTTGCAGTTTGCGGTGCCGCCTCTCATTTCCGGTCCGTATGAAGGCAGCCAGCTGACGTTTAGTCCTTCGGACATCGCTGCTTCAGCCATTGTTGTCCCAATTGACATTACGCCTTGCCCGCCGAAGCCGGCGATAACAATTTCGTTATAAGACATCTCTAGCCCTCCTCTTTTGTCACATCGCGGTAGACACCGAGAGGAAATACCGGGAGCATGTGCTCTTTAACCCAGTCCAGAGACTCAATCGGCGTCAGCCCCCAGTTTGTCGGACAGGTAGACAGCACTTCAATCATGGTAAATCCTCGCCCCTCAATTTGCAGTTCAAAGGCTTTCTTGATTGATTTTTTTGCCTTCATTATGCTGGCGGGTGTCGTGACCATAACTCGTTCAATATAGGCAGCTCCGTCGATTGTTGCCAACAATTCTGACATGCGTATCGGAGAACCGTAGTGCCCCAAATCTCTGCCCAGAGGGGCGGTCGTGGCTTTCTGTCCTACCAGAGTAGTAGGTGCCATCTGGCCGCCGGTCATGCCGTAAATCGCGTTATTTACGAAAATGACAGTGATTTTCTCACCGCGCATGGCAGCGTGCACCACTTCGGCGGTGCCAATGGCTGCCAAATCTCCGTCTCCCTGATAGGTAAAAACAACATGATCAGGCAAAACTCGTTTGATGCCGGTCGCAACTGCCGGAGCGCGCCCATGCGCAGCTTCCTGCATATCACAGTTAAAATAGTCGTAGGCGAAAACTGCGCAGCCAACCGGAGCAACTCCTACAGTCTTCCCTAAAACTTCAAGCTCTTCCAAAGTTTCGCCCACCAGTTTGTGAATAATGCCGTGGGTGCAGCCGGGACAATAATGCAGTTCAGCGTCGGTCAGTCCCTTTGTTTTTTGATATACAATAGCCATTCTTACCTCCCCAGCGCCCTTTTTGCTGCCTCAGCCACTTCATAAGGAGTGGGTATGATGCCTCCCGCGCTTCCGATAAAAGAAACAGGCTTGGCGCCATTGACGGCGATTCGCACATCATCAATCATCTGTCCGGTGTTCATTTCAACAGTTACTACAGCCTTAACATTG
>DASRVY010000048.1:0-5113 GCA_035654855.1 Bacillota bacterium | reverse complement strand
CCCTTACAGTATCCAGCGGAACATAATGTTCTGCGAAAATCATTGCTCCAAAGTATAGTGAAGTCACCAGGATAATCCCCGCTGTCATACATTGCAGCTGATAAGATTTTGAAGCATATTGACGCTGAAATGGAACAGCTTCGCGCTTTGCGGACTTCAGCTGCCGGAGGCGCGCCTGTCTGGGCAAAGACAATACATTATAGCCGGGATTGCCTTTAAACAGACCATCAAAAGCCAGCATGGCCGTAAAAATCAGGAGCACACCCGGACCGTAATGATATTGGAAATTTATATTATGCTGATACGGATAGTCAGATATTAAATTCATTATGATCCATGGAAAAATCAAAATATAGTCAATATGAAGGCGCCTAATCACCGGTAGGAAGGCCAAAGGAGCCAACACTGTAATAACATAGACAATTTTTTCGGCGGTAAATATCCTGGATATGGTGTAAGCCGGATGTAAAAAAGAAGTCCAAGCGGCTCCTAGCAATCCGTATTCCGGCCAGGCCATCAGATTAGAATAATGGAGCTCCATCGAGCCAACTCCCCGGGTATTGAGCCAATACAAGGCCAAGGCAAACCACGCCAGAGCAATCGATAACATTACCGCGCCATGTTTTTTGTTAGTACGGCAGGATAATAGCATCCATAATGCTACGAAAACAATATATAAAGCGGCATCCTCCTTAACCGACAGCACGAGCACTGTGAATAAAAAAGTTCCCGCCGTATGCTTCTTGAGGACAAAATATAGTAACCACAATAACAGTGGCGCCAGAAAACAGTTTTCGTGCAGATCAAACATACTGCTGCCAATAATTGCGGGATATGTCAGATAGAGTAAAGAGAATATGCCCGCTCTGCGCTGCGGCCAGTCAAAAAGTCCGGTAATAAGTATAAGGGGCAAAACCCCCGAGGCAACGATAACAATTTGGGCCAATTGCAGCGCTATGGCACTTCTGCTTATATAGTACAGCGGCAGCATTAAATAATAGATTGGTGAAACATGCACCGAAAAATGGCTCATTTCCCAGCTGCGTTCCAATGTTGTTGTCGGCAGCCCTGTCTCTGCCATATTGTGAAACATTTGAGCAAATATTCCCAAATCATAAGTGAATGTCTCCAAAGTATAGGTTCTGACAAACATCAGATAGCCAAACAAGAAGATATGCAGGATGAATGCTATAGTAATAAAAACAAACACCCTGTTACTGTTAATTTTCGTTTTAAAAGGTCTGTTGATTACGCTGACATCAGGAAAAAGATGAGCGACAATTACACCTGCCAGAGCTCCCTGAACAGCTAAAACTACGCTTAAAATGACCTTTGTGATCAAATCTGTATCCGGTCCTATTGAGGCTAAAGAAAACAACATTAAACCATCTATCAAAACCAGCAGCAAGAACAGTATTCCTATTACATAGAGAAACCAGGATAAATAATATAATACTTTTCTCTCTCGTACCTCAAGCAGATAATATCCGGTTGATACAAGCACAGTAATAGATAGGATTACTAATCCTATAGATGGCGCAATTGAGGATGGTATCTGATCGATAAAGTAGACAATGTACCAGAGATGGATAAGAAAAAGCCACAAGGAAAACAGCAATATCAGTTTAGATAAGTAAAGTCTCGTCTTTGCCTCGGAAGCGATTAGAAAAATTCCCGCTGTAAGCAGCAAGGATGCTACCAAGCCGGCAACATAGTATAAAGGAGATATTGATCTGACAAAATCCAGAGACAATATCTGAGATTCGCTGTGATTCAGGACCAGATTGTATAAAACACTTGTTAGCAGCCAGGCAGAGACAAGAACATAAAAAAATGACTGCAGGATCAGCCTGTATTTGTCTTCGATCTTCTTCCCTGCCATTGCCACACTGCTTGTCATTATGACTCCTGCTTATTCGGGATAGTGCTCCTAAATTTTTATGGAACCTGGTAAGCACCGTTCTCATATATATGGTCCATTATTTCTCCCCAAAGAGAAAATGCTGATGCATTATCTTCTCGTTTATGCATATCCTGCAGTTGAGTTGCCAGTATCATTGTTGGATTATCATTGTCAAAACCAATGAACCAGGTATCAATCACCTGTTCTTCAAGCTCTTCGTCCCAGCCACGCTGTACAGTCCCGGACTTACCGGCAAAATTGGCATAGTTACGGTTAACCGTATTCACATGGGTCGTCGTGACACTATTTCGCATTGCTTTTCTTAACAAACGTGAATTTTCAGAATTACAGATATTCTCTTTCCAGACCGTCCCTTCATGCCCTTTTAGAACATGCGGCTCATATATATTGCCGCCATTGACCAAGGAAGCATAAATCGCTGCCAGATGCACTTGCGTAATTTGCAGCTGACCTTGGCCATAGGCCGTGTCCGCCATCATAATCTCAGTTCCCGGTTCACCGCTGTTAGTTATCTGCGATCTATAAAAAGGATATTCAGAAGGCACATTTTCATTTAATCCTAAATTCAGCAGCTCATCGTAAAATATATCAACTCCCATGTCAGTAACAAGTTGAGCGAAAAAGATATTGTCAGAGATAGAAATGGCACTTATAAGATCCTGTGGCTCATTTTTCACTACAATTCTGGACACATAATACCCGCCCCACGATGAATTATGCTGCCAGTTACTGCCAGTGATAGTTTTGGTGGTAGATTCTGAAAGAACTCCACTGTTAAAAGCTGCAATGGAAGTAGCTATTTTAAATGTTGACCCCGGAGGATATCTTAACTGGAATCTGTTAAGTAAAGGAAGACGTGAATCATTGACAAGCGCCTGGTATTCATGATTACTGATACCGGCTGACATTGAATTAGGACTGAAAGACGGGGTGCTGACCAAGGCAAGAATATCTCCGCTTATTGGGTCTATCGCAGTTGTTGAAGCAGTATATTCTTTAACTGTTTCGAATATCTTTCGCTGCAGCTCTGCATCTACAGTAAGGTAGTAGTCTTTTCCTGCTGTGGCGAGACGTTCAAACAGAACTTCATTGTTCCCGCCGGTAAGGCTCACTCTCACTCCTCTTTCAGGCCGCAATTCTTCCTCAAAATGAGCTTCCAATCCTCTTTTACCTTCAACATCTCCAGAACGATAAGTCTCATGCTTTGGATCATCGTCACCCTCAAAAGTAACATCTGCGACATAACCTATCAGGTGAGCAAAGGCGTCGTCATAAGGATAGAGTCTGGATTGAATTGTACGCACAGACAAGCCGTATTCTGAAAAATGAGCTATCTGATCCGGAGCATATGAGCTCGCGATCTGTAAAGGCACAAACATATTGTCCCTTATCCAGGATTGACTCATCTTTCTTTCAACTTCTTCTTTTGTCATATCCAGTAAAACAGCCACATCAGCATGTTTTGACATATCGTACACACCTGAAACAGCGCCTACCTGTTGTTTGAGACCGTCAACTGCCAACTCCCTGCCGCTGCGATCATAGATCGTTCCTCGGGGAGCTTGTAATATTTCCACAACAATATCGTTGTTGGCAGTCAAGCCGGGAAAGATCGCAGCCGGAGTCCATTCCAGCTCCCAGCGATCAAGTTTTTCATTTAGTATGAAGGTTAAGGTAAGAGGACGCTCGATGGGACCATAGTCTGTAACAAGACTCATTACCATCTCGTAGACTTCAATATTCTTGTCCGATAAAATATCCAGAAGAGAAATGTCTCGTAAATCTATCTGCCGGACTCCCAGTCTCTTGTCCACCTCTTGCTGACGGGTGATGATTTGATCGTCACCATAACGATTAAAGGATTCGGCGGTTATATAATTCTTCAGCAAACTATTCTCCCGATTGGAAACAAGCCTAAGAATATGATCTATCTGGTCTTCCCGGGAAAGACTCTCTGTAGTCTCTTGTACAGAATCCTGATCGCTCCAGCCTACATCAATTATCTCCAAGTCACTGCATGATGTAATTAGCAGAAGGCAGATTACCGTCAAGATAATCAGCCCTGTAGTTCTCTTAGACATTTTTATTCAAGCTCTTCCTTGTTTTTTGCAACAAAAGATTGAATCTGCGTCAACTGATCTTGTAAGTCTGTCAAAATGTCGTGTGTGTACTTAATTGCGCTATTTCTGATGTCTGTGCTTTGTCTGGTCGCATCTTCGATCAAAACAGTAGCTTCTTCCCTGGCTTTAATAGTAATCTCATGTTCGTCAATCATGCGTGCCATTTGAGCCTGAGCATCACGCATTATGCTGTCTGCTTCTTTTCTGGCTTCAGCAATCATCTGTCGATTCTGGTCCAGCAGCCACTTTGCCTGCCTAAGTTCATCAGGCAGGCCCTCTCTTACCATGCGCACCAAGAACAGCATTTCTTCCTTATCAACCAAACATTTATCGCTCAATGGCATTATCTTGGCGTGAGTAAGAGTAGCTTCCATTCTATTAAGCAAAGTATCCACACTTTGTTCACCGGCTCGGGGCGCAGCGGCGCGACGCGGTCTGATTTCTTCTTGTTGCATATGATTTTCATCTGGATTCATTTTTTTTCCTCCGTTTTTAGCAATATCTGCAAGGAAACAAGATCATATTTTAAATATTGTAGATGTTCTATAGTTAAGCGAATTTACGCTTAATCTCTGCAGCAATTGTCGGCGGTACCATCTTGTCAACATTGCCTCCGTAGGCGGCAATTGTCCTGACTGCGGAAGAACTGATATATGAAAATTCCGGAGACGTAATAACAAAAATTGTCTCGCAGCCGGGAAGCAATCTAGTATTCGTCAACGCCATAACGCTCTCGTAGTTATAGTCTAATTCGTTTCTCAATCCACGAATAATTGTTTTGATATCATTCTCTTCACAATAATCCACCAATAGACCTGACCAGCTGTCTACACGAATTTTCTTCTGATCAGCAATTACATCGCGGATCATTTTTTCCCGCTCATCAATTGTAAAAAGTGTATCTTTTTCCTTATTCTCCAGAACTAAAATAACCAACTCGGAGCAAAGTTTTGCTGCACGCAGCGCAACGTCAAGATGTCCGTTGGTAAACGGATCAAATGTTCCGGAAAATATTATTTTATTCACTAAAGGCACCCTGTGGCAGCGAAAAACAGTCGTAATAGCTGTT
>DASRVY010000047.1:0-6071 GCA_035654855.1 Bacillota bacterium | reverse complement strand
TTCAGAATCACCTAAATTACCCAAAGAAATATAATGTTCTGTGCCCTCCTCCGCATAAAAGATGCGATGATCTCTGATGACAACTGATCCATTTTCTTGAATTATTGCCTTAATCTGAATGGATTCAATTTCATTTTGCGCCAGAACAATTGTCGGTGAAAAAAACGCAAACCAAAGAATGGATAGCAATAGAATCCATCCAATTTGTTTCAGTCTTTTTCTCCTTGATTTCACCATTGCGGCATATCTGCTTTTGCGTCGGAGCTTTCAAAATAAACTTCCTGACTGAAGCCAAATATTCTTGCAGCAATTGAAGAAGGAAATTGTTGAACTAATCTGTTCAGTTTAGTGACAGTGTCATTATAAACCATACGTGCCTGACGCACGTTATTTTCGTACTTATCAATGCCTGCCATTGCTTGAATATATACACCGTCAGCTTTTAAATTCGGATAATTTTCAACAACTACATCAATTTGCCTTAACGCTCGTTCAAAGAGATTGTCGTCTTTTTCAACGTCCGCAGGTTCAGATGTCCTGTCTACTTTTTCTCTCATTGCTGTAATATTCGACAAGGTCTCGGCTTCATGGGATGAATATTTTTTTGCTGCATCGATCAGGCTCCTAACAGCATCCCATCTAGATTCAATTTGGGCAGAAATATTGCCCATCGAATTCCTTACGAATTCTCGTGCAGATACTAATTTGTTATAAGCTGAAATAATCCACAATACGAGCAAAACGACTGCGACTAAAGGTATAATCCACCACATACTTACAAACTTCCTTTCTTATCGGCGCTTGTTCACTATTTTTTGTCTGCTATATCTTAATCTATTATATCTTCAATTGGTATATTTATTTAACAATAGTTACCTTACTTTTAATATTACGCCTTAGAGATATCTCTCCGATTTTCCTGTAGTGCCGTACCGCTGGGAAGCATAGAATATCCTGTCTGTGGAAAATAAATAAAATAAGCTCAAACCTATCAAGAAAGATGAGTTTTTGGAATGCATCTGTCATCCTTGATTTTTAGTTGAAGGCGCTTAAGCCTCGGTGGAGAGCGCATTATGGAAATCTGCGCCGACTGACATTGCTTACAAATCGGTATGACCTGTTTCCTCTAACTGTCTGGCCATTTCCAAACCGGTCTCTGTCTGAGCGAGCCCTCCCAAAGCAGTTTCTCTGAGAGCGGGCGGCATCGCGCGGCCTATCTTACCCATAGTGTCGATTACTTCATCAACCGGTATGCGGCTTTTGACTCCGGCTAAAGACATTTCTGCTGAAGATATTGCAATAACTACACCGGCTGTATTTCTCTTAATGCACGGCACTTCAACTAAACCGGCGACCGGGTCGCAGCTAAGTCCAAGCAGATTCTTCAGTGCAATAGCAAGCGCATGGCCGGATTGTGAAGGGGAACCGCCGCAGGCTTCAACGGTTGCTGCTGCCGACATAGCTGCAGCTGATCCGACTTCAGCTTGACAACCGCCTTCCGCGCCGGATATGGAAGCCTGATTACCTATAACAATACCGCAGCCGGCAGCAGTTATAAGGAAGTTCAATTGCTCACGCCTTGATAGTTTGAGATGACTGCGAATAGCGAATAGAACACCCGGCAAAGTTCCGGAAGATCCTGCTGTCGGTGTAGCGCAGATGACACCCATGGCTGCATTGACTTCGTTAACAGCGGTGGCGTAGACCATCGCCCGAGTATAAATAGATCCGCTTAAGGCGTTTCCGCTTTGCAGATACTCAGCTAATAATTTGGCATCGCCTCCTGTCATGCCGGAACGCGACTTGACTCCTTCTATCCCCTGCTGTACAGCTTGTTCCATGACAGATAAGTTTTGTTCCATATGTCGGAGTATTTCTTCCTCAGTGCCACCTATTTCTTTAATCTCGGTGCGAAGAAAATACTCATGCAGAGCTATTTCTTCCTGCTCACATAAATTTATTATTTCATGTAATTTGTGGACCATAGCTATATTCCTCTTTCTCTTCAGAATCACTTATCAAATCAGGCTCAACGTTAAGGGCACCAAGAACTATCATTTCATCAATATGACCAATATTGACAATACCCTCAATTACAGATGTCGGAATCTTGCCATCTGTTGAGAGTAACATCAGTGCAAGCTCTCCTTTTCCTGTTCGTGAAACTTCCATATTGCTAATATTTATGTTTGCCTTAGACAGTACTTCAGTGACTTGAGTGATAATACCGGGTTGATCCCTATAGAAACACATAATTGTAGGATTCTCACCCGACAGGTGGATATCAAAACCATTTATTCCGGTAATATCAATAGTTCCGCCGCCTAGTGACACTCCCCGCAGAGAAATAGTGCGATCTGCTGATTTAAGATAAAGATCGACAGTATTAGCGTGTTCAGTGGGTTCATCTCTGGTTTCTATAGTCACCTTCATATTAGCTTTAGCGGCCAAATCATATGCTTGGCGAATCTTTTCACTGTTGGCGGGCAAACCGAGCAGACCTGAAATCAGAGCCAGATCAGTGCCATGTCCTCGATATGTATGTGCAAATGAGCCGAAAAGGACAATACGAACTTCCTCCGGCGTCTTGCCGAAAATTGAGCGCGCAACTAAACCTATACGCACAGCTCCGGCTGTGTGTGAGCTGGACGGTCCAATCATAACGGGACCAATGATATCAAAAAGACTTCTATAAACAGACATTGGATACCCCCTTTGTAATACTGATTATATAATTCTTTACTCCCTCTTTGGACATAGAATATTTCATCAGGCGCTTCCTCAGTCACAATCAAACTCATCATTGGACACTCGGCCGGCATGGACACGTTTGGCGTCTACAATCAATCCTTAATTGATAATGTTGAACTAGCCGGGTCTATGGTCGGCAATGTCTGGGATAAAGTATTACAAAACTAGGCTAAAATCTAGGCTATTTGAAAAAGCAGAACCCCTGAAACGTAGTTGTATCAGGGGTTTTACTTGGCGAGCGTAGCAGGATTCGAACCTGCGACCCACAGCTTAGAAGGCTGTTGCTCTATCCTGCTGAGCTATACGCCCACATGGAAATCCGGCCTTTTGGAGCGGGTGAAGAGAATCGAACTCTCACGATCAGCTTGGAAGGCTGATGTTCTACCACTAAACTACACCCGCAGGTTGGCCGGAATTCCGCCTAGATATATTACAACAGGGTAGAATGTTTGTAAAGACAGGGCCTTTTACTAGGCGTCGTCCGGTATCAGGACAGACAGAGGCACATAGCCGGTGCGGCCGTCTGACAGGCGTATCATCACCCAGCCATCCAGGTCGGCCTGGGTCAGCTGATAGACGACATCTCCCCTGACAGCTGTAGCTACCAGCTCAGTTTCGCCCGGCGACGCCATGATCTGCATACTTTGAGCTTTGACAGTAATTCTGATCTCAAAGTCTGTGGCCACAGTAGTCACCTCATTGCCGTTGACAGGCTCAGAGATGGTCGGGCCGGCTGTAGTCTCTTTTGGTTTGTCATCACCGCCTCTAAAGATCTGGACACTTGCGATCAGAAGAACCAGAATGATCAGCACCATAGCAATTAAAGCCAGGACAGACAAGGACCTGGATGTGGGGAAAAGATGCGTAATCTTGTGGACAAACTTGTTCCATATGCTCTTCGTCTTATCAAACTCCATCAGTTTAATCTTATCAATGACGCTGATATTTTCTTCATGCTCCATTTGCGCCTGGGCGCTGGAAGGCCTGCTCGACTTGCTTCTTATTCTCTCAGGCTCCACAACCTCTTCCTCTTCACCTATGCGGTGACCGCCGGAAAGACGAGGATAATTTGAATCGCCGGGGAGGAGTAATCTTTGTTCCTCAATTTCTTCTTCTCTATAGCCTTGCACAGCAAGTCGATTGCCTCCGGACACCGGGATGACCTTTGACAGGTATTCTCTCGTCACCGGAATTTTCTGCAAAGTCGATTTTTTGGCATGCATAGGCTGCTCAATGCGAGCCACCTGAAAACCTATCCAGGTGTGATCAGAAGCATAACCATAGGCCGCAGCCAGCGCTGTAAGCTCTGACATTTTCACCGTCATCTGGCGAGGATCAGCCAAGATTTCTTCTAATCCCTCGGGCTCAAACATATCGATAAAGCTTGGATCCAAAGCCAAAATAATATCGCCTTCTCTTGGCACGAAGGCGTAATAATCAGCCTGTTTCATAAAGCCGGCTGAAATCACTTCTGAATCCGGTACTGCAGGCTGTTGACGATATAGGCGGCCGCCTCGCTGCAGATAAAGACCCCATTGGCGTGACAATAGAGCTATCACGACCTCGTCGTGAATTAGAAAGAGAAATTCAGCATGCAGTTTTTCCCTCTTGAGAATCGCCGGGAGAATATCCAGTCCGTAGATTTGCAGTTCGCGGAAAACTGCCGACCACTTCCTCAGCATATCCCGGCTTTCCACAATCAGGTTCTGATCAAGACGGTCGCTGCGGATACCTGTGATCATCTGAACCCGTCTGTTAGTGGAAGCTACATAATTTTGCTGTTTTTGGGCAGTCAAATAACCGAGGCTGCGATCATTGATTTGAATCGTCAGCTCGTGTAAATCGAGCGAATTAATATGAGCTGTTACTAAAGTGCGGATCATAAGAACTCCAGTAAATATTCAAAAAGCGTTTGGCGCTGCAGTAGTCACAAAATATGTTATGCACCGCTAATTCTAGCACAAAGCTTTACTAATTACTCTTTATGTGCGGCTGTTTGAGAAAAGAAATGATCGCGAAAATCCAACAGCTCATCC
Source organism: Bacillota bacterium (assembly GCA_035654855.1). Taxonomy (GTDB): domain Bacteria; phylum Bacillota; class Clostridia; order Saccharofermentanales; family DTU023; genus UBA1046. The sequence goes on along the minus strand of DASRVY010000047.1, from coordinate 1,284 downwards.
CTGCTGATCGCTTCTCTGATCTCAGACATCAAATTAAGGAGGAAATGGAGATTATGCCAAGTGGTAAGCCTGAGCCCGAGAATCTCGTTGGCTTTGATTAGATGGCGGATATATGCTCTGGTGTAGTTTTGGCAGGCATAGCAGCTGCAGTTCGGATCCAAGGGGGTAAAATCCCCGGCATAAGAGGCGTTTCTAACAGTCAGTTGACCCTGCGAAGTTATAACGGTGCCGTTTCTCCCCAGACGCGTCGGCAGTACGCAGTCAAACATATCGATACCGCGAATAACGCCTTCAATTAAATAATCGGGAGACCCCACTCCCATCAGATAGCGCGGTTTATCAGCGGGCAAAATGGGCGTTACTACTTCCAGCATCTTGTACATAATATCCGCCGGTTCACCCACGGAGAGGCCGCCAATCGCATAGCCGGGCAAGTCAAAGGTGATGGTCTGTTCGGCTGACATCTTGCGCAGATCTTCGTAGACGCCGCCCTGGACAATACCAAAGAGTGCCTGTTTGGCGTCATTTTTGTGCTGTTTGACACAGCGCTCCAGCCAGCGCAGCGTGCGCTCAGCTGAGGCCTTGATATAGCCCCGGTCAGCCCGCCAGTCGGCGCACTCGTCCAGCTGCATAATTATGTCCGAGCCCAAGGCGGTTTGAATATCAATGGCCAGTTCCGGCGTTAATTCATGCAAAGAGCCATCGATGTGTGAATTAAAGCTGACTCCCTCTTCCTTGATTTTGCGGGCGCCGCTGAGCGAAAAAACTTGAAATCCTCCGCTGTCGGTCAGAATGGCGTGTGGCCAGTTCATGAATTTATGCAGTCCGCCTGCTTCCCTGACGAGGTCGTGCCCCGGGCGCATCCATAGGTGATAAGTGTTAGCGAGAACAATCCCCGCACCAAGCGAGCTCACTTCCTCCGGCGTCATCGCCTTAACGGTAGCCTGGGTTCCCACCGGCATGAAAACCGGGGTTTCAATATCTCCGTGTGGAGTGTGCAGGATGCCGCGGCGAGCGCCGCTTTGCTTGCAGACGTGAAGCAATTCATATTTTACAGGACTGTCTGTTGTCATAATCTATTCTCCCGGCAAGAGCAACATGGCGTCACCGAAACTAAAAAACCTGTAGCGCTGCTCGATCGCCTCTTTATAAGCAGCCAAAATCCGCTCTCTGCCCACAAAGGCGCTGACCAGCATCAGTAAGGTGGACTCGGGCAGATGAAAGTTTGTAATCATCCCGTCCGTCAGGCCAAATCTATAACCGGGGTAGATGAAGATATCTGTC
>DASRVY010000046.1:0-8266 GCA_035654855.1 Bacillota bacterium | reverse complement strand
CCTATTTCCAGATGTTTGCGCGCATCAATACCGTATGATAAATCTTTTGCCATTATTTTATACCTCCATTACTTAAGCTTACCTACTCAACAATCGCGAGTATGTCGCTCTGACGCAAAATAGTTAACTCTACATTGTCGACTTTGACTTCCGTACCTGCGTATTTGCTGATTAGGACGTGATCACCTACATCAACTTCCATGATGACATCTTTGCCATCAACGATACCGCCCGGGCCAACTGCCATTATCTCTGCCACTTGCGGTTTTTCCTTTGCAGATCCCGGTAATACGATGCCACTCTTAGTGGTTTCTTCTGCTTCCAGCATCTTGACCACAACTCGATCGGCCAATGGTTTAATATTCATGCTAAAACCCTCCATTTAAAAATATAATCCGTTTTGCAATAATTAGCACTCAGGGCGCCCGAGTGCTAACAAGACATAATATAACGCCTGACAAAGGCTTTGTCAAGCATATCCTGTTCGACATTTACTAAATGTTGCCTATCTTACAAATCACGTGAATCAAGCCGTTTTCGGACCGGATTTTAAAAGACTGTCTTAAGCAGATCAAGAAAATAATTCTTCTCGCGCAGGAATGAAGCAATATAAGATCCTTCCTGCCAAATCCCAAATTGGGATACCAAAGGAGTCAGAGCTGAAAGAACGAAGAGCGCGAGAACTATTATCACAATACTAAATAAGAGACTGATTATTACGCCGCCGAGACGATTTAAAAAACCAATCAGAAATATATTATTCAGAAATTTTGTCAGCTTTCCGGCGATTCTGTTCAAGATAAAGTTTATGAGCATAAAGATGACAAAGAAGACCAAAGCGGATACAGCCAATCCGATCAATGTTTGGGCTATGCTCTCAGCCGGGACTAATTCTTCGCCGCTGATCCTGTCTGACAAGTGCCGCACCCAAATTTCGGGAAGGCGAAGCGAGTCCAGAACTTCCGTAATAATAATATCTCCTTGGGATTCAATGCCGGCCGCTAAACTTTCCCTTTGCCCGGCAAAAACACCCTGATCAATTAACCAGGAGCTCAATGGGTGGACAAGCAGGAAAGACATAATCGAGGATAATAAGAAAATTACAAACCTCGCCAAAGTATACAAAAGACCGCGTCGTGCTCCATTGACGATACAAACGATTAAAATAACGATGATTACTATATCAAGCAGCAGTTAGATCAACCTCCCGGCAGCCGAAAATATTTTCTTTCCGCTGACAATAAGAATAATTTCGAAGTGTTATTGTATCATTGATAATATCGGCAAGATAGATTGACATGATATAATCAGGCAAAAGCAAAATCTACCTCAAGGGAATGCCTATATATGGCTTTGGATCAAAAGACATTAAATAAAGTAATTATTCTCAAGTTAGCAGGTCAGCTTCCTGGACTTAGACAGGCCATGCTGTCAGATGCTGTCATGGATTCCCTGCAAATGAATTTTTTTGAATATAGTCAGGCACTGTCGGAGTTGATTGAGGGCAAGCTGCTTTATAAAGCTGTACGAAAAAGAGAGCCTCATCTTGACGCAGATCAACAAGCTGTGGAGCGTATCGATATTACCCCAAAAGGGACTGAAGTACTGCAAACACTGGAAGCCCAGATTCCTGAAGCTGTCAATAAATGGATTCGCCGCAAAGTTGATGAACTAAAGGGAGAACAAAATCTTCTGGAAACACACAGCTCCAGGCTGAGGCAAACCGGTACCGGCGAATGGCTGTTAATACTGGAACGCTACGAAACAGAAGTCCCTAACTTCACCATCAGCTTAACCTTCCCTACGAAAGAAATGGCAAAAAAAGCCGCCTCCGCCTGGGAAGCGGCATCAGTTGATTTATATGAATTAATTCTTAAGCACTTATTGGCCAATTAGTCGAGCACATCTTCCGGCGGCAAGGCTTTGATTTTTTTGACGATCTCCTCAGCATAGTTGTCCAGAGCAGCGAAATCTTCTTCACGAGGCAATCCTTTGCAAAGAACCGGCGGCAGATGCTCTCCCTTTAATCTCTCTGTCAAACTTTTAAGAGACTTCTCTATTTGAGTCCCCCAGCCAAAGGAACCAATCAAGCCCAAGAATCTGGCTTTCACTCGCATGCCATTCATCAAGGCGGCAAAAAACATCATACTGGGATGTGGACCTGTTAAGACAGTCGGAGCTGCCAGCACGACAGCAGCGGCATCTACTGACAAATAAAGCGCTTCGCCGGCAGTTTGGCGCAGATCTTTATCCGATAATCCCAGGTCACAAAGGTCCGCCTTAATCCCCTTTTCTGCGATCTTCTCTGCCAAATACTTCGCCATCACTCCGGTGGATTCGTGCATCGTAACATATGGAATCACAACAGCCGGGGCAACTGCATCTGAAGTCCAGCGTGCATACAGGGACAGTATTACTTCCGGATCATGCCAGACAGGACCATGTGACGGCAAAATCATGTCAGGGTTCAGCTCCCTGACCCACTCTGCGTGTTTTCCGGTTTGCTGTCGAGTAGGCATCATAATTTCGGCATAATAAGCTTGTGCCTCTTTGATCTGCAGCTCAAAATCAGGCTGAGCGGGATCCAAAGCGGCATAATGAGAGCCAAAAAGGTCGGAAGAAAAGAGCATTTTTTCCTCTTCGAGATAAACCATAGTGTTATCAGGCCAGTGCGAAAACGGGATAGATTTGAAGCTCAAGCTTAGTCCGCCCAGATCAAGAGTATCGCCGTCCGCCATGATTCGGAACTCTGTACGGGGAATATGAATATGGTTCTCCATAAATTCAGCGACTTTTGCATTTGATACTAGCTGAACTCCGGGATATGCCGCTAAAATATCAGGAGTTGACCCGGCGTGATCTTGTTCTGTGTGGAGACAAATCAGATAATCCAATTTTGTAATCCCCAGATCTTTGAGGTTTTTCAGCAATACTTCCTTTTTCTCAAGCTCTACAGGATCAATCAAAACCGTTTTCTCGCCTTGAATTAAATACGAGTTATAAGTTGTCCCATATTCAGTGGGCATTAAACGGTCAAAATAGCACAACTCGGGATGAGATGCCCCAACTTCATGAACATTGTCAGAGATTTTTAACATGTGCTCCCCCTCCTTCAAAAAAATAGCCGGTCACAGGGTAACCGACTAATAAAATCTGTTGCCAGGCATAGACCCTGTGCGCCTTCAGCTTTGCTTAGTCTAGCGGTGAAAAATCATCCTGCGCCGCTCCGCACAGTGGGCAGACCCAATCTTCAGGCAGATCTGCGAACTCAGTGCCTGCTTCTACTCCGTTATCAGGATCACCCAGCGCCGGATCATAAACATAGCCACATAAATCACATACGTATTTCACTAATAATACCTCTCTTTTTCTAAATTTAATGACAATCATTTAAATACTGCCAAAGCAGTATAAACACAGAAACTATTATAACCAATAAAAAATAGTATTACCAATGCAAATGGCAAACCACATGCCTTCAACTTCTGCCGGTATCTAAGATTTTTTCAGCAGTATAATTTCATCTGCTGAAGCAAGCTCATATATTTATGATCAAATATACTTTAGTTTTATCAGAACAATCAATGAATCTTACCTAATCTTCAGCGTCTTCATCAAATTCAAACTCACTGCCGTCCAGAAGTACGCTGTCCCCGGCTTTCATACCAAAAGCAATCAAGGCCTTTTCCAAGCCGGCTGCATCAATTTGCCTCTGGAAATGACGACGAGACTCATAATCGGAAAAATTTGTTGATTGCAGCAGCTCTCTGATCCAGGCACCTTCTACAGCAAGCTTTTTACCTTGCCGCATAATGGTGAATTTTTCATCTTCTGCAAAGCGATATGTTTTGCGCAGCTCCGATTCTTCGTAAGGCAGTGAAGGCGGTAAGGCTTGTACTTCAGCCGCCAAATCATTAACCAGTTTTTCCACGCCGTCCTTAGTTGCTGCCGATATCAAATAAACCTTATAGCCTTCCTGTTCAATCTTTTCCCTAAGCTCATTTAGCTCTTCTTCCGCTGTGATATCGGTTTTGTTCAACAACACCCATTGGGGGCGCTCAGCCAGTTCTTCCTTATATTGAAGGAGCTCATTATTAATGATTTTAAAATCAGAATAGGGATCGCGGTCTTCTTGGCCGGAAGCATCAATCAGGTGCAAAAGGATTCTGGTGCGCTCAATATGACGCAGGAAATCATGGCCCATACCTGCGCCTTCAGCTGCTCCGGAAATCAGTCCGGGAATATCTGCAACCACGAAGCGGAAATCACCCTTGACTACTACTCCTAACATAGGCTCGACAGTTGTGAAAGGATAATCCGCGATTTTAGGTTTAGCTGCAGAAACAACAGACAGCAGTGTAGATTTTCCGGCATTGGGAAAACCTATCAAAGCAACGTCGGCTATCAGCTTCAATTCCAGGCTGACTCTGAGTTCTTGACCTGTTTTACCCGAAGTCGCGAAACGGGGGGTTTGCCGAATTGAGTTGGCGAAATTACTGTTGCCGAGACCGCCCCTGCCGCCTTCGGCAATGACTATTTCTGCGCCATCCTCCATCAGATCAGCAATTAATTCATTGGTGTCAGCTGAGCGAATTATAGTTCCCGGCGGCACTTCAATGATCAAGTCAGGTGCGGATTTTCCTGTCCTGTTATTGTTGCTGCCGTTGGCGCCATTTTCAGCGTAGAATTTATGACGAAAACGAAAATCGAATAGGGTATTCTTAGCGGCATTAACTCGAATAATAACGCTGCCGCCTTTACCGCCGTTTCCGCCATCGGGACCGCCGGTCGGTATGTTCTTTTCTCTCCGAAAAGACATATGTCCGTTCCCGCCATTGCCGGAACGGACATTAATTGTTGCACGATCGTAAAACAAAATTATGCGAGAGGATAAACGCTGGCGCAGGTACGATTACGGCCCATGCGTTCGTAGCGCACTTGTCCGTCAACAGTAGCGAAGAGGGTATCATCCTTACCTTTGCCAACATTATTGCCGGGATGGATCTTAGTGCCGCGCTGACGATAGATAATGCTGCCCGCCAGGCAGTATTGACCATCAGCCAGCTTCGCGCCCAGCCTCTTAGACTGAGAATCACGCCCATTCCTTGTAGAACCCATTCCCTTTTTATGTGCCAGTAATTGTAAATCTACTTTAATCATATTGTGCCTCCTAACTTGCTTCTCTCTTAACATCGACGGATAAGAATTGATGCCCGTAGCTTTCCCGGATTTGTCTGGCTCCGATCTCTACCGACCGCATCAATGTGTCTGCTTGTATTCGTCTCCTGTCATCTAATGCTTTTTCTTCTATCTCGCAGTATATCTTGCCGGGTTCAAGAGAGTATTGCGGTTTTACACCGACGATCTCCTGCAGTGAGCCGATTATGCTCTGAGCTAAACCTGAGACCGCCGCACAGACAATATCTTTTCCATGTTCAGCTTGTCCGGCGTGACCGACCAGTTTAAACGCTCTGGTAAAGTCAGATTCTGTCCGATATATTGTGACCTTGATCATATTCTCAGTTTATGCCTTGAATACATCTAAGGCAATATTTTTACGATCTTCACTTTAGTATAAGGTTGACGGTGACCTTGTTTGCGGCGATAACCCTTTTTTGCTTTATACTTAATAATAGTAACCTTCTTATGTTTGCCTTGAGCCAGAATCTTTGCTTCTGCTTTAGCGCCTTCCAGTAAAGGCCGTCCTACATTTAGCCCCTCATCTGTAGAGACTGCTAAAACCTCATCGAATTCTACCTTATCGCCGCTTTCGCCGGCGATCTTCTCGATAAAAAGCTCATCACCTTCTTGTACCTTGTATTGCTTGCCGCCTGTCTTAATGATAGCGTACATCTAATTCCTCCTGCGTTCACGCTCGAGTATTGGGGTTTCGCCCAAGCGAAATTGATAACCCTCCCAAAGCGGTCGCCGAACAATAATAACTCAGGAATGACCCAATGTCAATTGCACGGTGTTATTCAGTACCTTGCCCTGAACACTTTGAGGCAGTTTTACTCCGGCTCCTCTTCTAATGTAACCCGATGCATTGTACGGTTAAGCACAACAATTGAAGAGATAACCAAGGTCATGCCTATTGCGTAATTGATGGTGAAGTATTCATTGAATAAGAGAACGCTGACCAGCATTCCCACGGTAGGTTCTACAAAAGTCAGCAAAGCTGCTTCGCTGATATCCATATGTTTTAGTCCAATTGTATAAAAAACAAACGAAAGCAGTGTTGATACTAATCCCAGTGCCAACATGCTAGTGACGACTCGAACCTCTCGGAATGTTAATTCGATCATACGAGGAAAATCGGCGAAAGGGAAAAGAGCGACAATGGCGAAGATAAAGGTGTAAACAAGAATGGTAAGCCAATTATACTTGCGCAGGGCAAATCTGCCAAAAACACTGTACAGGGAATAACCAAAGCCGGATAAAACCCCGTAGACAAGAGCGCGAGTCGTAATCGGCACTGCTTCAGCACCAATAAATCCGGTAATGAAAAGCAAGCCGGTACCGGCAAGAATCATGGCGAAAGCTTTGCTGGCAGTAAATTTTTCTTTGAAAATGATTACAGAGAAAAGCATCAGGAAGACGGGTGAGGTGTGCAGGAGTGTTACGGCTACTGATATTGAGCTCTCCTGCATGCAAGTGAGATAGCAAATATTGAAGAAGACGATACTAAGAACACCGGTACCAAAAAATATCCAAAAATCACGCGGATCAATTTTCAATAAAGATTTATCTTTTATCAGTATGAATATAAAGATTGAGATTCCGGCTACCAAATTCCGCCAATGAGTTATTTGCAGCGGGGTCAGACCCGCTTCCCTTAAGTTATGCGAGAATAAGCCAACCAGTCCCCAGGTAATGCCGGCCAAAATAATAAAGCCTGGAGCCAAAATATTCCAGTTTACATTTTTAACTTCTTTTTGCTTCTCCATCTATACCTCCATGCAGATGTTCGCCAAACTGACTAATATGAGATTATAGGCTATATCTGCCGAAAAAGTTTGCTAAAAGAATTGTACTTCCAAAAAAATTGTTAAAACCATTTTACTGTTCTCCGTTGAACGCTCTTAGGGTATTATTAAGATGTGAATTGTTCGTTATTTGACTGCTTATAAGTAAATAGGCACACCATAGTTTCAAAAGGAAATAATATGAAGGATTCTAGCATAAAAAACAGAAATATTTGTTCCGAAGTTTTAGACAAGGGGCAGCAAAACGAATTGCTGCAACAGGTTTCAAAGTGCATCCAACCCGGCAAAAGAATATATTTTGTCGGCATCGGCGGTATAAGCATGTGTGGCCTGGCTGAGTTTTCGCATAGCCGGGGCGTATCCATCGCAGGCTCAGACGCGCAAAGTAATTTACGGATTGCTTATTTGAAAAAAATTGGAATTCAAGTCTTTTCCGGACATGACAGAAACAATATAATTTCCTTTAAACCTGATTTGGTTGTGTACACGGGGGCGGTTTTTGCGGATAATCCTGAACTTGCCGAAGCGCGTGCAAGGGACATACCCTGCGTAGAAAGGGCAGTGTTCTTAGGCGCAATAAATAGCTTGTTTAAAACAGTAGTTAATGTGGCAGGGACGAATGGAAAGTCTTCTGTTTCTGCAATGTGCGCCCTCATTATGATTGAGTCAGGTTTGGATCCCACTGTTCATCTGGGAGCAGAACTATTGGAATTTAAAACCACAATTCGTATGGGCAGCTCAGATCTGTTTTTATCTGAAGCCTGCGAGTTCAGACGAGGTTTTCTAAATTACCGTTCCAGTACGGCAGCTATATTAAATATTGTTCACGATCATATTGACAGTTATCCGACTTTGCAAGACATGATATCCGCCTATGCCGACTTTGTTGTCTTGCAGCCAGAAAATTGCAGGCTTGTTTTGCCGACATTTGATGATAATATCCTTACGATGCTGAAACTCGCCGAAACCAGGCGGCAAGGTGGTTTAACAGACTTGCACCTGATTTGGTTCGGCCGGAAAGGGCAGCTAATCCCGGAAGGGCTGGCTGATCTAAAAAGCCTGAGCCATTGCAGCCTGCCCGGGTCAGAACCGGATTACAGCTGGGATGAAGTTGATTTCAGCAGCGGCTTCCCCGCCTTTTCAATTTATAAAAATGGAAAATTTTATTGCCGCGCCCGGTTGCAGGTGCCGGGCGAATTCAATATTCAAAACGCTCTGGCTGCCGTAGTTTTGTCAGATCTGCACGGCTCAAATCCTCAGGCGGCGGAAAAGGCCTTGGC
>DASRVY010000045.1:0-14528 GCA_035654855.1 Bacillota bacterium | reverse complement strand
ATAATTCTGATGTTGTCATAAGTACCAGCAGAAAGGATATTGTTAACCAAGCAGTTTATGGAGTAGATAGTCCTATTATTACTCTGATCAACGGAGCCAATACAAAATTTACTGTAAGCAGTGTCGGAACATCTCGCACCGCTTCAACAAATCTTGATCCCTGGATCACAGGTGCGTATCACGTTGAAGCCGAATATGCTGCTGGTCAAGGAAGCTCTGACAATCCCTTTGTAATGACTGAGGTCAGAGTGCCGATGAACGTGACTGAAATCACCAGCAGCAATATTCATACATCTACTTCAACTGCGGTCACACTGTACGCTGTAGGCAATATGACAACGCCTGTCGCTTCAGTTGCTCTCTCAGAAGGTGAAACAGGCACAACCTTCTATGCGGTAACAGAAGCTGATATGTGGTATAAAATCACTGTGAAACGTGCCGGTTATGATCTCACTTCATCAGTTGCCGGCGGATCTGCCAACGTCAGCTTCGAAGTGAGTGGACAATCTGCGATACGTGCCCTGCCGGGTGATGTGGTGACGGTTAACGTCTCCAATGTCACAGGTGGTGAATTGAAGGGTCTTGTCGCTAATTTAGGAACGGTAGAGCTAACAGAAATCACAGCAGGTTCAAAATATACTTTCATCATGCCGTCAGGGGATGTGGATGTGAAAGCGACCGTAGGTATTCCGGAGACTCTCAATATCGGCGGTAAAACCGTCAATTTGATTAACGGCGCTCTGAAAGATGGAAGCGGTAATGAGATCCCCGGCCTAAGCTGGAGCTATTTTACCAGCATTCTGACGATGAATAGCTACAACGGAACATATATCCGCCAGGGCTCACTAGAAGATATTACAATCAAGCTTGTGGGAGCAAACGAACTTACTGGCGGATGGGAGATACTTGTATTTGAATCACTGACCATTAAGGGTGCAACAAGCAAAACGTCAGATAAGCTATCCTTATCTAGGGCTAATGGTAGCGTTGGAATAGTTAGCACTAAACTGGACGTCACAGATGCGACACTAGAAATTGCCTTTGACAGTCCCGGTGGGAGCTATACGGTAAAAGGAATTGCAAACAAAGAACCTGATACTCCAGGGGCATCTGTGACATTTAATAATGCTGACCTCAAAATCAATGCCAACAGGCAGGATGATCTAAACCGTGCCATTTACGGTGTTTATGGTCCGCAGATTAATCTAATTGGGGATGCTTTGGCGGATATCACTGTAAGTAATGCCGGAAAATCTCGCACAACTGCTACTTCAGCGGATCCCTGGATTACCGGTGCGTACTATGTTGCAACCGAATATGCTGCTGGACAAGGAAGCTCGGTTAATCCCTTTGTAATGAACGAGGTCAGAGTCCCGGCGAATGTGACTGAAATCAACAGCAGCAATATTCATACATCTGATTCAACTGAGGTCACACTGTACGCTGCAGGGAACACGACAAACTCTGTTGACTCAATCAGCCTGACAACGGGCGAAGCAGATGTCACCTTCTATGCGGTAACAGAAGCTGATGCGTGGTATAAAATCACTGTGAAATGTCATATTTTTGATCTTACATCATCAGGTGACAATACAGGTCTGTTCTTTGAGGTAAATGGAGCGACTGCAAGTGGTGCTCAAGTTGGTGACGAAGTAATTGTAAACGTTTCCGATGTTGCAAATTTTAGAAAACTTAGTGCTAACAATGACGAAATTGAAATAACGGAAATTGAAGCTAATGCAAAGTACAAATTCACCATGCCGGGCAAGAACGTTAATGTGAATGTCACAGCAGGGTATCACGACATAGTGCATATAGGTAATGACAATATCTATTTAACTAACGGAGCGCTGAAAGTTACCGGCGGAAACGTCATTCCCGGTTTAAGCTGGAGTTATTTTACCAATACTCTGACGCTGGAAAACTATGACGGATCAGATATTCGCAAGGAAACACTTAACAATCTAAAGATTGAGTTAATAGGGGAAAATAAAATCACTGCTTTCAACCGGTCTGCTCTTGATTTTAACTCTTTGGAAATTACAGGCACGAATAAAAATACTGATAAGCTAGTTGTTGTTGTTAATAATAATGATCATTGCCCTAATCCACTGAATGCAATAACAAGCAGCGAAAAACTGGATATTGAAAATGCTACGCTAGATGTGAAATTTAACGTCAGTGTTACTGCGTCTGTGACTGGCAGCAAAAGTTTTTGGGGAATATATAGTCCCAATGTGGGTGTTGATGGAGGCGAGTTAAAGATATCTCTCGATAGAAGCGACACTGATATAAATGCCAAAAGGATGCATCTATTTGGACTATCCGGCGATCTGGAATTAACGAACGGCGCAACTGCAAAAATTGATGTTTATACTCATGCAGGTTGGGGCGATACTGCTCAATCCAATAAGCAGACGGATTTAGTCCGACTTAGTATTAGTAGCACGCAGCCCCAGGTTTTCCTTGAGAACCAAGGGATGAAGAGGTATTACACAAGTTACCGTGTTACAGCTTGCTATACTTCAGCACAAGATGGAACAAAAGATTATCCATATGAATTGGATCTGTATATTAATAATCGCTTCTTTACCGGAACAGAATACATAATATGGGATACTCTCTTTGCAAATGAAGTAACCAGTGGTGAAGAAGAAGAATATCTAGGTGAAGGGTTTTATGATCCTATACAAGACAACTACACAAATTTCAAATCTCTTACAAGTAATGGAGTCACTGAACTGTTAGTGTAAAATTTTATTAGGTTTTAGAAAAAGAAAAAAAGAGAGAGATTGTCAACCTATGCTAAATTGGTTTTGAACCAAAAAACTAAGAAAGCGCAGGTGAAATCTCTCATGAAAATTGTACAACAAATACTGGAAGAAATGTTAAAAAAGTTGGCAGCAGCAGATATAAGCAATGGTCTAGGTCAGCTTATCGATGAAATACAATCAATCCAAGAAGAGATGCTGCCTCTACTGGTGTCAGGCAAGATTGCAGAGGTGGAAGAGATAGTATTTACTAATGCCAAAGAAAGGCCAGGCTGGGTCTCTGCCCGAAAGGGAATTTCTAGAACAATAGAGACAAGGCTAGGCACAGTACATTATGAAAGACGCCTCTATCGTCATCGAAAAAGTGGCAGGTATTCCTACCTATCAGACCGAGTACTGCAAATAGATCCTTACGAACGTATAGAGCGAGAGCTAGGGGCAAAATTATGTACTTTGGCAACCAATCATTCCTATGCAAAAAGCGCAAAGCTTGGCAGTTGCGGTCGTGTCAGCCGGCAAAGCGTAATGAATCTGACCAGGGAAATAAAAGAAAAACCAATAGAAGTTAAGGAAGTACGCAGCTTTGTCAAAGAAATCCACATACAGTGCGATGAAGACCATGTGGCAAGGCAAGATGGTAAAAGATCTAGCATAGTAAAACTGGTAACAATCCATGAGCCAAGAAGAAGAGAGGGCAATAGGATCTATCTTCCCGGACGTTTTTCATTGACCAGCACTCCTTTGGAGAAAAATGAGGATTTCTGGCTCAGGGTATCTTCAGCTGTCTATGAACGCTATGGTAATAGAGACGATCTTTCTATCTATCTTCATGGCGATGCAGCCTCCTGGATCAAGGCAGGTCTAGACTGGCTTCCTAATAGCCGCTTTGTTTTGGACAAATTTCATGTTCTAAAGTTGGTCCGAGCAGTAAGCGGAGGCGATATGACAAACTTTCATGACATCTGGTCTGCATTAAGAGAAGATAATTATCCGCTTGTAAGGGAATTAAGTCTGGCCATGTCAGATATGGAGTATTGCTCCAAGGGTACAGCCAAGGCTTTCATTAGTTATGTAAGATCTAACCGTTCAGGTATCCGTATCTGGGAAGAGATGGGACCAGATGTCAGCAGTAGCTGTTCTGAAGGCCTGGTAAGCCATATGTTGAGTGCTAGGATGTCCAGCAGGCCGATGGGCTGGCTAGATGACGGTATGGAAGCAATCAGCAGGCTGAGGATTCATTCCTTAAATGGTGGTAAAATAACCGGAGATGATCTTAGAACCATGCAAAGGCCTGCCCCGATTGGCAAGAGCATGGACAAGAAGATAAAGAAAAATCTGCAAGAGTATGAACATTTTCCCTTGCCTACAGAGGTCTTTGTTCATAACAACAGAGGTTCATCTATTTACAGAATGTTTGAAGCTATTAAATCCGGCGGCAATAAACTATGGGGCATAGGGTGACTTTCTAAACCTACAACTTCTTGACACTGTCCACTGAACTGCATGTTTTGACTAAATCCGAAGTGTGGTTTAAGCTTAAGGTACATTCCCGTTCGAATTAATCCAAAGCCTGCACAAAAGCCCCCGGAGAACATTCTGTTCTTCGGGGGTTATCCGGTTTCTACGATATGACTGACATTGTGATAGTACATTCATTTAAAACTATTCAAAATGGATTGTGTAAGGATATCGCATGTTTTATATAGTAGGATGTAAACGTTTTATTATTTCGGGAGGAAAATTTCATAATGACTAAGAGTGAAACGTTTATATTCGATGCTTTGCCCACAAATCTTGAAGAGCTGAAGGCATTGCCGAAGCAGAGCTGTCAACACCGTATCAGACTGCCGCGCTGACAATATTGGCTCTATGCCGCTATGAGGACAACCCGGAAGCAGCGATCGATATGCTTAACTTTCTAAAAGGTCCGCAGCCATTGAGCAATTATGACATTCAGTTCCTGCGTGACAGGCTAGCCGGGAAAGGCTATAAACCGTTCTCTTTCTTGCATGGCTCAGCGCCGGAGAATGGTTATACTTCTGCTCAGCCCTATCAAATCACGGTCCTTGACGGTCCATACAGCTTTCAGGAAAATGGTTATGCCCAGCTGATGATTAACTCTTCCGGGGCAGATAGTCCTAGGGAAATAAAATTGCGGGAGAAGCCAAGCAGCGGACAGTGGTTTTTGTGGGAGAATTATTTACTTCCTGACATTAGAGCGCCTAAATCTGACGATCCTTGGGCATAGGGCTGGTTAGCTTTACTGCCATATCCGAAGTTGAGGGGAGGAGCGGTATATGAAAGGGAAAAATATTCGCTTAGCGGCAATATTGGTATTGGCACTGTTGGTGTTCAATGGCTGCACGAAAACTGAAAAAACTGATGAAGAGCCGTTTGAAATGAACTTTGAGCATTATTATGCCTCATCACTGGATTTGAAAGAGCAGGTTCCGACAGTACTGATTGAGGTGCCTCTGGTCAGACAGTCAACCGGATATTCCTGCGGAGTTGCCTGCACCCAATCAATCTTGAGGTACACCGGCTATGATTTTGACGTTAGAGAAGATAATCTCGCTTCGGCATTGGGGGCGAATGATGATACCGGAACTCGTTATGAGAGCATCGTAGAGCTTCTTAATTCAAAGTCTCATTACAGTGATTCAACTCAGGATGGCAACGAGAGCAGAATCTTCGCTGAGGCTAGATTTAACCTTACTCTTGATGAGCTTTGCGCTTATCTGGATCAGAGAAAACCTGTAATCTGCGCGATACAAGCCTGGGCGTATCTGACTGCTTCTGAGTATGAAACAGAATACGACAGTGGCCACTATGTCATAGCTATCGGATACGATGTTGAAAACATATATTTCATGGATCCATCCACACTGGGAGCTTATGCCTATATCCCTAAGGATGAATTTATTGCTCGCTGGCATGATGTGGGCGGAGAAGATACTGTCGACCATTTCGGCATAATCATTACTATTAAAGCTGATTACAGCAAAGATTTGGCTTATAAAATGGAATAGCCTTCAATATTGGTCTGCGCTCAAGAAGATATTCAAAGTTTATTGTCTGCTTTGCTTTTGTTCGGAGCCGTATCTTCTTTACGAGCCGGTTTTTTGCTTGGATTTTTTGAGGGCTGTCTCTTTCCTGAGCAGTGCTACTGTGCTCTGCCCCGGTCAAGGTGGCTTTGCCCGGGGCAATATTCTCCGATCTGGAATTTTTAAGGAGAAAGCGCAAGAAAGAGAAAGCGGAAGGACTAATTAAGCGACTTCATATAATACCGTTTACCCCTTCGGAAATGTAGTTATAATAATATGTGGATATTAGATCATTAGGATGGTGATGTCATGAGAAATGCATGGAAACAAGCGCTAAATAAACTGACTGAACAAGGGGCGTCTTACGCGGATGTTCGCTATTACCCGCAAGAAGACAGTAGTATCCTTGTTATGTTCAACGGCAATCTTCTCCACTTTCAGTATCAACAAGAGAAGGGTTATGGGGTTCGTGTTCTCTTTAACGGTGCCTGGGGATTTGCCGCCTCTTCCGATCTGGCAAAGAAGGACTTAACCTTCCGGGCTGCTTTGGAAAATGCCAGGACTGCCGCGCGCAGAATAAAGAGTCCGGTCTTGCTGGCTGACAAGGAAGTTTTGTCGGGAGAGTTCATAAGTCCTTGCGCCTTAGATCCCTTTGAGGTTGAAACCAAAGAGCAGATAGCGATGATGCAATGGCTCGACCGGCAGATTAATCAAGAGGGGGTAGTTAATCGCCAGGTTGTCATTCAGACAAATCGTAAAAATATACATTATTATGATACTGAAGGCGCTGAAATTGAAAAGACGATTACCGACATTTACCCATTTATTTCCGTAATGGGGACGGATGATGACGGTGTAATGCAAGAGCGTAAATATCAGCCGCCTCGCCTGTATGATACCCGCGGCTGGGAAATTATGAGGCGGGAGAACTGGGAGAAGGAAGCTGACCGCATTGTCAGAGAACTAAACGAGCTTCGCAGAGCTCCTCTGTGCCCGCAGGATCTTCGCTCGGTTATCCTGCTTCCGGATATGATGTTTCTTCAGGTGCACGAAACCATTGGACATCCTCTGGAATTAGATCGCATCCTGGGTTATGAGCTCTCTTTCGCTGGAGGATCTTTTGTCCGTCTGGAAGACTTCGGCAAGCTCCAATATGGATCTTCCAAGTTAACCGTCAGGGCGGATGCCACCGTGACTAACTCGCCCGGCAGCTTTGGCTTCGATGATGATGGCGTCGCCTGTCAAAACCGTCTCCTGATTGACAAGGGTGTCCTGGTTGGGGCGATCTCTTCTCGTCAGAGCGCCAGGGAAGCAAACGAAGCTGTCGGCCGTGAAATATTCTCCGGCAGCGGCGGCGCAGCCAGATCGACCTCCTTTTATCGCGCGCCGATCGACCGTATGACCAATATCAATGTCGATCCGGGCGAAGATGGCAGTCTGGAAGATATTGTCAAGAATACTGAGAGAGGTCTTATTTTGGGAGGCGAAAAGAGCTGGTCTATCGGCTCTAACCGAGAGCAATTTCATTTTGCTACAGACATTGGTTGGCTGGTCGAGGACGGCGTCAACAAAGGCGTAGTCAGAAATACTACTTACGGTGGTGATACGCTGGAATTTTATCGCAGCTTGTCGGCAGTGGGTGACGCGTCTACCTGGGAACTGCAATATATCAACAATTGCGGCAAAGGGGCGCCTTCACAGATCATGCAGCTCGGCCATGGCATTCCGGTATGCCGTTTCGACAATGTAAAGGTGGGCAGATAATATGGAGACGAAAATCAGAGAGACACTAATGGAGCTGAGAGAATACGGAATGGCCAAGAAGGCTAAATTCAGTTTGCTCTGGCAATACGAGAAAAGCAGCTTTATTCGTTATGCGAATTCGGGCATTTCACTTAATACCGGTGAGGATTTGAATCGACTATACATTACGGTTTACGGTGACCATCGCAAGGCGGAGACCAGTCTTATCTTTGATCCTGCCGATCTTGACACGGTAAAACGAATGTTTGATCAAGCTCTTCAAATGTTGGAGTTCGCCGGAGAGTTAAGCTATCAGCCTACATTGTTCGCGGGCGAAGGCTATACCGATAAGCGCGGCTATGACAGAGAACTTGCCGAGATGAGCAAAGATGAGATGATCGATTTTGTTGATCAGGCTGTTTTGGGGCTGGAGACAGAAGATATCGTTCTCTCCGGCAATTTCAGCACTGGAGAGACTATGCTCGGCCATATGACTTCTCTTTCTGCTGAAATAGGTTTCTGGGCTGCAACGGATGCCCAGGTCACGCTGGTGTTGTCTTCGCAAAAAGATAAATGGGAGGTCAATGCTGAACAATCAGCAGTGCGCAGAGCGGATTTTGATGCGGACGTCCTGCACAAACAGTTAAACTTCATGGTAGATGCTTATCTCAGCAGCGAGCCCATTAAACTTCCGCTTGGCAAATACAAAGTGGTCCTCGGTCCCGCTGCGACTGCAGAGTATTTGTCACTTATGGCTTATATCGGCATCGATGGTGATTCTGTTATGCGAGGGCCGGGTATGCATACCAAATCTGATCTGGGCAAGAAGATTTTCTCAAACAAGTTTAGCCTCTATGACGATCCGGATGCGGTAGAGACATTTGCCTTTTCTCATGATCTGACGGGTAAAAAGAGATCCAGGCTGCCATTTTATGAGCATGGCGTCTTCAGCAATTTCGAGATTTCTCAAAGTTTGGCGGATGAATTCGGTTTGGTGCCTAATGCCATGGATATTCCGCATCTCAATATGGCCATGACCGGCGGCGACTGGGATATTAAGGATATCGGAGAGCTGAAATCAGCTGCCGAAGAAAAGGATATACTCTATATTCCTTATCTGCACTATACAGGTGTTGTCAATCCCGGCGAAGGCCTTGTGACAGGTTCCAGCCGCTTTGGTGCTTTATTGTTTAAGCAGGACGGCAGTATTGAAGTGCCCTACAATGTGCGTTTGACCAATAAGTTGTCGGATCTCTTTGGCGCGAGCCTCAAGAGTTTATCTAAAGAAACAGTCGCCTACAATTTGTCTCAGACCTATGGCGCCAGAAATCCGGAGGCGGCTATTGTTCCCGGATTTGTCTGTCTTGATGATATCGAGATATCCCACTCTAACGATAGTTATTAGTCGATATGCAAGATAGACACAGAACAAATAACGACAATTAAGATTTGACGTGGGCTATTATGCGATACAGCTGCATAGTTAAACAGCTCCGTGTAATTTAGGACTTCAGGCTAATAAAAGTTGCCGCTCCGGCTTGGGGCGGCAACTTTTATGGATAGCGGTTTAGCGCCAAAGCCAAAGTAGTTCAGTTTGGAACTATTTGCTTAGCGCCTTCATAATTAAAAAATCAGCTTAGTAGTTCTCCGCTTTGATTTCGAAATAACCACCTTCAAATTTACAGACCGGGCAAATCTTCAGAGCTGCCTTGCCAACATAGATATGTCCGCAGTTGCGGCAGATCCAACGCGTCTCGTCATCATCACGCTTAAAGACTATCTCTTCTAAAATATTCTTTTTCAGATTGAGATAGCGCTCTTCGTGATGTTTTTCAATTGCGCCTACCATGCGAAACTGCGCTGCCAGGGCCTTGAAGCCCTCTTCTTCTGCGTCTTTGGCGAATTGAGCATACATTTCAGTCCACTCATAATTCTCGCCGTCAGCCGCATCTTGAAGATTTACAGTAGTTGTGGGGATTTCATCGCCGTGGAGTGCCTTAAACCAGAGCTTGGCATGCTCTCTTTCATTTCTGGAAGTTTCATCATAGAAGGCGCCAATCTGTTCGTATCCTTCCTCTCTGGCCTTGTCGGCATAATATGAATACTTTGTTGTTGCCATTGATTCACCGGCGAAAGCTTCATGAAGATTTGCTTCAGTCTTTGTTCCCTTAAGTTCTTTCATCATAATTTCTCCTTGCCATATTTATTTGCGAATTGCTCGCATCTAACGCCATTGCAGCGTTATTGCCTAATTTATACGCCCTTTTTTTGACATTTAGAGCAGATGCCTGAGAAGATCAGTTTTTGTCCTTCGATTTGGAATTGCTCGTTATCCTGTACGGTCTTAGTGATCTGATCTAATAACTCGGCGCGGGTATCGGTGATCTCGCCGCACTTCTCGCAGTATAAGTGATAATGTCGATCTAAAGTAGAGTCAAAGTGCATAGCTCCTTCTCCGGTCACAAAACTCATCAATTCTCCCTCTTCAATCATTCGTTTCAGATTGCGGTAGATGGTAGTCTTGTTAACATTAGGGAGTTTTTTGCTTACACAAAGCCAGATATCCTCTGCTGTAGGATGCTTAAGGATATGTACACATTCTGCGATCAATTGGCGCTGTTGCGTATTTCTCTTAACTTCTGTTTTCTTTTTCAAATAGTTTCCAATCTCTAACGCATGCAAATTTTCGCCTAAGACTTACTGACCTTCTACTAAACAATGCTCTAAGCACATTAAGTATAAGTTAGATGCAACTCTGTTGCAACAAAAAATAGCTGACGACTTAGCATTGGCTTTTGCCAATCGCTGTCGCGTCAATCGCTGCCACCCTCAGTGCAGGAAACTTAAATTGTTGGCCTTGGATCTGACACTTTTGTCCCCAGAGGGAATCCTTGAGCCTCAAATTTTGGCCTGAGGCCGGATTGATTGGATTTAGCAGGCGAATGCTGCCGAAAAAACAGAGTTACCATACTTGTGTAAGGCATGAGCTATAATAGTAATTGCGAACAAATAATAATGCGGGCGGGAGTGAATATGGAAATAACAAAGAGTGAATTATGTAAAATAATTTTGAATAAACAGAGGATTACAAATCTCTCGGCCAAACCTCTGAAAATTTGTTCCGAGCTGAATGGATTTCAGACACAAACCGACAATACCATGCTTGAGCAGGCGTTCGCGGTGCGTACTAAATTGGAGGCATTCCAGCAGAAAGAATGGCGCGGCGAGTTGGTGCGCTGCTGGTCGATTAGAGGCCAGCTGCATGTTTTCCCTCGCGAGGAAATACCGCTTTATCTGCACAAGGGACGAGCTATTGGGCTCAGGGATGTCGATGATATTAGAACTGATATCTATCTGAAAGAGGACGAGAAGAGAGCCTATGCAGATTTGATCTTAGATAAACTGAATCAAAAATCCAGGACTTTGGATGAACTTAAAGAAATTACTGCTGAAGCCGGCTTACAAAAAGAAGCGGAACGAAGTGTTTTTAATCCTTGGGGCGGACTGATCAGATACCTTATAGAAACCGGACAGGTTTACCAGAGGTATTCAAATAGAGAGTATATGCGCCTGGATAAATTTGAGCCCTGGGAGAAGGAGGAAGCAGAGCTTCTGATTGTACGCAGATACTTTGAGAATTACGGTCCTTGCACTGCTGAAGACGCTCGTATTTACTTTAAGCGCCGCAAGCGAGTGGTGCAAAATTGGATGGAAAAACTGGATCTTGAAGAAGTAATTGTGGACGGTGTATCAAAGTATGGTCTAAATATTGACTATGACGCTGATAAACTGCCGGATCTGTTGCTGTTGTCAGGTTTTGATCCTTTGCTCATAGGCTATGAGAGGGAAAATAATCCTTTTGTTGAGCCGGAGTATGCCCGTGAGATCTTTGGATATTCCGGCCTGATAAGACCCAGTATCCTTGTAGGAGGCAGAATCGTGGGGACTTGGCGCTTTGTTGCGGGAAAACCTAAAATGAATATTTTTGCCGAACTGACCAAGGCAGAATTGGAAAGAATAGAGAACTTTCTGCACAATCTTGAGCGTCAATAGCTACTGTAAGTGAGATTATGGAATATAGAGATTTTCCCAATATTAAAGGCAGCCCTTCTCTTTTAGGCTTTGGGCTGATGAGACTGCCGTTGAACTCTGATGACCCCAAAGATATTAACTATGAACTAGGCCGCGAGATGATAAGTCGCGCCCTGGACAGAGGAATCAATTATTTCGATACCGCCTATATGTATCACGGCTATATGTCAGAGATTTTTGTCGGAGAAGTGCTGACAAAATTCCCCCGCGACAGTTTTCTCTTGGCAGATAAGCTTCCGATTAACAGCATCGATACCCTTGATCAAGCAAAAGAGATTTTCGCCCATCAGCTGGAGAAGTGCCAAGTTGAATTTTTTGACTTCTATCTTCTCCACTCTCTGCATCGTGAAGCTATCGATAAAGTGAACAGGCTGGGGATCTACGAGTTGCTGGCAGATTACAAAGCACAGGGATTGATCAAAAATTTGGGCTTCTCTATTCACGACACCCCGGACGTAGTTGAGAACTTCACATTGCAGCATGACTGGGATATGGTGCAAATTCAGCTGAATTATGTCGATTGGGAACTGCAAAACGCTAAGCGCAGTTATCAATTTCTGGCCGAGCAGAATATCCCTGTAGTTGTGATGGAACCGGTGCGGGGGGGATCTCTGGCCAATCTGCCTGCTGACTGCAAAGAGAAACTCAAAGAAGCAGACAGCACAGTCAGCGCCGCCAGTTGGGCAATAAGATTTGTCGCTTCCTTGTCCGGTGTCCTAACAATACTAAGCGGCATGAGCAATCCGGAACAGCTAGAGGACAATCTTTGCACAATTGAAAGCGCTTATCAAATATCTCAGGCTGAATCGGATTTGCTGGATGAAGTGCGCAAACTCTATTTTTCCTCGGGGCGAATACCCTGCACAGACTGTCAATACTGCATGCCCTGTCCTTATGGTGTGAATATTCCTGAGTCATTTTCTGTCTACAACAGATATCTCGACAGCGATGACGGGGGCAGATTTTGCAAAGAATATGTCATGTTGAACAAGGGTCAGCCTGATGCCTGCACCGAGTGCAGAGAATGTGAGCCGAAATGTCCGCAAAAAATTAAGATTTCTGAAGAACTGAAAAAACCAAGATCATATTATGAGCATATAACAGCGCCCGGCTGCAATTTGTAGTGCTTGCTGTTTCACAGTAATCATTCCTCTAGCATGAAGTTTTAACTCCCGCCGGCGAGATTTAATTGATGCTATCTGGAAATAATAATCAAGCGCAGATAATGCAGCAAAATCAGTCTGTTAGCTTTCACTCTCAGGGAAATAAAGATGGGAGGCGAGACGGAGGAAAAGCGGTCTGGTGACGATTATAAGGATTAGCTGAGTAAGACCCGCAGCAATAAACAGCGACTGGATGGAAACGATATCGGCTAACGGGCCAAAGAATAAAGTTCCCATCGGTACGGCAAACGAGCCCACCATATAGTGTAAAGCGAAAGTCCTGCCCTGATATTTCGGCAAAACTTCTTCCTGTATAAACACAGTATTATTTGTTAGATAGAAAGGCGCAGTTAATCCAAAGAGCACAAGAACCGCGCTAAAAATCCAGATAGTCGCCCAGGAGGCATATCCCAACAGTCCCAGCATAATCACAAACAGCGCGATCAGACCCGCCGCTACACGTAAAACATGAATTTTATTGATGAATTTTCCTCTTTTCGCGACGATCAGTCCGCCTAGAGCCATTCCGGCAAACACAGCAGTTTGCGAGATTGTAATATTAAAAGGATCCAAACCGAAGTTTCTGCCGATATAAAGCGGCAGCAACGATGCTCCCGGAGATAATAAAATCATAAATACAGCGTATACGGCAAGAATAGCCGAAAGAAGTTTATTGGAGCGCACATATTTTATGCCGTCAAGGAGTTCACGGTATTGAGAGGTCTTAAACTGTTTTTCTCGTTCATGATCAGGCACGCTGATGAAAAGCAGACAGACAATAGCTATCGCAGCAGTGATTACATCGATAAAGAATATTTGCCACATGGGCATGAAGCTCACAACCAGACCGCCCAAAGCCGGAGCGATCAGCTGGATGATATTGCTCGCGCCATGATAAAGGGCATTAAATCTGACCAGACTGTCCTTGGGCACTATTTGCGGCACTATCGCAGTTACAGCGGGAGAGTGGATGCCGCCGCCAAAAGATCTGATTGCTGTGCCGATGTAGATTAGCCACATGGCGTTATAACCAATCAGGAACATGATCGCCACTATTAATGTCGCCAGAGCAATCAGCCCATCGGATATAATCATCACCTTCTTGCGGTTGAAGCGATCAGCCCAGACGCCGGCAATCGGCGCGACGAGCAGCTGCGGCACAAAGCCTGCCAATGTAATTAAAGTCATGGCGACACCGGAGTTGGTGCGCAAGGTGACATACCAGATTATTGCGAATTGAACCAGACCGGAGCCCAACAAAGAGGCCAATTGGCCCGAAAACAAAATTACTGACGTCCTTGCCCAATTTTGATAAGGACTCTTTATAGTCTGATTTTTTGAATCGTTAACCATGAATGCCGTAAACTCTCCTCTCATTTAACGCAGTCTAAGTTAAGGCAGTATTATGGTGGGAATATGTTTTTTATTAATTTGCCCTATTCTAACAGCAATTGGTATTAAAGCCTATATCTTAGCATTAGGCAAATTGCGACAGCAAAGAATCAGGGGGGCTGATTCGGGTATAATATTATAGTAATTGTGGGAGGTTCCCTGTTGAGGCTATTTTACAGTACTGATCCTAATCTGCTGACCGACCGTTGCCTGGGCGAGCTCAATTCTTACACCAAAGAAGATCAGATGAGGCGCGCTTTCTTGATTGTGCCGGAAAGCATGAAGGCAGATCTGGAGAGGCGGTATCTGGAAAAATATAATCA
>DASRVY010000044.1:0-7585 GCA_035654855.1 Bacillota bacterium | reverse complement strand
GGCATGCCTTCCTCGGATATTGATTCTGAAATATTTTCAATCCATTGCTGAGCTATTCTTCCCCATTCTTCATCGATGCCTGCCAGCTGAGCAAGAGTCCATAAATCAATACTCTCTACAGATATCAAATTGACTTCCTCTTGTTCTTCAATTTCATCCTCTTCAGCCTTTGAAAACAGAGGATGGTTCAAGTCAGGCCCCAGACCTGTTATGGAAATTGGAGGTCCTGACTGAAACAAAGGCAGCAAAGTCTCGGATAATTCTTCCAGCTTGTTAAGAAGACTGTGCGAAGGATTAAGCATGTAAGCCTGCAAGAGAACGCGAGTGTATCCCAATGTTGTCATCCAGTTGGGGTTGTGTCTAACATAAAGACCATCCTGTCCAAGTTCAAGAGAGCTGGCATACAGATCGGAGTAACTATCATAAAAGGCCTCTGAAAAAGTTTTCTGCCAGGCATTAAATTGTCGTTTTTTGCCTTTTTCCGCCAGTGTCTGTCCTAAATAAAGCTGATCTCCGGCCAGTACTTGATCGGCAATCATGACTTCATCTTTGTCATCGCCCAGATCAAGGCTGGGAAGCTTTCGCCAGGCTGCTGCAAGATTCTTTGCCTTGATAATTTTCTCTTTACCTTCCAAATCAGTTGATTTGATTTCCACATCAACCAATAAATGATCTTCAACTTGTTGGAGTACGCCGGGAGCCAGGATATCCGTATCATAATCTAAGCCATCAGCGGCTTGACCGGGGAGGCTGTCCAACGGCAGGCGGACCAACTTACTGCCTCCCAGAACAAAATACAGCACGATCGCGCCAACAATTATAATTGCGAGCAAAGGAATAATATAATGGTACTTACCAGTAAACTTCATAAAAGCATTCTAATCCAAAGTGTCCAATGTTAACAAATATTTGTTATCCGGCAATAAAATGTCCGCGACAAATCAATGTGTTGCCAGATATTATATCGGAGACTATGATTATCTGACAGATTTGATAAAATTAAATTCACTGACAGGAGTTTATTTAAGTGAGAGTTATTGCGGTAATAGCAGAATTCAATCCCCTGCACTTTGGGCATGCTCATTTGTTACGGCAGATCCGCCGTAGCTCTCCGCAGCACAGCAAAATAATAGTCATCATGCCGGAGTTTTTCAGTCAGAGAGGAGTGCCAAATCTTATTTCTCCCTTTCAGCGCAGTAAGACAGCTCTAGCTGCCGGAGCGGATTTGGTTTTAGCTCTGCCGGAGTTATTCGCGTTGTCCAGTGCTGAAGGCTTCGCCGCCGGTGCTGTCAGGAGCATACTGGCAACCGGAATCACCCAGGAAATTGCCTGCGGCGCTGAAGACCCTGATTATGACAAATTAAAAATTATCAGTGACCTGTTGTCTGCGGAAAGCAGCCAATACAAAGAAGACCTCAAAGCGGGCATCAAAGAAGGATTAGGCTTTGCTGCGGCCAGAGAGCAGGCTATTGTTAAGGAAACACAAGATCTAAAACTCGCTTCTTTGCTCAGCAAACCTAATAATATTTTAGCAATTGAATATTTGAAGGCGCTGACATCTTATGACAATGAATTCAAAATTGGGCTGACTTTGTATCCACGTATAAATACCCCTTCAGCCAGCGAAATAAGAGATGCAATACAGAAGGCAATTATCCCTGCCGGATGCGACGAGGCCCAAAAGAAAGTGAGATCGTCTTCATTAAACAAATACGCTGTCGGCACAGCTGAATTTCCTTCCGAATTGAAATTAATCCGTAATTTGGAAGGCAGTATTCCTTCATATTCACTGGTACCTATTTTAAATTCCTATCAGGAACAAAAAGGTCCTCTTCTTCTGGAACATTTATGCCAAGATGTATTTTTCGCCATAAGTCAGCAGGATGCTGCCCGTATCTCTCAAATAGCTCATATGCAGCAAGGATTGGGAGAGAGACTTCTAAATCTAGCCAGGCAGCAAGAGGCTCTTGACTGCAGTCTGTCTAATTTTGTGCAGATCGCCGCAACCAGAACACACCCTGCCTCCAGAGTGCGCAGAGCCTTAATTTCTCTCTTGCTGGGATTAACAACAGCAGACTTGGAAAAATCAACAGGTCCACAGTACCTTAAGGTTTTGGGGTTCAATAAGGACGGCAGATATTTATTACGATTGATGAGTAAAAAAGCAGATTTGCCTATAATTAATCTAGCCTCAGATTACGATGAGCTTTCCAGTCCTGCCGCGATCAGACAAAAGGAGATATCACTTAAGGCCGCGGCTCTGTGGTATAAAGAAGTCGGCGGCAATATCAATCAGTATTATTTGCAGAAACCGGTACAGTATTGAAAAAACTGCAGGAGTACTAATAGGCAGCGCAGACAAGAGCCTTTCTGCTTTGACTAAGGTGTAGGCAAAAGTTAGAATGACAAAGGCCGAGAAATAATCTTTAATATTTTTGCATGAACAGGAGTGCCTCATGGAATCAGTATTCGATGTGTTACAAGAACGCGGTTTTATCGCCCAATCATCTCATGAAAAAGAGATACGGGAATATTTAAGTAAACCGGGTGCTGCTTTTTATATTGGTTTTGACCCTACTGCCGATAGTTTGCATGTCGGCCACTTCGTACAGTTGATGGCTATGGCTCATTTGCAGCGTGCAGGCCACCGGCCGATCGCACTGTTAGGCGGCGGGACCGGCATGATCGGCGATCCTTCCGGCCGCACAGATCTAAGAAAAGTTATGTCAATTGAGACTATTCGTCACAATGTAGAAAAATTTAAAAAACAAATGGAGATCTTGATTGATTTTTCTGACGACAAGGCTTTAATGTTGGATAATGCTGAATGGCTGCTGCCTCTAAACTATATAGAATTCATACGGGAAATCGGCTCGCAGTTCTCAGTTAACCGAATGCTGGCGACCGAAGCCTACAAACAGCGACTGGAACACGGTTTAACATTTCTGGAATTTAACTATATGCTCTTGCAGGCGTATGATTTCCTCGAGCTGTACAGGCGTTATGATTGTCGGCTGCAAGTGGGCGGAGATGACCAATGGTCTAATATTCTAGCCGGCGCAGATTTAGTTCGCCGCAAAGAGCAAGGCCATGCCTATGCAATGACCTTAACTCTCCTCACTACTTCAACCGGTGAAAAAATGGGTAAGACAGTGGGAGGCGCTGTCTGGCTTGACCCGGATAAATTAAAACCCTATGACTTTTATCAGTACTGGCGCAATATTGACGACGCCGACATCATTAAATGCCTGAAGCTCCTCACCTTCCTTCCGATGGAGGAGATCTCCGCCTACGCCGGGTTAGAGGGACAAAACTTGAACCGCGCAAAAGAAAAACTCGCCTATGAGGTGACCGGAATTGTACATGGAAAGGAGGCAGCTGATAAAGCTGAGCAGGCAGCGAAAGAGATATTCTCCGGCAGCGGTGCTGCCGCCAATATGCCGGAAGTCTCTTTCTCTTCTTCTGAAAAAGAGCGGCCTCTGTTGGATCTGCTTACCGATGCTAAAATAATACCCTCTCGCAGCGAAGGCAGACGCCTGATTCAGCAAAAGGGCATTTATCTTAATGACAAACCGATAGAAAATTATGATTACGTCTTAGATGAAGGCGATATTATCGACAATGCAGTTATCATCCGCAAAGGCAAAAAACGCTACTATCGCCTCTTTTTTGCTGAGGGCTGATACAAATATTTTTTCAGTGTTTCAGACGGGCTGCTGCTGTTATCCCCCAGCTCTAACCAGATTGCCTGCAGAATTTTGGCGGTGTAGCAGGCATCGTTAAGAGCTGAATGAAGAGGCTTATCCAGCGTTACATTTAAATACTCCAGAGCATACTCGATCGAGCGTTGCGTTGAGCTGTTTACCTTCTCTCCTACCACTGCAAACAAGGTTTGCACATCCAGACAGTAAAGTGGGTTCAGCAGTTCAATATCATAATAATTGAGATTCTCAATCAATACCTGCGGATCGGATTTGGACCAGCTGCAAAAGACCGGTCTCCCGTTTTCGGAGAAAGAATGAAAATCTTTGGCTGCGTCAGGAAAAGATCTGCCAAGTTTAAGGCTCTCCTGATCTCTTTTGGTTACCCTGGACACATAGCGAGAGATAAACGGGTATAACTTTGGCCGCACATAAGAGTTAAAGGAACTGACGATTTGCATTTCGCTGTCCAGCTTGACAGCGCCAATTTCTATTATCTCAAAGGGAAGTTTTTTTTGCTCAGCCTTGCTGACCTTGTTCTTATTGCCTGCTATATTCCATTCAAGATCAAATACTATGTAATTCATATCCGTCAATTCTTACTGAAAGCCTGCTTAACCTTGTCAAAAAAGGACTTTCTCTCCCGATAATTCTCCTCACTTAAACTTTGTTCAAAAGTATTGAGCAATTCCTTTTGACTATTGTCAAGGTTGCGCGGAACCTCAATTTTAACCTTGAATATGTGATTTCCTCTTTGGCCGGTGCGGTTAATCAGAGGTACCCCTTTTCCCTTCATTGTGTATGTGTCTCCCGGTTGAGTACCTTCATGGAGACGAAAGTCGGCGTTGCCATCTATTGTAGGTACCTCAATTTCAGCACCTAGGGCAGCCTGAGCAAAAGTAATGGGCACCTCACAAAAAGTGTTTGCGCCTTCACGTCTGAATACAGGATGAGGTCTAATTCGGATTTCAATATAAAGGTCACCATAGGGGCCTCCCATTTCGCCCGGTTCACCCTCGCCTCTTAGCGTCAGCATTTCACCCTCATTTATACCGGCAGGGATGGTAACCCGCAGACGCTTATTGACACTTTTGACCCCTCTGCCCTTGCAATCAGGACAGGGTTTTTCGATGATTTCACCACTTCCTCTGCATGTTTCACAAGTGCTGTTGGTCATCATTTGGCCAAACATAGTTTCCCTGACCATCTGAACTTGTCCGCTTCCCTTACAAGTTGGACAAGTTCTTGGTTTGGTGCCGTCGCTGGTTTTATTTCCCTGGCAGCTTGTACAGATATCATCTTTATTGATAGAAATCTCGCGTTCAACACCGAAAGCGGCTTCCATGAAATCTAAATTCATGCGATAGCGCAGATTGACCCCTCGCCTTGGTCCGCGACTGCGCGTGGATGATTGCCTGCCAAATCCGCCTAAATCGCCAAAACCGCCAAAACCGCCAAAAATTGTACTAAAAATGTCATTGAGGTCGAAACCGCCAAAGCCCTGACCTGCAAACCCATTGGGATCTACACCGGCATGACCGAATTGATCATATCGGCTGCGTTTGTCTTTATCGCTCAGGACCTGATAGGCTTCATTGGCTTCCTTGAATTTTTCTTCAGCTTCTTTGTCATCCGGATTGACGTCCGGGTGATATTTCTTAGCCAGTTTCCAATAGGCCTTCTTGATTTGGTTTTCATCCGCTGACTTGTCAACGCCTAGTATTTCATAATAATCGCGCTTGTCTGCCACCTGAGCCTCCCGCTTGACGAGCTGATACCCGCCGCTTAGAGCGGGCGGGTATCTTTTTAAAAAATCATACCATAGTTCAAAAATAATTACCGAAGGACATTCACTTGATTTCAAGTCAGATATTGCTGTGCGAAACCTGCCTTAAAAGCTGAACTCGGTTATTAGTTTATATTGTGTCACTTATTCCGGATCATTGCCGGCATCTTTGAAATCTGCCTCATAAGTGCCGTTGCCGGAAGTGCCTTGTGTGTCGGAATCATCATAAGATGAATGAGCTTGATCGCCCTGAGCTTGTTCAGTCTGCGCCTTTTTGTAAAGGTTTTCGCTGGCTTTGTAAATTGCTTGCTGCAGTGCGTCTGTATCTTGCTTCATCTCATCCAGGCTGTTTGCAGAAATACTATCCTTCAATTTGCTGACTGCAGTTTCAATATCTGAACGGTCCACAGTTTCAAACTTGTCGCCTTCGTCTTTAAGCAGCTTCTCGGCCTGATAAACTGCAGAATCAGCATTGTTTTTGGTATCAATTTCTGATTTTTTCTGCTTGTCTTCGGCTGCAAACTGTTCAGCATCTTTGACCGCTTTATCTATCTCATCCTCTGTGAGGTTTGATGACGCAGTGATTGTGATGTGTTGTTCGCGATTTGTGCCTTTGTCTACTGCGGAGACATTGACAATACCGTTGGCGTCAATATCGAAGGTGACTTCTATTTGAGGGACTCCACGCGGAGCAGGAGATATCCCGTCAAGATTAAAGCGTCCTAAGGTCTTATTATCGTGGGCGAACTCCCTCTCTCCTTGCAGCACGTGAACTTCTACAGAAGTTTGTCCGTCAGCTGCTGTTGAAAAAACTTGGCTCTTCTTGGTGGGGATTGTCGTATTTCTGTCAATTATTCTGGTCATGACCCCGCCCAGGGTTTCAATTCCAAGAGAAAGAGGTGTGACATCCAGGAGTACCATGCCGGTAATATCACCTGACAACACGCCGGCTTGAATCGCAGCGCCGATTCCAACGCACTCATCAGGATTGATACCCTTGAAGGGTTCCTGATTGAAATAATTTTTAACAGCGTTCTGGACAGCCGGTATTCTGGTTGAACCTCCAACCAGCAAGATTTTATCAATATCAGCTGGTTTCAAATTTGCGTCATTCATCGTGTTTCTTAGCGGCTTCATGGTAGCTTCCACCAGATCGGAAGTCATGTCGTCAAACTTAGCTCTGGTCAAGGTCAATTCTAAGTGTTTTGGTCCTGATTGATCAGCAGTGATATATGGCAGATTAATATTTGTTGATGTTACAGTAGAAAGCTCGGATTTAGCCTTCTCGGCGGCTTCACGAAGTCTTTGCATGGCCATCTTATCTTTGGACAGGTCGATGCCTTGAGATCGCATCATTTCATCTACCATCCAGTTGACTATCTTAAGATCAAAATCATCACCGCCCAAGCGGTTATTTCCGGAAGTTGCCAGTACTTCAAAGACACCGTCACCGATCTCTAACAAAGACACATCAAAAGTGCCTCCGCCGAGGTCAAAAACCATAATCTTCTGCTCAGTTTCTTTATCCAGCCCGTAAGCCAGTGCGGCAGCTGTAGGCTCGTTAATAATTCGCAGAACATCAAGACCCGCTATTCTGCCTGCATCTTTGGTAGCCTGACGCTGCGCATCACTGAAGTAGGCCGGTACCGTAATTACCGCTTGGGTAACTTTTTCGCCCAGATAGGCCTCAGCATCAGTTTTAAGCTTCTGCAAAACCATTGCGGAAATTTCCGGCGCTGTGTAAGTAGTTCCATCAATGGTACTTTTCCAGTTTGAGCCCATCTCCCGTTTGATCGATTGGATTGTGCGGTCCGGATTTGTGATAGCCTGGCGTTTTGCGACCTGTCCTACCAGACGTTCACCTTCTTTTGTAAAGGCTACTACAGATGGTGTAGTTCTGTTTCCTTCAGCATTTGGAATGACGACCGGATCGCCGCCCTCCATTACAGAGACAACGGAATTTGTTGTTCCTAAATCAATACCGATTATTCTTGCCATATTATCCTCTTTCTGCTCATTGTCGAGTAATTATTTATTTTTATTTATCCAGTTATCCGCTTACGGGTTAACATGAATTTGCTACTTGAACGACCGCATG
>DASRVY010000043.1:0-2827 GCA_035654855.1 Bacillota bacterium | reverse complement strand
TGCCTGATCTCTCGCTGCTCTAATCCACGCAAAGCTGCCCAGAAACGAATATTCTCTTTAACAGTCAGGCGCTCGTCTAAAGCCAATTCCTGAGGCACATAGCCGATCAATGAGCGCCATTGGCTGAGGTTGTCCAGGCTTACGCCTTGAAAATCAACCTCTCCTTTGTCTCGGGAAAGAACTGAAGCCAGAATCTTGAGCAAAGTGCTCTTGCCCGCACCATTATCGCCTTCAACACCAAAAATCGTGCCGGCTGCCTGAAAGAAAGATATGTCAGAGAAGACCTGCTTAGCACCCCAAGCTTTGCTCAGGCCTTCAACAAGAAGGCCTGAGCTGTTTTCTATACTAATTGAAACGTTCACTGCCATCGGATATCTAATCCATGAAATTAGAAGGATCGATTCCTAAATTACTGAAAACTTCCATCAGCTTGTATAGCAATGACTCATCAAACATCAGATTACTCAGCGCTTCTTCGTCAGAGAGATCGATATAGTCTGCAGGCAGCTGAGGCTCAAATTTGATATCTTTCTCTGCGATAACATAGGTGTCTGTGCTAAGGCCGATATCGAGCGGACTTCCGTAAATATCTGCTTTGATTTGGACTGTGGCCAAGAGGTGATCGACACCGCCAATTTTCTTGACACTGCCGTTGTAGGATACTTCCACCGGAGCATTACTTAGGTCTTCACTTGCAGCTGTCAGGATCAAATCTCCGACAAGATAAAAGTTATCATCCTTAGTATCTAAGCCGAAATCCGTAAAGCTTCCGCTAATATTAACGTCACTATTCCGGACACCATCCTCGGTGACGACAATTTGGAAATTACCGGTGGAGAGGTCGCCCTTTTCTGTGAATTCGCTGGCATACTCTATACTGTTATCATCGGGAAGAGCAAACTTAAGGCTATATGCGCCTTTGTCACCATCTTTGGCCAAGAGGCTTTCGTAATGGATTTCTTCGCCCTCCGAATGATTGATGATGGTGAAGCTGTCAGCTTGAGGTTTATTCTTAGAATCAACATAAAGCTGTCTTCTCAGCTCAATCTGGTAATACTCCGGAATGAGATCCAGCTCTTCAATTAAATCATCTATTACTTCATCGAAGGAGTTTAGATTAGTCATGTCATAGAGATCGGCAATACTTCCTCCAATACCTGTGATGAAGTCTCTGATATCCTGATTATTGCGCACATATGTCAGAATTTCCTTGGCGAAATCAGGGAATTTTTCAGCCGGAATTGTCGCGACGAATAAGTCCAGCTTGTCCGTAATAGAGCCAACAGTGAGCGGCGAATCTTTAATTCTCTCCGGATCACCTGAGTATTTGTAAAATATCTCCCTCAGGTCGGCAAATATCACTTCAAATTTTTCGTCTGAGATGATAGAGAGCTGCTCTTGTAAATTATCAAACGAGCCAAAGATTTGATCTATGTCGTCTTCGCCCGTCATTTCTTCAAGCGTTTCCTTTGACAGAACCAAAGGTTTATCCAGCAGCTCAGGGATGCTGACGACAATATCCTCACCGACGGTGTAGACATTAAGGCTTACTGCATCCGCTTCGGCGTCTTTCTTTGCCAGAGCGGTAAAGAAAGACAGTTGAGGCGCGTCTTGCTCAAAATCCATCTTGGCCTCAACTTTGATATTGATGTTCTTGACAGCCTCGATAATAGCTGCCGCTTCCGGTGATTCGGATATATCGGGAATCTGATTAAGAATCAGGCTGAGCTCCATGCCAGACCCCAGCTTGCCTGCTTCAATGTATTTGTTCGCCGATGACCGCCAGGAACCGAACAAGGAGTCTTTGCTGTTGAAAGCCTCCTCCTCAGCTGCGTGCCAGGCTTCCGCATCACTGGCAAAGGACTTTCCTCTGAAGAAGAAAAACCAAATCCCAAACCCAATTGCCGCTGCAAGCAGCACTATTACTACCGGTATCCACCAGCGCCGCTTCTTTGGCGCCTTCGGCTCCTGATAGGGCTGCTGCTGATATTGCTGCTCTTGATAAGGCTGCTGAGCATATTGTTGCTGTGGATATTGCTGCTCTTGATAGGGCTGCTGAGCATATTGCTGCGGATATTGCTGCTCCGGATAAGGCTGCTGAGCATATTGCTGCGGATATTGCTGCTCTTGATAGGGCTGCTGAGCATATTGCTGCGAATATTGCTGCTCTTGATAGGGCTGCTGATATTGCTGCTCCTGATTAGGCTGCTGAATATATTCTTGCTGAGCTTGTGGTTCCTGATATGCTCCGGACGATGGCACCTGTGTCTCTTGTTCAACTACAGGGTTAACGGCTTTTGCTCCGCATTCCTGACAAAAGACACTGTCAGAATCCAGAGGAGCACCACATTGATGGCATTTATTTTCCGGCATTATGCGACCCTCCTTTTGTTAACAGCCTGTGTAAGATAGACAAAACCATTTGCACAGACCACGTCTCCTAAAACCTCTCAAAACAAATAATTTCCCCAATGACAGGTTCTAAAAAATTATACAATAAAAGTCAGTAAATTGATAATAATTCAAGATTGAAACATGAAGTTGTGACTTAGAAGCAACTTTAACGAAGTTCGAAATATATTTTTAAATATTCGCATTCGGATCGTACCCCCAAACGCTATTAGAAACACACGATATTCGCTGTCATTCACTTAGGGACCTTATATTAAAAAACAGATATACTATGCCGGACTTAATGCAGATGCTTTACTAAAATTCGATACCTTTTCTGCCGCCTAGACCGGACGTCTCGTAAGGATGCTTTACCATCACACATTGTGTATGATAATCGCAGATTTCCTGCATGGCTGCGGAGGGATCTCTGCCG
>DASRVY010000042.1:0-1700 GCA_035654855.1 Bacillota bacterium | reverse complement strand
CGGGGAGAAGAGCGAAATCGCATAAGCAAAGAATATGAACGCTGCCAGCCAATCCATGATCGAGGCCAGGTTTAAATAGACTTTCTCTCGCAAAGGCATCTTACCGATCGGGGAATCCTTGATATTAAGTTTGCCGATCTTAATATATCCGGTCAGATAATAGAAGGGCAGATATAGGCTGAAGAGGGCGGCCAAAATAAGAATCAAGCGATCTAGCTGCCCAATCGCAAAGGGAAGGCTCAGCCAAATAAGAGCACATAGTCCTGTCAATCCTGCAGCCCAAATGCGGGCGCCATAGCTGACAGCATTATCGCGAGAACTCTCATAACGTTTGTAGAGCTTGATTCTGAGAGCTCCGCCTGAAAGTCCGCCGGAGCTCAAAAAACGTCCAAAAGATTGCGAAGTCCAGCCAATAAACAGCAAGCGTATTTTACTCAGGCCGCTGGGGTGGTAATGGTCCTCGACCAAATCATAGCCGGCGGTGAAAAGAAAAGAGCCCAAACCGATCAACCCGACCAAGGCCAGCCCCGGCAAGCTCAATTCATCGGCAGCTCTCTCAAGCTCCTCCAAACTGATATCGGAAAATTGCTTAACGGCAAAAAAGATGACCAACGCCATCACCAGCAAAATCACAATAACCCGAATCAGTCTGTTATAGCGGGCAAAAATTAACCTAATCTTATCTATGCTCAGCCTCAACTTTACTCACCATAAACAGTACAGTTATGTCAACCGGACGAACAGCAGGTCTATTATGAATGTATTCTAAACTATAACCGGATTAACACCAAATAGGAGAGGATTTCAAAATCTTTCCTTAGCTTTTATAAAATTTGACTAAAGATGCGGCAGGCAGACTTGACGGCCGACCGCAGTGAACAGCTTCAACTTGAACAACTGCAAAATGAGGGCAGCAGACAACCCAACTTGACCTCTTTGTATTCAGATAGCGCGCTATCAAGATAAAAAGTATAATTATTGTCATAGTCTTTATTCGTACACCGTAGTCAGAGGGATTTACCCGCCGGGCAGAAAGAAGATGAAACAACCGAAGAAGAGAACGCATTAGGGAGGAATAGATGCTTTACGATTTGCTTATTCTGGGCGGAGGCCCGGGAGGATACACTGCTGCTGAGCGAGCCGGACAGGCCGGTCTCAAGGTGGCTTTATTTGAGAAGGATGCTCTGGGCGGTGTTTGCCTGAACGAGGGCTGCATCCCGACAAAAACAATGCTTAACTCCGCCAAGCTGTATGATCATGCCAATAACAGCGAAGTCTTCGCTGTCAAAAGCCTGGAAGTCTCTTTCGATCAGGCTCAAGTAGTCAAACGAAAAAATAAAGTCGTAAAGACTCTGATAGGCGGCGTGAAAGCGAAGATGAAAAATAGTGGCGTTGAAGTAATCAAGGCTGAGGCATCAATCCGCGGCAAAGAGGACGACTTGTTTCGAGTTGACGCCTTAAATGAAAAACACCTGGGTAAAAATCTCTTAATTGCAACAGGGTCCGTACCTATTGTGCCTCCGATTCCGGGCCTTAAAGAAGGACTGGAATCCGGCTTTGTTGTCACCAATAAAGGGATTTTGGATCTTGAGGAAATTCCCGAAAAAATGACAGTGATTGGCGGAGGAGTCATAGGCTTGGAGATGGCCTGCTATTTCCAGACTATCGGCAGCAAAGTCACAATTATTGAGATGCAAGAT
>DASRVY010000041.1:0-1681 GCA_035654855.1 Bacillota bacterium | reverse complement strand
GAGATTATGGTTGAAAGCAATAAAATGCCAGCTTCGGCATTTGAATTTGCAGTTGACGATATGCTCCGAGCTAATTCTGATCACTCATTTTTCTTTCGTCATCAAGCAGGAAGTCAAAAAAGCCGCTATCTCTTTTTCCCTGGCTGTCAATTGGGAGCATCCGCGCCTGCGGTTGTTGAAAAAACATATCAACACCTATGTAGGACGCTCGATGGCGGCGTTGCTTTTATGCACGGCTGTTGTGGCATTATGGCTAAATGGGCAGGACAAGAAGCTATATTTGACGAAACCAAGGCTATGCTCAAGCAAGCATGGGAAAAACTTGGATCACCGACGGTAATCACCTCATGCCCAACCTGTCGTAAGACTCTCACAGAATTGTTCAATGATGACATTGTCGATGTCTGGAGTCTTCTTTTGGAAACAGGCCTACCAAAACCTCAGCGCCAGTTGCCAGTTACAATCCACGATGCCTGTGGTGCTCGTTATATGGAAGAAACACGTGTAGACGTTCGAAAGCTTCTGGGCCAGCTTGGATGCCAAGTCAATGAACCCTATTATTCAGGAGACCGCACACCTTGCTGTGGCTATGGAGGACTCGTTCAATTCTCCAATACAGAAATCGCCCTTGAAATGACAGAATTTTGTATCGCTGATATCGATGAAACACGCCTGACTTATTGTATGGGTTGCCGTGATCGCTTCAGCAAGGCTGGAGCTAGGTCTATCCATCTACTTGAACTTATTTTTGGTGAAGCTGATGATACTCGTGATGCTCCAAGTTATTCGCTGAGACAGGACAATCGTGAACGATTAAAATATAATATGCTGACAAATATTTGGCATGAAAAGCAGAAAGATGTAATCAAAATGAAATTAACATATGACAAGAATCTAGCAGAACTTTTAGAAAAACGTCTTATCTTAGAGGATAGTATCCGTCAAGTAATTGAAGAAGCTTTGGAAACCGGATGTTATATCAAGGAAGCCAAGTCAGGCTTGCATATAGCACATAAAAAAATTGGCAATGTGACATACTGGGTTTATTTTGCCCCTGAAGATGATGGATGGCGCGTGCGACGAGCTTATAGCCATCGAATGGAGATTATCTAAATGACTAGAAAATATCACGAAATATTTGATCTTTCAAAAGGGGAGTTGTCTTGTGGTAAATGCAAAGTACCTCTAGAGAATGGACCTATCACCTTACATTATATGGGCAACGACTTTCCTATTTTGATGCCCAAGTGCCCAATTTGTGGTCAGGGGCTAATTCCTGAGGAGCTAGCCATTGGTAAAATTCTTGAAGTAGAGCGTGCTTTGGAGGATAAATGATCTCTTTTTACGAAAGTGATTTATGGCGTTCCTTTGGTCAAGGTCACCCTGGAGGTAGAGAATTGACTCAAGAACTTCTTGAAAAAAGTGGTTTAGAAAAAGGAGCGATGGTGCTCGATCTTTTTTGTGGTTCAGGCGATAGTGTTGCTTTGATGACAGAGCTCAGTTTCTCCGCCTTCGGTTTTGATCGTAAAAATGTTATTGCTTATGCCAAGCAGAAACATCCTACTTTGCCAGAAAATATCTGGTTTTGTTCAAATAATGAAAGCAAGATAGAACTTCCCTTTAAAGACCGGAGCTTTGATGCCCTCCTATGCGAGTGCAGTTTCAGCCTAATCGAGGATTC
>DASRVY010000040.1:0-7956 GCA_035654855.1 Bacillota bacterium | reverse complement strand
ACTGTGGCGGTGATTGTCACAGTTCTGGGCTTACGCCACAGACATAAAGTGGAAATGTCACAAAAACATAATGGCCAAACGAAAGATTCACACTCAAATGCCAAAACCGAAAAATGTGATTAGTCTATAATGACAGCAGCGACATAGTTTGCTCGTGTTACGATGGACTTATGATGAGATACAAAAACCCGACACACAAGAAAAGAAAGAATACGCATGCTCTGCAAGTATCCTGTGGCAATTGCAAAACCCCCGTCGCCATATATCAGAAAGCCGGCAATGGCAATCTGATTAAGATGCTAGCTCCTCGCATTGTTGAAGCTGCCGTAGATATTGAAAAGCTGACGGGACATTTGAGATGCCCAAAATGTCAAATGGAACTGGCTCGAAAGGGCAGTTATGGAGATACTCTTGCCTTCTGGATTATCAGAGGCAAAGTGAATACAAAAAGACTCGATAATTACTCTATGTAATTTACACATTTTTGCTTTCTAAGATGTAATTACCGGGATCGGAGAATAAGAAATTGCGGCATCGAATACTGATAATTGAGGCAGAGATTAAACTCTTTGATTCACATTCTCTTAAGGATAAGCGGATACTGAGACAAAAACTCACCGAAAAACTGCGTTCTGTACACAATGTCTCGATTGCGGAAACAGGGAGGCAAGAGCTTTGGGATCTTATTTCCCTTACCATTGCTTACGTCGCAATTGATCAGAGCACTGCAGAAAATAAAGCCGAGAGCCTCGAGAATCGGATCTGCGAGATTTTAGAGCAGGACGGCTCCGGTGAAGTGATCAGATTTGACAAAGAAATTATCTGACTTTTATTATCCTTATCACAAATAATGATGCGCTCGTAAGTTAAACTCGCTGAGGCCACAGTTCTAATTGTTGTGCGCCTTCATTTCTTTATCTCTTGAAGAGTTGAAGAATTTTGCTTGCAGAGGAAGAGAGCTCTTAATCCAGCTTCTCTGCCGCCTCTTCTACCGCCTTGAATCTGCGCAGGCGCAGGGCATTAGTGACAACGAAGATAGAACTTAGGCTCATAGCCGCTGCGGCGATCATGGGGTTAAGTCTGATTCCCAAACTAGGGTATAGTACTCCGGCTGCCAAAGGAATACCGATCACATTGTAAAAGAAGGCCCAGAAAAGGTTTTGCTTGATCGTGCGCATGGTGGCATTGGCCAGACGCGATGCATTCAGTACATCTATCAGGCTGCTGCGCGTCAAGACGACGTCTGCAGATTCTATCGCTACGTCAGTTCCGGCCCCAATAGCGATTCCGACATCTGCTTCGGCCAGGGCAGGGGCGTCGTTGATGCCGTCACCGACCATGGCGACCCTGGAACCGCCCTCTTGCATATTTGTGATTATTTTCTGTTTTTCGCCGGGCAGTAAGCCGGCCTCGACATTGGTAATTCCGGCTTCTGCGGCGATGGTTTTGCTGGTCAAAATATTGTCACCGGTCAGCATGGTGATGTTTTTGCCCATTTCCATCAGACCGGAAATAGCGAACTTGCTGTCTTCTTTGATCTGGTCCGCTACAGATATAACGCCGATTGCTTTTTGGTTGCGAGCGAAGAAAAGAGGTGTTTCGCCCTTGAGTGACATCTCCTCACCGACGGGCAAAAATTCGCTCAGATCAATGCCCATATCTTGTAGATATGAAGGCTTGGCGGAGACCCAGCTGTCCTCGCCGATAATCCCTTGGACACCGTTGCCGGGGAGAGCTTGGAATTCTTTTACGTCGACCGGACTCAGTTCGCGATCTCTCGCTTCAGTCACCACAGCGTGCGCAAGAGGATGTTCGGAAGGAAGCTCCAGCGAAGCCGCGAAGGTTAAGAAATCATTATTGTCTTCTTTGGTGATGATTGTGCTTACCGCCGGCTTGCCGGTAGTGACTGTTCCGGTCTTATCCAGCACAATTTCGCCGGTATGGGACAGTCCTTCCAGCGCAGAGGCGGACTTAAATAAGATCCCCATTTTGGCGCCCTTGCCGGTACCGACCATAATGGCGACAGGTGTGGCAAGACCCAAAGCGCAGGGGCAAGAGATGACTAAGACGGAAACCGCCATATTGGCAGCCAACTCAAAGCTGCTGCCGCTTATAAGCCAGACTGCCAGTGTTAGGATAGAAATTGATAGAACTGCAGGTACAAAAATTCCTGCAATCTTGTCGGCAAGACGGCCTATGGGAGCCTTGCTGGCTCCGGCGTTTTGCACCAAATCAATAATCTTGGCCAAGGTAGTATCCTCGCCTGTGCGTGTGACTTCGAAGACGAAGGAGCCGGAAGTGTTTAGTGTCCCTCCCGTTACTTCACTGTCAATATGTTTTTCGACCGGCATGCTCTCTCCGGTCAGGGCTGACTCATCGACAGCCGACTGTCCTTCGACCACACGGCCATCCATCGGGATTCTTTGCCCTGGACGCACAACAACCCTGTCTCCCACAATTAGTTCGGCGGAAGTGACCTCTGTTTCTGTGCCGTCGGCGTTAAGACGCAAGGCGCGCTCCGGCGCAAGCTCCAGCAAGCTGGAAATAGCCTGGGTAGTTCTGCCTTTGGATTTCGCTTCCAGATATTTGCCCAAAGTGATAAGAGTCAAAATCATAGCTGCTGATTCAAAATACAAATTTTCGCGATAAGAGGCGACGGTTATCAGGTCACCGGCGCCGAGTGAATAGCTCATTCTAAACAAGGAAAACAGGCCATACACCATCGAAGCGCCTGAGCCCAAAGCTACCAGAGTGTCCATATTGGGGCTCTTGCGCAAAATGCCTTTCCAGCCATTACTGAAATAACTGCGATTGAGGACAATAATCGGTATTGTCAATAAGAGTTGAACGAGAGCGAAAGAGACGCTGTTCTCTGTTCCATGCAAGAAGGCAGGCAGGGGAAGTCCAACCATATGCCCCATCGTTATATACATCAAAGGGATCAAAAAAATGATCGACCAGATAATTCTCTTTAAGACATGAACTTCTTCCGGCTGCATGCCGGAGTCGCCATCATCAGAGCCTGCGCTGCCCGATGGGATGGAACGAGCGTCAGAGGAATTTCCCTGAACCGCGCTCTCTGAGGCAGCAAAAGAACCGCTTCTAGAACCTGCACCGTTTGAAGCTGTCCCGGCAGTAGTGATCTTGAGCTTGGCGGCAAATCCGGCATCAGTCACGGCTTTTATAATCTGCGCGGACGCTGTCCGGTCACTGTCGTACTCTACATGAAGAGATTTTAGCAGCAAGTTGACCTCAGCCAAAGAAACCCCGTCCAAGGCTGCGACCGCTTTCTCTACAGCG
Organism: Bacillota bacterium; assembly: GCA_035654855.1. Classification (GTDB taxonomy): domain Bacteria; phylum Bacillota; class Clostridia; order Saccharofermentanales; family DTU023; genus UBA1046. The sequence goes on along the minus strand of DASRVY010000040.1, from coordinate 4,656 downwards.
CTGCTGCAGGCGCTGCAATGCATGCCTTCAATGTTATACTGCTCTTTAATCTGCATATTAATCACCACTAATCCATCTTGATTTGCCAAGTCTCAATCATCTTTGAGCTAGACCATCTAACACTATACACCATATAGAATCATTCCAAAAAATTGCCGACGAAAATAACTGACTTTGTGCTTTATGTGACAAAGATTTATTGAAATCATTATATGAAGGCGCTTATTTCCTCTTAAGCAGCGCTTGATAAACTGCAGCATAAACAGTTGTTATGATTTTGAACAAGGGTCAACTTATCTGTCCTGCTGAAGCGATAAAATGATGCGCCCGTGACAGCAGTATTTCCGTTATCGCCCGGTTAAGTCAGGCAGTCGAATCTTCAACGAATTGTCGAACATAAGATGAGGATAAGCAGAGGAACTATTAGTGATCAGGGATTAAGGCGGTCATATTCTGCGACAAGTTCCTCTGTAATCGAGACGTCAGACTGCACTTCTTCATAGTTGTCACCGCGCATTTGAGTAGTCTCGGCGCCCTTGCCGACAATCAGCAGCAATGTCTTCTCCCCGGCCCGCTCAAAAGCAGTCCTGATCGCCTCTTTACGGTCGGCTATGATCTCGTAGCTGCCTCCCGCTTCCTCAATATAGCGGCCGACTTCCTTGGAAATCGTCACGACATCTTCGTACCTCGGATCCTCCTCAGTAAGATAGATATAATCGGCCAGATGCCCGGCGGCAGTTCCCAGATCACGTCTCCTGCTGATTCCCTTGGATCCGGGACAGCCAAAGATGATTACCTGCCTGTAGCCGGGGAAATCTAAACTCGCTGTCTCAAAGAGCTTCTCAAAGGACAGTTTATTATGGGCATAATCGACCAGAGCAAGAATCTTACTGTCCTTCGTAGCAAAAAGCTCCATCCTGCCCGCTGTGCGGGCTTGCTTTAGTCCCTGCTGCATATACTTCAGAGGACAGCCCAGCAGACGAGCCAGACTGATGGCAGCCAGGGCATTATCAATATTGAACTGCCCCGGCGTCTCGATTTCAAAAGGGAATACTCCATCAGGCATCGCAACATCAAAGTTGTAACCCAGTTCAGACTTCATAATATTGGAGGCAAAGATGTCGGCTGTCCTGTCCTGACGCGAATAATAGCTGACGCTGTTATCATTTTCCAGCGCTGCCTGCCGGATGTCAAAAATCTCAGGCTGATCCAGATCCAGTACAGCTCTTGTAGTATGCCGGAAAATTCTCAGCTTTGAGTTGAAGTAGTCGGAGAAATCGGAGTGTTCTATGTGGCTGATATGATCTTCCGAGATATTCAAGAACACGACAGCAGAGAAGTCAATGCCATCCAAACGGTTATATTTCAGTCCTTGTGAGGACACTTCCATAACCATGTATTTGATCCCGCTGCTGCGAGCGTTGTGCAGGCGCAAGTATAATTCTATTGCTTCGGGCGTGGTCAGATGGGAGGCGAATCTCTCCACGCCGTCATATGTTTCAATTGTAGAGATGAAGGCGATTTCTTTGTTGCCGGCGGCCGATTGCCACAGATTTAAGATCTCGCGCAGATAACAGGCGGTGGTTGATTTGCCTTTGGTCCCGGTAATGCCGATAATCTCGACTTCTCTTTCGGGGTGGTTGTAGAAACGCTGTGCCAGGATAGGCATGGCCTCGCGCACATTGCGTACTTGAAGCAGGGGCAGATCCACCCGGAGGTCGTCTTCTCCGGTATAGGCGGCGGCCCCGCGTTCTATCGCCTTCAACAAATACTCTCTTTTAAAATGCCTGCCCTTACAGACAAATAAACTGCCGGGAGAGATATTTCTGGAATCGTAGCTTATCCCCGTAATTACAGGGTCGAAGCCCGGATGCTGTCCGGCCGATAGATTAGCGCTGTCCATATCCTGAGCATACTCTGATAGTTTGTAGTACTTAAAAGCTGACATTTTTCCTCCAGAGTCGGCACTGCCTTTAATCCGATACATCACAACAGCCGGCAGTGCCTTAAGTCTAAGACAAGTCCATGAGGGGCGCTGTTTTTAATAGGACACATCTCAAGGCTGACACTTATTGCAGATATTGCTTTGTATCAGCGCCTTAGCATACAGGATTATTTTACTACAAGAAGGGCTGCTTTAAAGAATATTTTGACCAAATTGCCTGTCAAAATTCGTTATGATAAACTGACATTTGCGATGATATTCCGGATTTAAGGAGATATTTTTGAGGGATTATCCTTAGCGGAGCATTAGGAGCAAATTATTATGACTGAGCAAAACGACGATTCATTTCCAAAAAAACCCCCTCTCAAGCGACACGCTTTTCTTAAGATTTTCTTGTTCTTCGCCCTGACTTGCGCATTGTTCTTGACGATTTGGGCAATAACCACCTATGACAGCTTAAATTTGTCTGAGATCATATACCATTTACGCGTGCCGGTTACGGGCACAAGCTCCGGCCTGGTCGTAGACGGGGCTGTTTCTACTCTGATTCCCGCAGTTTTAGCTACTGCCCTTTTTGGTATTCTTATTTGGCCAGTGAAAGAGGATTCTCGTTTTGCGGTCGGCATACGCAGCAAGAAATGGAGAACTCATCTCAGCAAAGGAATTGTCATTGTTCTGGTTTTATTAGAGATATTTCTTGTTCAATACAATCTTGATGTCTACGGTTATGTGAAGGCGCAGTTCACCTATAGCGGTTTTATCGAGGATAATTATGTTGATGCTGAGGAAGTGCTGCAAGCCCCTTCAAGGAAGAGAAATCTAGTTTTTATTTATTTGGAGTCTATGGAAACAACCTTTATGGACAAAGATTCCGGCGGTTCCATGGACCAAAATCTCTTAACCGGGCTTACTGAATTGGCTGCAGAAAATATCAATTTTTCTCATCATGATAAGATAGGAGGTTTTCGCAACAGCTCAGGTACCAGCTGGACTGCCGGCGCTATCTTTGGCTCTTCTACCGGCCTGCCGCTGAAGCTGCCGATCTCCGTAAACGGCATTTCAAAAATTGAAGACTTCTTCCCCGGAGTTACCAGTCTGGGAGATATTCTGCATTCAGACGGTTATACCAATATGCTGATGATTGGTTCAGATTCAACTTTTGCAGGTAAGCGCATGTTTTTCGATCAGCATGGCAATTATTTGATCAAGGATCTCTGCTGGGCGCAAAAAGCCGGTTTAGTGACACAGGATTATGAAGGCGAGTGGGGTTTTGAGGATTATAAATTATTCGACCTTGCCAAAGAAGAATTGACCCATCTTGCTTCCAAGGAAAAGCCCTTTGCTTTTACTATGCTGACACTTGATACCCATTTTGAAAATGATGAGGTTTGCCCGTATTGTCCCGATACCTATGACAATAATTATTTCAACAATTTGTCCTGTTCGGATAGTCTGGTGACAAATTTTGTCCTCTGGCTGCAAGAGCAGGATTTTTATGAGAATACAACTGTGATTATTGTCGGTGATCATTTGACGATGAATGCCGATTGTTTCGAGGACTTGCCGGATGAAGAACGCGCAATTTACAATTGTTTCCTTAATGCCGCTGCGGTTCCTTCCAATACCAAGAACAGAGAATTTATGGCTACAGACATCTTTCCCACTACACTGGCAGCCTTAGGCTACAAAATTGAGGGAGATCGCCTCGGTTTGGGCACAAATCTCTTCTCAGACAAAAAGACTCTGGCGGAAGAGTATGGTGTCGAAGAGCTGGACGAGCGCTTTTTAGACCGTTCGCATTTTTATGAGGATAAATTTATTTTTAACGACAAGCGTTACAGATAACAAGTTGCTGCTGCGGTCTATTTTGAGAGTTGAGAGCTTTGATTTCACTGTCACTGCTTGATCTGTCGGCAAGCAAGACGAGCTCACGCTGCTTGGGCAAAATTCACAGTCACAGTGTGTAATCTCGCGCAGGCAGAATTTGCGAACGCGGTATGTGGACTTGTTCCGACAGAAAGAGAAGGCGGAACATGTTGCCTTGCTCTGGCAAGAAACACTAATATGTAGCATAATAATATTTTGAGTAAAAATAAGGCTGGTTATAGTGAATGAAGAAATATGATTTTCGTGTAATTGAGAAAAAATGGCAAGATAAGTGGGACGAATCCGGTGTCTTTGAGGCCGAGCAGCCGACAGCGGATAAAGTTCCGGAGAAGCCGAAGTATTATTGCTTGATTGAATTCCCATATCCTTCCGGTGAAGGGCTGCACGTAGGACATCCCCGCAGCTATACTGCACTGGATACCATTGCGCGTAAAAAGAGACTGGAAGGCTTTAATGTGCTTTATCCGATGGGCTGGGACGCTTTCGGCTTACCTACAGAGAACTACGCCATTGCGCATAATATCCACCCAGCCAAAGTGACTGAAGATAATATCAAACATTTTAAAAAACAGCTCAAGAGCTTGGGTTTCTCCTTTAACTGGAGCAGAGAAGTAAACACTACTGATCCTGAATATTATCGCTGGACACAATGGATTTTTCTGCAGCTAAATAAACATGGCTTGGCGTACAAGAAAAAAATGAATGTCAATTGGTGTCCTTCCTGCCGCGTTGTGCTTGCTAATGAGGAAGTGGTTGACGGGGCCTGTGAGCGCTGTCATACTCCCGCCACTCATAAAGTGAAAAGTCAGTGGATGCTGAAAATT
>DASRVY010000039.1:0-2886 GCA_035654855.1 Bacillota bacterium | reverse complement strand
TTGTTAATAATCATTGCACCGATCACACCGGCCTCGGCTTCCATCGAGTACAAGCTACGCATATTTCTTCTCCAGTGTTTTAATTACAGTGTCCGGACGTGTTGCATAGTCGATTGTTGCCACCCATCCGCTCGGGTTTTCTCCTGTGTTCCAAGGGTTTTCTAGGATCATATGGAAATAAGCACGCCATGCGTCTGGATTGTAATCAGCAAACGGTGACGATCCGTTAGCTAGTTTAAGTTTGCATACAGATTGAATTTGTCTCTGGCGCTTTGCGTTCAGTGCAATGCTCTTGGGTAGTACGTGACCACACACCTCGTTAAACAGGTCTAGCACTGTTTGCGCTTTTTCTTTTTCGCTTTGTTTTTTACCGCCAGTGTCGTCACCGCTTGCGGGGACTATAGGGGTATATGATTGGTTACCTGACTGGTTACCTGATTTGTCGGAAGATTCTCCGACCTGCATCGGAAGATTCTCCGACCTAGATCGGATTTCTTTCCGACCTGAACTTGTTGCTTCACGATTCCACGCTTTGCCTTTATCTGTTACCTGAATAAGAGTAATTCTTGATGTGCTTGATAGGCTGATAACGCCTTTAGAGTGCAGGCTTTTAAGTATTCTGTAAGCTGTATCAGGCTTATCAGTTAGGATAGGTAGCTCCTCAACAATCTTTAGCTTACTTATCGCGTAAAATACTTGGCCGTCTTTATTGATTGGTTTTGCCCATGTAGGCACTTGATGGATGAATGAAAAAAGAATGGACTCTTGAGGTGTTAGCCCCCATTCAATTGATTTTGATTGGTCAATCATAAGCGTGAACTGCATATCAGATACCCCACTTAGCAGAAAGCAAGCGGATGAAATTCTCATACTCAGCTTGTGTTGACTCAGGATTTTTTTCCACGAATAGAGCTTTTTCTAGCTCATAATTGCGTAATCTTTCGGAATATTGCATTTTAACACCTCAAATAGGTGCGCAGCCTTGTAAACTGGGTTACAATTGCCACGCTTGTTTCAAATATAACCCGCTCGGACTTGCGATCCATTTGAGCGGGTTTTTTTAATTGTAACGCAGATTAATCCTTTTCGTTGGTTTTTTAGTAGTTGATCTCAACCGAGCCTAACTCGCCTTTAATAATCATCCTGACAATATCCTTTGCTTGATCTTCGCTGAATTTTGAAGGCGATGCCATTAAAGCTTTTACGATTGCCCTGTTTTTTTCCCTACGAATTTCTGTATCTGATCTCATGGTTTTTGTTGTCCTGACCCCTGTGTCGTACTCTGCGAGCCATTCTTCATTTGTTAGGCCTTCCGGTGCGATTAACTCAGTCATCTTAATTCTCCTCAACCAATTTGATAATTTTAGCCAGCGTTTCAGTCTTTTGCTTCATCGAAAGCACCTGTAGATAGAGCTAGCATTTTCTGAAACTCGCCTTCAAGCGATAAACTTTCGCCTGTTACTATCTCTAAATTAGCAAGAAAAACAGCCTCTTGAATGCAGTCGTCGCCATCAGTAATGGCTAAAGAGTAAAGCTCTGCCAGATGGTAAGTATCCGCGCCATTGCAAGCCAAGCAAGCAACCATGAAAAAATTACTAAATCCGTTTTCTGTTTTCTTAAATGCTTCTCCGCTAAAAAGATCGTCAAGCAATAGCTGCTCAATGTTTCTTGCATGAATAAAGCTTTCTTTTATGTTGTTCATTTAATTTTCCTCAACCCATTTGATAATTTTAATCGCCGTCTCGTATGACGGATTAAGCGTCTTGCCGGTGATGATTAGATCCACCGAGGTGCGGTTTAGGCCAGTGTCCTCGCACAGCCGCTTAATTACTCGACTACCTGACCTAAGGATGATTAAAGCTTGTTCTAGCGTCATTGTTGCGCTCCTTTATTGATTGAGCTGAAACTATAGCATAGTAATTTATTTATGTATAGGCTTGCATTGTTATTGTTGCTTGTGCATACTAGGCGCTCAAATCAACAACAGGAAGCAAGCAAATGACAGAGTTAATGGTGTTACCAAGCGACAAGAAAGGAATTGAGCAGGTATTTATCGAGGGTCAAGATATCGACTCGACAATTACCAAGATTCGCGAAGAGGCGAAAAACCTACCAATCGACATGACTGTACGAAAAAACCGTGAAGAGGTGGCAAGCTTTGCGTATAAAGTTGCGCGATCAAAAACAGCGGTAGATAAAGCTGGCGCTGCATTAAGTGCTGAGTACAAAGAGATCCCTAAGAAGATTGACGCTAACCGCCGCGTATACAAAGATGCTTTTGAGTCTTTGCAGGCAGAGGTTCGCCAGCCGCTTACTGAGTGGGAAGACGCTGAGTCGCACCGAATTGACAACCTAAAGGCTCGGATTGATGCGCTAAGAGCTTTTGATGTTTCTGACGGCCTAACATCTGATGAAATTTATGTGCAAATTGAAAACCTAGAAAACGTAAAAGTCGATGAAAGTTTTCAAGAATTTGAAACAGAAGCCTACCGTGTAAAGAACGATATTCTATCCGCCCTTAAAATCGTACTCAACAACACTAGGCGCGCAGAGGCTGAGCAGGCAGAACTTGAGCAGTTACGCAAAGCAGCAGCAGAGCAAGCACAGAAAGACCGTGAAGCACAGATTGCCCGTGAAGCCGCTGAGCAGGCTCGCAAAGAAGCTGATCAAGCAGCACAGGTTGAGCGTGAAAAAGCAGAGCGTGAACGCATTGCAGCTGAAATGGCGGCAGAGCAAGCAAAGCGCGATCTTGAGCTTGCCGAGCAGCGTCGTATCGCTCAAGAAAACCAAGCCAAGCTAGATGCTATTGCAGCAGAAAAACGAGCAGCAGAGCAAGCTGAAGCAGCACGGCAAGCCGAAATCGACCGCCAAGCAGCGGAAGCAAAG
>DASRVY010000038.1:0-1608 GCA_035654855.1 Bacillota bacterium | reverse complement strand
CATGTATATATATCAGGACCGGATGTGTTTTTTCATCATCCGGAGCCCAGATATTGAGCGAAAGACAATTTTCTCCATGTGTACTGAAGCGGCGATAACTCTGGGGGCAAATCTCACTGAAGCCGAAGGCTTCAAAATTATCCAAAAGCGGAGGAGGTGACGGTGCCCGGAAACGATTCTCTCCGCCTGTGTCAGAGGCGTAAGGGATGCCTAAAAAGCTTTTTACCCCGTCACCGGCAAAACCACTGACAGTGCCTGCCCTTGATTTAACTGTTCTTATCGCCCCTTCTTTATCTGCCCCATCGAAATTCTGCATATTTTCTCCGAATCTGATTGATATCTGCCTTTAATTATAGAGCATTCTGATTCTCACGGCAGTCATTGTTTGCCTATGCCTGTAGGTATTATCTTAGCCTGGTTATATTGACCGTGATATTCGGGAACTTTATAATTGAATCCATTAATTGTTAAAGGTGGCCCGGATGAATAAGCAAAAAAAATTACAGACTGCTCTGGCGGTTCTTGTCGTATTGCTTCTTATTGTTATCGGTTTTCTCGTTTACAGAGGTTATGGGCGCGAGAAGGGCGGTCTGCTTGATTCAAACGGACAGCCGAAATTTGAAAATATCTCCGATACTGGAGACTTTGTAGTATATAAAGGCGGAGTTGCCAAAAATTATACCGGGAGGAAGAATATCAAGCTGGAATGGTACACAGATGCTCTTTGTCCCGATTGCACTCGAGTACACACAACAACTGAAGATTTTATTTTTGAAAGAATAGACAACGGCACTTTAGAGATAAAGTTTCATGTCCTAAACTTTTTACCTCAATATTCACCTGAAGACTATCCTTTACGGGCAGCCGCCTGGGTCTTGGGCGCAGCTGAATTCGCCCCGGATAATATCAAAGAATTCATGAGTATCGTTTTTGCCGCAAGCGATGTGGAAATAGCAGAAAGGGATGATACTTACCTCAAAGAACTCGCAAAACAGGCCGGTATCTCCCGGGATAATATCAATCTGATTGAAAAAAATCTATTCCTTCTGGAAGCAATGGTAAACAAAGCGTCCGTCGGCATTCGCCAGAACCGGAGTCTGATTGAAATATCACCGGAAGAGAGAATGTTTGTGCCTTTCATTTTCGTCAGCGGCAGTACTGATCAGGCACTTAAAGGCGAGGCTGAAGACACGCAGTCAGAGATCATTGATCCCATCCAAAGTCTTCTCAATGAGTTTGATGTGACCCCTTGCGGCAATGCCGATGAAGAGGGCTGTCACTGAATATCTTAGATTATTACTCTGACGCAAGTACAATATTAGACATATCTTTGCCTCGGCAGCTTCCCGCCGATAATTTTTTGAGCAGGTTTAAAATTCCTGCTCTTAATTATTTTTATGCTTAAGTTACGACAGAATAAGGGCGACACAATTATCATTATGATAGAAGATCAAATTGCACTAATTTTATTTATAGAAGATGGCAAAACTATCTAAACAAATGTGAGAAGGAGCAAAAACTATGATAGACACAGGAAAAAAGCTGCCGGATTTTGAATTATTAGATGATGCAGGCGACACCGTCACCGGTGAAGACTTAAGAGGACGA